>JAAXGQ010000005.1:0-62273 GCA_012271265.1 Vicinamibacteraceae bacterium
AGGAGGCTGGCTGAGGGGCCGAGGGTGCGGCGCAGGCCGGCGAGGACGCCGGCGCTCCATGGGGCGTCGCGGTCGGCAGGAGGCTGGCTGAGGGGCCGGGGGTGCGGCGCGGGCCGGCGGGGACGCCGGCGCTCCATGGGGCGTCGCGGTCGGCAAGAGACTGCGTGAGGGACTGGCGGTGCGGCGTAGGCCGGCGAGGACGCCGGCGCTCCAGTAGGGCGGCGCGGGCCGGCGGGGACGCCGGAGCTCCATGGGGGCGGCGCTCCATGGGGCCGAGGCGCGGGACTTAGACTGAGGTATGCCTCGGTCGCGGAGCGCATCGTCGTCCTCCGGGGGCGGACCCTGGGCGCTCATCACCGGCGGCTCGACCGGGATCGGACGGGAGCTCGCCCGTTTCGCCGCGGCGGACGGCTGGAACCTGGCGCTCGTTGCGCGGAGCCGGGAGCGGCTCGCCGAGGCGGCCGCCGGGCTCGCTGCCGACCACGGCGTCGAAGCGGTCGCGATCCCGATGGATCTGACCGTCCCCGGGGCGGCCGAGCAGCTGCTGGCGCGTGTCGACGAACGGGGCATCGAGGTGGAATTCCTCGTGAACAACGCCGGCTTCGGACGCAGCCGCCCGTTCCACGAGGTGCCGCTCTCCACCCAGCGGAAGATGCTCGCCCTGAACATCGGGGCGCTGGCGGATCTCTGCCGACTGCTCCTGCCCCGGATGCTCCAACGAGGCCGAGGCCGGGTGCTCAACGTCGGTTCCGGGGCCGGCTACGTGCCCGGGCTGGGGTTCACCGCCTACGCGGCGACCAAGGCGTTCGTCCTCCATCTCAGCGAAGGGCTCGCGGCGGAGTACGCGGGGAGTGGCGTCACGGTGAGCGTGCTCTGCCCGGGTCCGGTGGACACCCCGTTCTTCGGCGCGGCGGGCATGCCTCGCCCGGGAGGCATCCGCGGACTGGCTTTGGCAAACCCGAGAGCGGTGGCCCGGGCCGGCTACCGGGGCGCCCTCGCCGGACGGGTCGTCATCAACCCCGGACTGCTGTCCCGGCTGGTGCCGGTGTTCACCCGGCTCTCCCCTCGGGCGGTGGTGCGCTGGGCGGGCCGGCTGACCGGAGCGCAGCTGCGGGGACCCAAGCGATGAGTGAAGACTGGAAGCTGCCGGCGCACCGGCTGCTGGAGCGGATGGGAATCCCCTGGGAGCGGCGGGTCTTCCCCGCCTTGACCCCGAAGGGCGCGGCGTCCGTTGCGGCGGCCCTCGGGTTTCGGGCGAGCCAGATGGTGAAGACGCTCATCTTTCAGTCAGGGACCGGGGAGCGGGCGCTCGTCGCGGTCGGCGGAGACCGGAACGCAATCTCCGGCAGGCTGAAGAAGGCGTTCGGCAATCGGAACATCCGCCTCGCGGCGCCCGACGCCGTGTTCAAGTTCACCGGCTACCGGATCGGCTCCATTCCTCCCTTCGGATGGCAGCCGGAGGGCGCCCGCACCTTCATCGACGAGGCGCTCATGGAAGAGCCCCTGCTTGGGGTCGGCGCCGGCGTCTGGGGTGAGGAGATCCTGATCACTCCCACCAACCTCGTCCGCGCCACCGGCGGCATCGTCTTCAACCTCACCCGCCGTCCGCCCCCGTAGCGTCGCCGGTCCTCCCCGGGTGGGGCATCGCTCGAGGCCCGCGTACGCCGATGCTAGATTTGAAATGTGACCCTGACCTTGCTGCGGCGCGCGGTGCTCGCGGCGGGCGTGATCGCGATGGCCGCCTCGGCGCCAGCCGCCCAGATCCCCGAGGACGCCACGGCGGAGGACGGGTACACCGTGTGGCTGTGCCCGATGCACCGCGACCACCAGGCGCATGAAGAGGGACACTGTCCGCTCTGCGGGATGGCGCTGGTGCAACGCACCCTGGTGACCCGCTACGTGTGCCTCGGCGACGAGGACGGCGTGGTCGAGGAGGAGCCGGGCATCTGCCCGGACACCGGCGACCCGCTGGTTCCGGCGACCCGGGAGGTCGTTTGGTTCTGTCCCGATGCGCCGGACCGGTTCTTCGTGGAGCCCGGGACCTGCGCTTCCGGGGCGCCCCGCGACATGACCTCCCGCGTCTCCGAGCACGGCGACCACAATCCGCGCCACGGTGGAATCCTGTTCATGGCGCCGGACGGCGTGCACCACCTCGAAGGCGCGCTCGAGGACGGCGCCTTCCGGCTCTACTTCTACGACTCGTTCACCCGCCCCGTCGAGCCGACTCCCTTCGCGGCGCGGGTCGTGGAGGCGGACGACCGGGGCGCGCCGATCGGCGAGCCGGTGACGCTTGCGGGGGGGGCGGACTTTCTCGAAGCCCCGTTTGCGACGGACCCCGAGGGGCGCTCGGCCTTCACCGCGTTCGTCCGCTTCCCCGAGACGCCGGAAACGGTCGGGGTCGAAGCGGAGCAGCGCTTCGACTTCATCTTCCTTTCGGAATCGGAGCGCGCGGCCCTCGCCGAGGCGGCCGGAACAGTGCGCGTGGCGGGGGGCCTGCCCGAGCTGCGCATCCCGGGAAGCGCCGAGGAGATCCTGCGCGAGATCCACGACCGGGACCGCCGGGTGCAGGCCCTGATCGAGGCGGGCCGCTGGGCCGACCTCTTCATCCCGGCGCTCGAAGCGAAGGACCTCGCCCTGGCCTACTCGGAGAAGGCCCCCGAGCCCCGGCCCTGGGCGGCCCTGAAGCAGATCGTGCGCGGCGCCTGGCTGCTCGACATGTACGGCGACCTGGGCGACCGCGTCCGGGTCGGGGAGGCGTACGTCATCTTCGCCGCCGGGATGGCGGGTCTGGCCGACGCGTCGCCGTAGCCCGGGGATCGCTGTGCCGACACCGACGAAGCGCCCCCCTCGGGCGCGGGAGTCGATCGGCTTCTTCGGCGGGGGCCTCGCGCTCGGAGCGCTGGGCTGGGTCTTCCTTTCGGCGCCGGACACCGCCTTCGAGGCAACCGCCCACGAGCCCGAACTCTCCCGCTTCACCTACTGGAAGGACATTCGCCCGCTCCTCGGCGAGCACTGCGCCGGGTGCCACGTCGGCAACAGCCCGGCGCCGGTGAACCTGATGCGCTACACGGAGGTGCTCCCGTGGGCGAACGCGATCGCCCGCCAGGTCCTGACGCGCCAGATGCCGCCGTGGCTCCCGGAGGACGGCGTGGGCGACCTGGCCCACGCGCGCACCCTTGACGAGCGGGAGACGAATCTGCTGGTGGACTGGGCGATCGGCCTCGCCCCCGAGGGCAGGCCCCCGGAGGAAGGCGCGGCCGCGCTGACAGACGCTGGGTCTGGGTCTCGGGCTGCGTTTGCGGACGACCTGCCCGCCACCCGGCTGCGCCTGGAAGCGCCGGTCGAGATCGGCGAGATGGAGTCCGAGGCCGCCCTCTGCCGGCCGCTCGTCCGGAGCGAGGGGGTCGGGACCGCCGCCTCCGGCTTCGAGCTGCTCCCCGGCGACGCCTGGCCGATCCTCCGCCGGGCCCGCGTGCTGATCGGAAACGGGTGCGAAACGGCAGTTCCGCTGTTTACGTGGGTGCCGGGGCAGGGGCGGCGCACCCGCCCTGACGGCGTCGTGGATCTGCTGCCGACGGGGTCGGGGCTCTTCCTGGAGCTGCGCTACCGCAAGAGCTTCGACACCGAGGGGCTCGGCTACGTGGACGCCCCGGAGATCGTCGTGTTCCCACCGGATCGTGCCGGCGGAGCGGTGGTCGAGACCGTCGCCCTCGAACCCGGTGACAGCCGCCTTCCCGGCGCCGCTCTCCTCGCGGTGCTCCCGCCCGATGGTCTCGTCCTCGGCGATGAGGGGTTCGCCGTGCAGGCCGTGAGCGCGGACGGCGAGGTGGAGCCCCTCCTCCGCATCACCCGCTTCGACGAGGACTGGGCCGAGAAGTACGCCTTCCGCGCTCCCATCCGGCTCGACGCCGACATCTCGATCCGCGTCTCCCACCCCGGCGCCCTCGTCGACCTGATCCGCCCCGGCGGAGCGGCAGCCACCGGAGCCTCGTCGCCGTCCGGTCCGCGCCCCGAAGTCCCCTGAGCCGGTAGCACCCCGGGGCGACCGCCTCCGGGCAAGGGGAGCGAGCCGGCGGTCAGGCCGCTGGCGCGTGTTCCCGGATGTGGTCCATGAGGCTGGGGATGCCGGGCTCCCAGCGTGGATCCGCGCCGGACTGCCAGATGAACCCCAGGTGCCGCAGCGCCGGAGGGCTTCGGTTGCCTCGTCCCGGCCGGCGGTTCCGCCGTGGTGGGCGACAACGATCTGACGTAGCTCGGTAAGGGTCAGGGCGGGTCTTGCCGCGAAAGCGTCCGCGACGGCGCGCGCGACCTCGAGCTGGCCGCGCTCCTCGAGTTCGTTGAAGCGCTCCAGGTGGTACAGCTCCTTCCGCCAATCGAATTCCGGCTGCGCCGCTTCGGTGTCGTCGCGGCCTACGGACCCGCTCCCGCCCGCGACGGCCCGCTGCCAGACCAGGCTGCCCCAGAGCTGGAGGAAAAAGGGATACCCGTGGCTCTGACGAACCATCCAGTCCAGAGTGCCTTCGGTCACGGCGATGTTGCTCTCGGTCAGGGGCCGACCGATGGCGGCGGCGCTGGACGCCGCATCGAGGCGATTGATCGGGAGCTGGTGGGCGCGAGGCCAGAAGGACGCGTCCATGCGGCTCAGACGGTTCCGCAGGTTCGGTGTCCCGGCGAGCACCAACAGGAACGGCAGTTCGCGGCCAACGACCTGACTCGCGTTCAGGAGGGCCCCTCCAACCTCCGGCGCCAGCGTATGCGCCTCATCCAGCAGAACGACAAGCGGCCTCCGACGGGCGCGCGCGGCGAGGATGTCCGTCGCCAGCGGCGCCCGCCGCCCGTGCCCGGGATGCCAGGTGATCCCCGCGACGGACACGTCTTCGGGGGTCAGGCCGGTCCACCACGCCTCTGGCAGGAGCCGTTCCGCAAGCAGCGCGCCCGTTCCGATTTCCGAGGGCGTCAGGCGGACGGCCTCGACGTTCTCGCCGTTGGCGATTTCCTGCTGCAGCCAGACCAGCAGCGCCGTCTTTCCGTTGCCGCGCGGCCCGCAGAGAATGACTTCATTCGGCGGGGGAACGCCTCCCGCCATGGCTGCGATGCGCGTCCGGAAGAAGGCCTGTTCCCTCTCCCGATCGGCGAGGTAGGGCGGCAGTCCTCCCGTGCCGGGACGAAACGGCCCTTCTCCGACGATCGCTCCCGGCATGCGGCCAGTTTAGGTTCGGCGTCGTTGCCGAGATGGCGCGGTGGCCGGTGAGACTCCGTAGCGTTCATCATAGGGAACACAAATGGGTAGACTGTCCTCAATACCAGACACCATGCCGTCCAAGCGCGACGCGACGCTGCCGCTTCCGGTCTTGCCCATGCTGCGGAAGCTGGGGGCGGATCTCCGGGACGCCCGCCGGCGCCGCCGAATCCCCACGGCGCTCATGGCCGAACGCGCCATGCTGAGCCGCACGACCCTCCACCGGATCGAACGAGGCGATCCGGGGGTCGGCGTCGGGAACTACGCCCGCGTGCTTTTCGTGCTCGGCCTCCATCGGCGGCTCGGGGATCTGGCGGACCCGGGACAGGACGTCGTGGGGCTGGACCTCGAAGCCGAGCGGCTCCCCTCGCGCATCCACCTGCGCGACCGGCGGTTCGACGCGGAGGAGTCCTGATGGACCGCCGGGTGTTCGTCCATTGCGACGGAAGCGGGTTTCCGGGCCCGGTGGGACGGCTCTGGCTCCGCGTCCGGGGACATCGCGCGAGTGCGTCGTTCCTGTACGACCGCCGCTGGCTGCGACACCCGGGCCGTTTCGCGCTCGATCCGGCGCTACAGCCAGGCGTCGGCGCCTACCACACCGACCCCGGACGACCGTTGTTCGGGGCGTTCGACGACGCCGCCCCCGATCGCTGGGGGCGCATGCTCCTGCGCCGCGCCGAACGCCGGAGCGCCCAGCGTGAGGGTCGGGTCCCCCGCGTCCTCACGGAAGGCGACTTCCTGCTCGGCGTGGACGACGAGGCGCGCCAGGGGGCGTTGCGGTTTCACGAAGCCCCGGAGGGGCCGTTCCTGGCCCCGCCGGCGCCCAACCGGGTTCCACCGCTGGTCGCGTTGCCGCGCCTGCTCGGCGCCGCCGAACGCGTGGTCGCCGCATCCGAAAGCGAGGAGGACCTGCGGCTGCTCCTCGCCCCCGGGGCGTCTCTCGGCGGCGCCCGGCCCAAGGCCTCGGTGCGCGACCGCGATGGGCGCCTCGCCCTGGCGAAGTTCCCGAAGGCCGACGATGCATGGGATGTCCCGCGTTGGGAGGCCGTTGGTCTCTCGCTCGCTCGCCGCGCCGGAATCCGAACGGCCGAGGCGCGCATCGCGCCGGTCGCGGGGAAGGGAGTCCTGGTCGTCCGTCGATTCGACCGGGCGGGTGACAGGCGCATTCCCTTCCTGTCCTCGATGACGTTGCTCGGCGCGTCCGACCGCGAGCCGCGCGCGTATCCCGAGATCGCGGAAGCCATCCGTCGCTACGGCGCGGCTCCGACGGACGATCTGGAGGAACTGTGGCGGCGCATCGTTTTCACCGTGCTGATCTCGAACCACGACGACCACCTTCGCAACCACGGATTCGTGCGCCTCGGCGACGGCGGCTGGCGTCTTTCTCCGGCGTACGACCTGAACCCCACCCCGGCGGAGTTCGGCGGCCGGACCCTGACCACCGCCATCGTCGAGGGCGACCCCGGCGCCACTTGTGACCTCGCGTTCGAGACGGCTCCCTACTACGGAGTCTCACCATCGCGCGCCCGAGAGATCGCGGGGAAGGCCGCGGCGGCCGTGAGCCGCTGGCGCGACGAAGCGCGGCGCGTCGGCATCGGGCGTCCGGAGCAGGGACTCATGGCGTCCGCCTTCGAGCACCCGGAGCGCCAACGCCTCGCCCGGCTCCCGCGCTCGTCGAGGTGAACCTCTTCCCGACGATGCGGCGCAGGCCGGCGAGGACGCCGGTGCTCCATGGCCGCGTTCGGCGTTTGGCCGGCAGCCCCTCGCTCACTCTTGAGCGACAGATTTCGTCGTGGGGTTCGGGTATCGTGAATCCCTTGGACCTTTTCTGACGCCGGCTGGCGCCGGCGCTGACCCGCGAGCGGGAACCGGGGCCGCCGCATGGCGCGGAACGACGAGCACACGCTGAACAACGCGCTGGCGGAGTGCCTGCGGCGGCGGAGTCCGGCCTGGCGGGGAGAGGGCGCGGTCTGTTCCGAGAGCCTGGGCGCCCTCGAAGGCGGCGGCCGCCCGGACATCCTCATCGAGCCCGCGGCCGCGCCGCCGGTCGTGGTCGAAACCGAAGTGGATCCGGCCGCCACCGTCGAGAAGGACGCCGCCGCCCGACTGGGCCGCCGCGCCGCCGCCACCGGGGCGCCGATCCGCCATGCCGTCGCGGTGCGTCTCCGGCAGCGGCTCCGCGATGTCCCCGAGAGCGGGCTGGTTGGGGAGGTGGCGGATACGGGGGCGCGCTACGCGGTGGTGTCTTCCGAGGGGCGGAGCCGAAGCCGCTTCCCCCGGCGGGGATGGATCGAGGGCGGGGTCGACGACCTCGCGGGGCTGGTGGAGAACCTCGCCGTCTCCGAGCGCGCCATCGCCCGGAGCACGGACCTGCTCGAGAATGCGATCCGCCGTGCGGCGGGCCGCCTTTCGAGAGGCCTCGTGGCGCGGCCGGGGGTGCTCGAAGGCGTCGCCGCGCTGCTTCACCAGGACCCGGGGGTCCAGACCGAGCGGATGGCGATGGCGATCGTGGCGAATGCCTGTTCGTTCCATACCGCGATCGCCGGGATCGCCGGACCCGGGGGCGAACGGCCCATCCGCACCCTCGACGCGCTCCGAACCGACACCGGCGCGCTGCCCCGCAACCGGGTTCTCGCCGAGTGGCGGGCGATCCTCCTGATCAACTACTGGCCGATCTTCGCCATCGCCCGGGACATCCTGGAGCGGATACCGTCCGAGGTGGCCGGCCCGGTGCTCGGGATGCTCGGCGAGGCCGCCGACGAGCTCGCCGCCGAGGGGGTCACCCGCTCCCACGACCTCACCGGACGGATGTTCCAGCAGCTCATCCAGGACCGGAAGTTCCTCGCCACCTTCTACACCCGCCCGGAGGCGGCGTCGCTGCTCGCCGATCTGGCGGTGGGCGCCCTCGATGCCTCGTGGAGCGACCCGAAGGCGATGACCCGGCTCCGGGTGGCGGACCTCGCCTGCGGCACCGGCACCCTGCTGCTGGCGGCCTACCACGCGCTGATCGCCCGCTGCCGCCGCGCCGGGGGCGACGACGAGACCCTGCACCGAACGATGATGGAGCGGGCGCTGATCGGGGCGGACATCATGCCGGCGGCCGCACACCTCACCGCCTCCATGCTGTCGAGCGTCCACCCGACGGTTCCCTACCGGCGGACGCAGGTGTACACGCTGCCCTACGGGCGCGACCCGCGGGTCGCCCGGCTCTGCCTCGGGACCCTGAGTCTGCTGGAGGGGGAGCAGATGCCCAGCCTCTTCCGGACCGGGCTGGCGGCGGGGATGGCCGGCCTCGGGGGGTCTGCCGAGGAGGCGGTCTCGGAGCAGGAGCTGGCGAGCGGCGGCTTCGTGCTCGCCGACGGCTCGCTCGATCTGGTCATCATGAACCCGCCCTTCACCCGGCCGACGAACCACGAGGCCACCGACGAGGCGGTGCCGTCGTTCGCCGGCTTCGGCACGACGCGGCGGGAGCAGCGGGAGATGGGGGCGGAACTGAAGCGGCTTCGGGCCGGGGTCGCCCGGAAGCGGCGGAAGGCGGGGGAGGCCCCGCCGGCGAGCCACGGCAACGCCGGGTTGGCCTCGAACTTCCTCGACCTCGGCCACGCCAAGCTTCGTCCCGGCGGCGTGCTGGCGATGGTGCTGCCCGCCGCGTTCGCGCTCGGGAAGGGATGGGAAGCGAGTCGGCAGTTACTCGCCCGCCACTACCGGGACATCACGGTGGTTTCCCTGGCCGGGGCCAGCGGCGCCGAGAAGTCGTTCTCGGCGGACACCGGGATGGCCGAGGTGCTCCTGATTGCCCGGAAACGGCGGCAAGGCGCACCCGCGCCCGTGGACCTCGATGCGTCGGCGGCGACCTGGATCGCTCTCGCGCGGCGTCCGGATTCGGCCGCCGAGGCGCACGAGACCGCTCGCGCGGTGCGTCGTGGGCTCGCGAGCGGGCGAGCCGTGCCGCGACGGGCGTTCGGGATCGGGTTGGGAGAGGACGCGGCGGGCGGCGGGATCCACGCCAGCCTCGCCGCCGGAGGCTGCTCCGGCGTCGCGGATCTGTCCCTCGCCGAGGCGGCGCTGCGGCTGGGAAACGGCGTGCTGGCGCTGCCGCGGACCGGGGGGAGCCGCCGCATCCCGGTCACTCCCCTGGGAAGCCTCGGAGAGCACGGCCCGGTGGATCGCGATGTTGGAGGGCGGAGCGGCGCCACGATGACCGCCCGCGGTCCGCTCAGGATCGTGCCGCCCCATGGCTTCCCGACATTCCCGGTGCTCTGGGGGCACGACGCGAAGCGCGAACGGCGCCTCGGCGTGCCGCCGGACTCGATGGGAGTCGTCCGCCGGGGACGCGACGAGGACGCCGCGTCGGTCTGGAAGACCGCCTCGCGCCTCCACATCAACCGGGATTTCCGACTCAACTCGCAGAGCCTCGCCGCCTGCCTGACCCCGGAGCGGGCCATCGGCGGGCGCGCTTGGCCGTCCTTCCAGCCGACGGACGCGGCCTGGGAGGACGCGCTCGCGGCATGGGCGAACACCACCCTGGGCCTGCTTCTTTTCTGGTGGCTGGGAACGACCCAGCAGTCCGGACGGACCAACCTCACGATCACCCGAATCCCCGATCTGCCGGTGATCGACCTGCGGGTGCTCGACCCCGATCGGGTCCGCGGGCTCGCGGAGACGCCGGCCCGGCTGGCGGAGCGCGCGTTCCTCCCGGCGCACCTGGCCGCCGAGGACCCGACCCGGAAGGAGCTCGACCGTCTGGTCCTCGAACAAGCCCTCGGCTTCGACGCCGAGGCGATGGATCAGGTGGCGCTGCTCTGCCGGAAGTGGTGCCTCGAACCCACCGTCCACGGCGGCAAGCGCCACCGCTTCCACCCCCCCGCCTCGCCCTGACCCGCGGCCGGTCTCCGCGGCCCGCTGCGGTCGCACCTCTTTTTCACGAGATAGACTCGTCGGAACGACTAGACGGAGGCTCATCCATGACCAGCATCGGCGTCTACGAGGCCAGAACCCACCTTTCCCGCCTGCTTGACCGGGTTGAGCAGGGAGAGACCCTGACGATCACCCGGCGCGGCCGTCCCGTGGCCCGTCTCGGGCCGGTCGAAGCGGATGATCAGGTCCGGGCAGCCAAGGCGGCGGCCGAACTGCGCGCCGTGCGCCGTCGCGTCAGGCGGGCTCCCATTGAAGATCTGATCGCGACGATCCACGAGGGTCATCGCCATTGACGCCCTTTGTCCTCGACAACTCGGTTGTTCTCGCCTGGAGCATGGCCGACGAGATCCACCCCGTGGCGGACGTCGCGCTGCGTCGAGCCACCTCGAGAGGAGCCTTCGTTCCGGGGATCTGGTGGTACGAGTTGCGTAACGCGCTCATCGTCAATGAGCGCCGGGGACGGCTCGGGACCGCGGAGACGGACAGGGTGCTCAGGGCCGTCGGCCGACTACCGATCTCGATCGACTCCGACCATGACGGCCGGCATGTGCTCCGCCTTGCCCGACGGTTTGGTCTCACCGTGTACGACGCGGCCTATCTCGAAGTCGCCGTCCGACGAGCGCTCCCGCTCGCGTCCCTGGACCGGCGCCTTCAGCAAGCGGCCGCCGCCAGCGGAGTTTCCCTCCTTTCCGAGCCGGCCGGGTGAGGGAAGCGACCAGCCGGTGCTGGTCGTCGTGGGTGTGACCAGAGAGCCGGAGCAGGCCTGCCAGCAGCCGAGCGTCGCCCCGGAGGCTGGCTCGACGCTGTCCCGGGCGGCCTCAATCCGGCGCTCCCGCTCTCCATACCGCTTCCTCAAGAGCGGACATTTTCGGTTGACATTGACAGCGTCGGCCCCATGGAGCGCCGGTGCCCTCACCGGCCACCGGCGCAGGCGGGGATGGACCGTGGGCGTTGGGGTGCACGGTCGGTCGGCACGTCGGCGTGGTGGGTAGGGGCTTGCGGTGCGCGGCAGGCCGGCGAGGACGCCGGCGCTCCATGGTGCCGGCGCTCGATGGGGGTCGGCGGTCGATAGGTCGACGCGCGCAGTTCTGGAGCGCCGGCGTCCTCGCCGGCCACGTTCTGGAGCGCCGGTGTCCTCACCGGCCAGCGGCGCCGGCAGGGATGGACCGTGGGCTTTCCGGCGGACGGTCGGTCGGCACGTCGTCGCGGTTGGCAGGAGGCTGCGGGGCGGCGCAGGCCGGCGAGGACGCCGGCGCTCCATGGTGCGGCGCTCGATGGTGCGGCGGTCGAAAGGTCAGGGCGCGCAGCCCTGGAGCGCCGGAGTCCTCACCGGGCACTGCACCGGGAGCGCCGGTGTCCTCACCGGCCACCGCCGCAGGCGGGCATGGTCCGTGGGCCTCCCGCCCCACGGTCGGTCGGCATGGCGCCGCTGTCGGTAGGAGACTGCGGTGAGGCTCAGGCCGGCGAGGACGCCGGCGCTCCATGGGGCCGGCGTCCTCGCCGTCCTGCCCTTCTCCCGCCTTCAGGCTCATTTCCCCAGCTCCGAGTCTCATTTACCCAGCTCCGAGTCTCATTTACCCAGCTCTGGGTCTTATTTCCCCAGCTCCGGCAGGTCCAGCCCCGGATCCGGGCCAGATTGCGGCGCCGTGTCCCAGCCGTCATCGAGGGGATCTTCCGTCTCGAACCCGCGCCGAAACCGGGGAGGAAAACCGGTCGAAACCGGCGCCCGGCGGTCGAATCGCCGGTCTTCTCGCACGCAGCGGGCGAAATGCGGGGGCGGCGTGGAACATTCCTTCATCGAGCGCCGGCGTCCTCGCCGGCCTGCCCTTCTCCCCGTTTTCGCGCTTATTTCCCCGGCTCCGGCGCTATTTCCCCAGCTCCAGGCGTTATTTGTCCAGCTCCGCCGTTATTTACCCAGCTCCGGGCGCTATTTCCCCAGCTCCCGATTCTGACGCGGAGCCGGCGCCGCCCATGGAATAGCGGGCCGCGGTGGCCGGCAGCGGGGCGGTTGCGAGCCCTACACTTGCGTCATGGCCAAGGTGGCGATCGGGGAAGGGCCATTTCGCCCCGGGACGGGGAGGCTGCCGCCCTGGCTCGCCGGCCGCGATGCCGAGAAGAGCTTTTTCCGCGCCCGGATCGCAGCCATGGCCGCGGGTGTTCCTCCGCCGAGCGACGTCATCCTCTACGGACCGCGCGGCAACGGAAAGACGGCCCTGCTTGTCTGGCTCGACCGGGAGATCGCTTCGACCGCCGGAGTCGAATCGGTCCGCCTGACGCCTTCCGAGATCCCGACGGAGGCGAAGCTGGCGGAGCGCCTGCTCCCCGACACCTGGTGGAAGAGCGTGAAGCCCGACGACATTTCCGTCGCGGGGATCACCTGGCGGCCCGGCGGCGCGCGGCCCGTTCCGGCAGCGCGGCAGGTTCTCTCCGCGCGCACCGGAAGGAAACCGCTCGTCCTGCTGCTGGACGAAGCGCACACG
Source organism: Vicinamibacteraceae bacterium (assembly GCA_012271265.1). Lineage (GTDB taxonomy): Bacteria > Acidobacteriota > Vicinamibacteria > Marinacidobacterales > Marinacidobacteraceae > JAAXGQ01. The sequence goes on from JAAXGQ010000005.1 coordinate 12,637, forward strand.
CTCTCTCCCGAAGTCGGACAATCGCTCTTGAACGCCAGTCAGCTGGTCGGGGCCGAGCTCCCCTTTCTGCTGGTGCTGGCCGGAACCCCGGACCTCCGGCATCGGCTGAGCCGCATGAGCGCGTCCTTCTGGAGTCGCGCCCACCAGGTCCCGGTCAACCGGCTCGGCGGCGAGGACAGCGCCGCCGCCATCCTGAAGCCGTTCGCGCACGAAGGGATCGCGGTGGCCCCGGACGCCCTGGAGCGTATCCTGAAGCACAGCCACGGCTATCCGTTCTTCCTCCAGCTCTGGGGCAGCCTCGTCTGGCGGCGCGCCGCCGGCTCCGGCAGCGGGTCCGTGACCCGTGAGCACGCCGAAGCGGCGCAAACCGAGTTCGCGTTCCGCCAGGGCCTCTACTACCTCGATCGCTTCAACGAACTGGAGGACCTCGACCTGCTGCCGGCGGCCCGCGCCGTCGCGGACGCCTTCGTCCGGCAGCCGGCCGTTCCCTACGGCGCGCTGCGGGAAGCCGTGCTCCCGCGACTCGGAAACGGGGCCGGCCGGGAGGACGCGAATGCGGCGCTCCGGACCCTGCGCCATCTCGGGTTCATCTGGCAGTCCGGCCCGGTCCCTCTCTGGGAGCCGGGCATTCCCAGCCTGATGCGCTACGTCCGGGAGCACGCGCCGGCGGGGTAAGCCTCGGGGGGCGCGCCGGGGAGGCCGCCCCCGGAACACGAGCCTCCGGACTCGTGCGAATGCGGTGGTTGGCTGCGAGTGGTGAGATTCCCGCTCGGCAGGAGATTCCCGCTCGGCAGGAGACTCGCGCTCGGCAGGAGACTCGCGCTCCGCGGGGGGACTCGCATTCCGCGCGGGCGCAACCCCGGCCGGAGGGCAGGGGGGATGCTGCGGGCCGGGGTGCGCCGACCCGCAGCAAGGGGGGGCTTACTGCTGCTGGGCGTCCGTGGTGGCCGTCACGTGCTGGTGAACCTCGGAGAGGAACGGCACGTCGGCGTCGGCTTCCGTGAGGAAGGTGCTCAGCGTGGCGTAGGCGCGGCTGGCCGTCTTCGTGTCACCGAGAGCCGTCGCGGCGCGGGCGAGGCCGAGGAGGGAGGCGGTGCGGTTCGGGGTCCGGGTCAGGCTGGTCCGGAACTGGGAGATGGCTTCGTCCGCCTTGCCGGCATCGAGGAGGAGTTCACCCCGAAGCTCGTGCGAGGGCTTCATCGGGTATGTGGGGCCGGACGGCGGATCCTGGGTTTCCTCGATCGCGGTGGCCATCGCGGCATGCTCGAGCGCGCCGGCGGTGTCGCCCCGAAGGTTCGCGGCGAGGGCTTCCACCTCGTGCTGCATGATCCGGACGGAGTCGGCCTGGTAGGACTCCCCGTCCTCCGCCCGGGCGTCGGCGAGCTTCCTGAGCTTCCCGGCGGCCGCATCGACACCGGCGGCGTCGCCTTCGGCGGCAGCCTTCATCCCGGCGGCGAACAGCAGGTTCGCGGTCGAGTTGTAGCGGCTCGTGTCCAGGTCGCCGTCCGGGAGCGAGATCCGGTCAAAGCGGCCGGTCTCGATCGCGTGGCGGGCCACCATGGAAGCCGAGATCCGGCTCAGGCGGAGGTCGTCGGTCTCGGTGGCGGCGTCGTCCACGATGGCGATGGCGTCGAGCACCTCGCCGTACTGGCCGCGCTGCAGGTCGGCGTAGGCCTTCCACTCGAGGCTGTGGTAGTCGCGCTTCGTGATCGAGAGGTTCTTCCGCTCCACCCACTTCGCCGAGGCGTTGTAGGCGACTTCATTCGAGTCCGCGACCCGGTTCCACATACCGTGCTGGACGAAGATGTGGGACGGCATGTGCTGGGCGTGGTGCGCCTCCGGCGCAATCTCGGCGTAGCGGTTCGCGGCCTCGAGGGCGAGCGGGGCGTGCTCCGGATCGTCGAACGAGTGGATCACGTAGTGGGCGGCGCCGGGGTGGTTCGGCTCGTCGTGGAACAGCTTCGACGCGATGGCGCCCGCCTTCATCTGGCGGTGGAACCCGGACTCGCCCCGGCGCACCAGGCCGAGGTAGGACAGCGCGTAGAAGGCCTGGGCCTCGTTGTCCTCGGGATGGGCCTGTGCCAGCCGCTGCAGCGCCTCGTGGTAGAGCTGGTCGCGTTCGTACTTGTCGCCCGGGCCGTAGAGGACCTCCACGGTGTCCAGATAGAGCCGCTCGCGCTCGGTGGGGGTCTTCGCCCGGCGCTCGGCGCGCGTGGCGCCGAAACGCTCGAGGACCTCGCGCGCAGCGCTGATGTCCTGCTCGGACCAGAGCGGATGGTTGTGGCTGACCGCTTCGCCCCAGTAGGCGAGGGCGAAGTCCGGATCGATCTCCTGGGCGTTCCTGAAGGCTTCTTCGGCTTCCTCGTACCAGAAGCTGTGGAGCGCCGCGATGCCGCGCTGGAAGGCTTCCTGCGCCTCCTCGGCTCCGGAATTCGGAAAGTGGACCGTGCCCAGCTGCGTCTGAGCGATGGCCGGCGCCGCAAGCGCCGCGGAACACACAAGCGCCGCGAACCAGCGGCGGAGTCGGGAAATATGCATCGAGGTCGCCTCCCCGCGGGCTCGCCTGGAAGGCCCGCAGAACACGCAATCGTAGCGAGACGCCATCCGCCGGGGCGAACGCGACCCCTCTAGAATGGCCGGGAACCGATTTCCGGCCGTCCGGGTTCTTGTGCGGAAACAGACATGGGGAGCAGCTTGATGGACCGAACCCGGGAGGCGCAGGCGGCCTTCGCCGGCGTCCTCGCCACCGAACTCGGGCGGGTGATCGTGGGGCAGACCCGCATCGTGGAGCGGGTGCTGATCGGACTTCTCACCCGGGGCCACCTGCTCATCGAGGGGGTGCCGGGGATCGCCAAGACCCTCCTCGCGCGCAGCGTGGCGGAAGGCGTGCGAGCCGACTTTTCGCGGGTCCAGTTCACGCCGGACCTGCTTCCCGCCGACCTGATCGGCACCCTCATCTTCGACCAGCGGGACGGGACCTTCGTGCCTCGCAAGGGGCCCGTCTTCACCAACTTCCTGCTCGCGGACGAGATCAACCGGGCGCCGGCCAAGGTGCAGAGCGCGCTGCTCGAGGCGATGCAGGAGCGGCAGGTCACCATCGGGGACGCGACCTGGAAGCTCGAGGAGCCGTTCGTCGTCCTGGCGACCCAGAACCCGATCGAGCAGGAGGGCACCTATCCCCTGCCCGAAGCCCAGGTGGACCGCTTCATGATGAAGCTGCTCATGGGGTTCCCCTCGTTCGCCGAGGAGCGCGAGATCCTGCGGCGGATGGCCGACTTCGAGGTCCCGAGGGTGCGGGCGGTCGTCGGTCCCGAGGAGATCGCCGCCGCGCGGGAGGCGGTCGAGGCGGTCCACGTGGACCAGCGGATCACCGACTACATCCTGAGCCTCGTCGCCGCCACCCGGGACCCCGCCGCCTTCGACCTGGATTTCGGTCCCCTGGTCGAGCACGGCGCCTCGCCCCGGGCCAGCCTCGATCTCTACCGGGGCGCCCGCGCCCGCGCCTTTCTCCGCGGCCGCGACTTCACCGCCCCCGAGGACGTGAAGGACCTCGCCCCGGATGTCCTCCGTCACCGGCTCATCCTCTCCTACGAAGCCGAAGCGGAAGAAGTCGACGGGGACGAGATCGTGCGGCGCGTCCTGAACCAGGTCGATGTTCCCTGACGTCGGCCCCGCCGGCAGGTAAGGGGGGCGGGGGCGCCCGATGGCCGCGCGATCCCGGTGGCGGCCCGGGGCATGGCTCGGCGGCCTTGTGTTCGGGGCCGCCCCGCCGGCGCCCGCGCCGTCCGGCCCCGAGGGCGCGGAGGTCTCCACGGCCGAGCTGCTGGCGCGGGTGCGCTGGATCGAGATCCGCACCCGCAAACTGGTCACCGAGGCGCTGGCCGGCGCGTATCTGAGCGCCTTCAAGGGGCAGGGGATGGAGTTTTCCGAGGTCCGGGAGTACCTCCCCGGGGACGACATCCGCGCCGTGGACTGGAACGTGACCTCCCGCACCGGCTCGCTCCACGTCAAGAAGTTCGTCGAGGAGCGCGAACTCACCGTCCTCTTCCTCCTCGATGTCTCCCGCTCGTTCGCCTTCGGCAGCGGGGACCGGCTCAAGCGCCAGACCGCCGCCGAAGTCGCCGCCGCGCTCGCCTTCTCCGCGATCCGCTCCGGCGACCGGGTCGGGGCGATGCTGTTCACCGACGCGGTGGAGACGCGCCTGCCGGCGCGGAAGGGGCGGCGTCACGGGCTCCGGGTGCTGCGCGACCTGCTCTATTTCCGCCCGAAGGGGGCCGGGACCGACCTGAAGGCGGCGCTCTCGCTCCTGAACCGGGTGGCCCGGCGGCGCGCCGCCGTGTTCCTCGTGAGTGATTTCCTCGGGGATCCGCCCGAGCGCTGGCGTCGTCCGCTGCGGGTGGCCGCCCGCCGCCACGACCTGATCGCGGTGCGGGTCCGCGACGAGCGCGAAACCGCGTTGCCTGACGCCGGCCTTCTCGACCTCGAAGACGCCGAGACGGGTCAGGTCGCCCGGATCGACACCTCCGACCCGCGCGTCAGGAAGGCCTACCGGGAGCGGGCCGCCGAGGCTCGGGCCGCCGCCGCGGCCACCCTCCAGGGGAGCGCCGTCGACCTCGTGGACGTGGTCGCCGGCGAGCCCTACGACGCGGCCCTCAAGCGCTTCTTCCAGGTGCGGGGACGCCGCCGCCGATGACCCGGCTCGTCCCGGCCCCGGCCGTCTTCGCCTCCCTCGCGATCCCCGCCGTCCTCGCTGTCGGGTGGGGATCCGCCGAAGCCGGCCAACCGCCCGCCGCGGCGGAGGGCGTGGCGGCGACGATCCCGGTGACGATCCCGGTGGCGATCGAGGTCCAGGTCGTTTCCGAGCCGGTCGAGGTCGGCGCCCGCTTCGAGGTGGAGGTCGTCGTCCGCCATCCCGGCGGCGCCGAGGCGGCCCCGGTGCTCGAAGACGCGCTGGGGCCCTTCCGCGTCTTCGGGGCTTTCCCGGTCGCTCCCGGGGAGGTGGGGGACGCGACCGATCGCGCCGGCGCGGCGCCGGAGGAAACCCGCTTCCGGATCGAGCTCGGGGCCTTCGTCCTGCCCGGCGACCACGAGATTCCCGGCTTCCCGATCGGCCTCCGCGCCGCCGACGGCGAGCTCTCGCTCACCGAGACGGCTCCGGTCCCGGTGCGCGTCGTCTCCTCCCTCGACCCCGCGGCGGCCGGGACCGACGCCGACATCCACGACATCCGGGGACCGTTTTTCTTCTCCCTGCCGCCGCGGTGGGGGCCGCTGCTGCTCATCGGCGCCGGGGTCCTGGTCCTCGCGGCCGCCGCCTGGTTCCTGCTGCGCCGCCGGCGGGCCGCGCCGGAGACGCTGACGCCGCTCCCGCCCCCCGCCGTCGAAGCCGAAGCGGCCCTGGCCGGGCTCTCGCGCTCCGGTCTTCTCGAAGCGGGCGAGGTGGAGCCGTACTACGAGCGGCTCGCCGGGATCATGAAGCGTTACGCCGGACGCCGCTTCGCGACGCGCTGGAACGACCGCACCACAGCCGAGATCCTGCGTGACCTCGAAACCCGAACGGACGCGCCGCCGGCCGCGCCCGAGGCGCCGGGAAACGCCCTTCCCCTGCTGGCCGGGATCCTGAACGAGGCCGACCTCGCGAAGTTCAGCGAGCAGGCGTTCCGCCCGGAGACCGCGCTCGACCGCTTCGCCGACGCCGGACGTTTCCTCGACCGGACCCGCCCGCCGGTGACCGACGCCGGCGGAGCCTCCTGATGCGCTTTCTCTGGCCCGCGGCTCTCGGGCTGCTTCTCCTGCTGCCGGCCTTCGTGATCCGCCGCCGCCGGGTCCGCCCGCCGGCGCTCCGTCTGCCCGAAGCGGCGGCCCTCACCGGACTCCCGCGCTCCCTCCGCTCACGGCTGACGTTTCTTCCTTTCGCGCTGGTGGCCGCCGCCTTTGCGCTGGCCGCGGTGGCCCTCGCGCGGCCGCAATCCGGCCTCACCAGGGAGACGGGTTCGACGCTCGGGGTGGACATCGTGCTCGCGCTCGACGTCTCCTCCAGCATGCAGGCGGAGGACTTCGCCCCGGCGGACCGCCTCACCGCCGCCAAGGAGGTCCTCGCCGACTTCGTCGAACGGCGGCCCCGCGACCGGCTCGGGGTGGTCGCCTTCGCCCGGCACGCGGTCACGGTGACGCCGCTCACCCTCGACCACGACATCCTCACCGCCCAGCTCCGCTCGGTCGGCGTCGGCGACATCGCCGACGGCACTGCGATCGGGAACGCGATCGCCTCCTCGGTCAACCGGCTCGTCGGCTCGGAGGCCGAGAGCCGGGTCATCGTGCTGCTCACCGACGGCGTTTCCAACGCCGGCGAGATCCATCCCCGCACCGCCTCGGGGCTTGCGAAGGCGCGCGGCATCCGGATCTACACCGTCGGTGCCGGCAGCGAAGAGGGAGGTCGCATGCGGGTTCGCGGACCCGACGGCCGGTTTCAGATCCGCCAGTCGCCGGGGGTCGACGGCCGGATGCTCCGGGAGATCGCCGAGGGGACCGGGGGCCGGTATTTCCTGGCGCGGGACACCGAAGGACTCCGGGCGGTCTACGAAGAGATCGACGGTCTCGAGCGCACCGAACTCGAGACGCCGGAGTGGACGAGCTGGGCCGAGGAAGGGCCCGTCCTCGCCGGCTGGGCCTCATTCCTGCTGTTTCTGGCGATGGCGCTCCGGTCCACCGCCCTCCGCAGCGCGCCCTGAACCGGGACTGCGATGCGTTTCGGAGAGCCGGGGGCGCTGCTCCTCCTCGCCTTCACCCCCCTCGCCGTCGGATTCCTCTGGTTCGGCGCGCGGCGCGGCCGGGCGGCGGCGCTCCGCTTCAGCCGCCGCGCCGCGCGGCTGGTGGAGCGGAGCAGCCCCGGCCGCCGCCGGGCGCGCGATCTGCTCCTCCTGCTGGCCCTCGTGCTGTTGGCCGCGGCCGCCGCGCGGCCGCAGTGGGGCCGGGAGGAGCGGGAGGTCACCCTGGTTGGGGTGGACGTCCTCCTCGCGCTGGACACCTCGTTCAGCATGGACGCCCGCGACGTCGCTCCGTCCCGCATGGAGCGCGCCCGCTACATTGCGTCCGCGCTTACAGGCCGCCTCGCCGGGAACCGGGTCGGCATGATCGCGTTTTCCGGGGATGCGTTCACCCAGTGCCCGCTGACCCATGACCTCGGCGCCGTCCGCACCCTGCTGGCCGGGATTGCGACCGGGGCGGTCGAAAGCCCGGGCACGAATCTGTCCGCCATGATCGAGGAATCCGTCCGCGCCTTCGAGCAGCAGGAGAGCCGCAGCCGGGTCGTGATCCTCCTGACCGACGGGCAGCAGGACGATCTCCGTCTCCGTCCCGTCGCCGAGGTCGCGGCGGCAGCGGCCGAGGCCGGGATCGTGATCCACGCCATCGGCGTAGGCACCTCGTCCGGGGCCACGATCCCGGTCAGCGCCGAAGCCGGCCCGACGCTGATGCGGGACGCCGCCGGATCCCCGATCGTGAGCCGGCTCGACGCCACGACCCTGTCCGAACTCGCCGCCCTCACCGGCGGCGGCTACTGGGAGGTGACATCCGACGACAGGGAAATCGCCGCCGTCGCCGACCGGATCGGGCGGCTGGAGGGCGGGGAGCTGGGCGACCGGATCTCGGACCGCTACCGGGAACGCTTCCAGGTCCCGCTGGCGCTGGCCGCCGCAGCGCTCGCCGCGTGGGGCCTCTCGGCGCCCGGCGCCCGGCGCAGGGAGGCTCTCGCGTGACCGCGGCGGCGCTCCCGATCCTCCTCGCCGTCCAGCTGCTCGGCGGCCCGGAGGGGAACACCGAGGAGGGCGCGGAGCACTTTCTCGAGGGACGCCTCGAGGAGGCGCTTCGGGCGTTCGCCCGCGCCCGCGACGCCCATCCGGAAGCGCCGGAGAGCGATCTGAACATCGCCGGGGTGCACTACCGGCTCGGGGAGGCGTCGCCTCCGGGGGCGGCGGCGGAGGATCCCTTCGCCGAAGCGGTGCGCGGGTACCAGGCGGGGCTGGAGGCCGTCGCCGAGGACGAGAAGCGGCGGGACGGCTTCTTCAACCTGGGGAACGCGCTCTATCGGAGCGGCGCCTTCCGGGAGGCGGCGGGCGCCTTCGCCGAGGCCATCGCCATCGACCCGGAAGACACGGAAGCCCGCCAGAACCTGGAACTCGCTCTCCGGCGCGCCGACGAGCAACAGTCGCAGGAGCCGCAGGAGGGGGGCGGGGAGGACCAGCAGGACCACGAAGATCGGCAGGACGAGGAAGACCAGCAGGACGAGGAAGACCAGCAGGACGAGGAAGACCGGCAGGAGCAGCAGGAAGATCAGCAGGAGCAGCGGGACCAGGGAGACCAGCAGGACCGGCCGGAGCAGCAGGACCGGCCGGAGCAGCAGGACGGCGAGGGCGAGGAAAACCGCGAGCCGGAGCCTTCCGGACCCGAGACGCCGGAAGCCCCCGACCAGGGGCCCGAGGACATGTCCGAGCCCGGCGAAGTCCCCGAAATCACCCCGGAACAGGCCGAACGGATCCTCGCCGCGTTAGCGGAGATCGAGCGCGCGTACCAGGAGGAGCAGCTCGAACGGCGTCGCGCCCGGGCGCTCCGGCGGGGGCGCCACTGATGCTCCGCGCCGTGCGTGTGTCAGCGCCGGCCCTCGCCGCTCTGGTGCTCGGCTTCGCCTCCCCGGTCCCGGCGCAGTCCCCCGAACCCGCCGACGCCCGTCTGAACGCCACCCGGATCGGCCTCGAAGACGAGCTGCAGCTCACGATCTCGGCGCCCGAGGCGCGGGGCGGCCCCCCGGAATTGCCGGCGCTCGAAGGGTTCGAGGTGCTGGGAAGTCAGCGTGTCTCGCGTACCGAAATCGTGAACATGAACATGACGCGGGCGACCGACTGGATCTACACCCTGCGGCCGCTCGAAACCGGGAACCTCGAGATCCCGCCGATCGCGGTCCCCGGCTACGCCGACACCCGGCCGCTCACGGTGGAGGTCGTCCCTGGAAGTCTCCGGCCCCGGGCCGCCCCCGGCTTCCCCGATCCCTTCTCGTTCGGCTTCGATCCGTTTCGCCGCGGCCGCCGCGAGCCCCGTGAGGCCATCACCGAAGAGGACGTCTTCGTCCGCGTGGAGGCGCCCCTTACCGAGGTCTTCGAGGGCGAGCAGGTTCTCGTCCTCTACCGGCTCTACTCCCGCCTCCCGGTCTTCGCCGCCGGGCTTGTCGAAAGCGCCCAGCCCGAAGGTTTCTGGACCGAGGAGATCGAGCTCCCGGACGTTCCCTGGGCCGAGCGCGGTCTCTCCGCCTCCGAACTCCGGCGCCGCCGGGCGCTGCCCGGCCCCCGCCGCGAGGCGCAGACGGTGAACGGGGTTCGCTACGACACCTGGCCTCTCCTGATGCGCGCGGTCTTCCCCACCGGCGCGGGGCCACGCGAGCTGGCCGGGCCCCGGTTCGAGGTCGGGATCGAGGGAGCGACGCGGAGCTTCTTCGGCCCGGAGCAGCTCGTGGTCACCCGCACCGCGCCGCCGGTCACGATCCACGCCCGTCCGCTCCCCGAGAGCGGACGGCCCCCCGGCTTCACCGGGGCGGTCGGGGCGTATCGGCTGACCGCCGGGCTCCTCCGCGAGGGCCGACCGGTCGGCGACGCCTCCTCGCCGGCAGGAGAACCGCTCGTCCTGCGGATGGCGCTGTCCGGGCGCGGGAACCTCGGAAACGCGGACGCCCCGGCGATGCCGCTCGCGGACGCGGCCCGGCGGCGCATCCGGTTCTTCGATCCGGACACCCGGCTCCAGACCGGGCTCGTCGCGGCAGGGGAAGGGTTCGCCTTCGGCGGCGAGCGGGTCTGGGAAATCCCGCTGGTCGCCGAGGCGGGCGGGCTGCAGCGGATCGGCGCCGCCACCCTCGACGTGTTCAATCCCGAGACCGGGGCCTACGAAGAGGTCGCGTCCGACCCGTTGGCGTTCCGCATCGAGGGCGGCGCCGCCCCGGTTCCCGGCGGCGGAGGCCCGGCCGCGGTGGAGCGGCTCGGGCAGGACATCCGCTACCTGAAACCGGTCGGCCCCGGCCGCGGGCCGGATCCGGGGCCGTGGCGTCCCGGAGCGCTGCTCGTCATCGGGCTGACGCTGCCGGTCGTCTGGAACCTCGCCCTGGTCGCGGTGTTGCGGCGCCGCGCCTACCGGGCGGCGCACGCCGAGGTCTTCCTGCGCCGGGGCGCGGCCCGGGCCGCCAACCGCCGGCTCGACCGGATCTCGGGAGAAGGGGCGGAGCGGCTCGCCAGAATCGGCGCGGTGCTCGCCGGGTATGCCTCGGAGCGGCTCTCCGCTCCGGCCGGGGGCCTGACGCCGGACGCCGCGGCGGACCGTTTCCGGGCCGCCGGGGCGGCTGACGGGACGGCGGCGCGCTTCGCGGCGCTCCTGTCGCGCCTCGAGGGCGCCCGTTTCGCCGCCCGGCGAGCCGGGGCCGCCCGGGACCGGGCCCTCGAAGAGGCCCGGGCGCTCATTGGCGAGCTCGAGGGTCAACTGGGACGCGCGGCATGAACGGCGCCGGTGGACGGATGCTCCTCGTCCTGCTCGCAGCCGGGCCGGGGACGCTCCCCGCCGAACGGGCGGCCGCGGATCCGGCGGCGCTGGAGCAGGCGGCGCGCCTCTATGACGCCGGAGACGCGGCGGGGGCCGCGGAGATCTGGGAGCGCCTGCTTCGCGACGAGGACGCGGACCTCGATCGCGCCGCGCTCCACTACAACCTCGGCAACGCGGCGTTCCGCAACGGGCGGCTGGGGCAGGCGATGCTGGAGTGGGAGCGGTCCTTCGCGCTCCGGCCGAGGGACGGCGATGTCCTCCGGAATCTCGCCCTCGCGCGGGAGATTCTCGACGAGCGTCTCGCCGCCGCCGCGGCCTCGGGCGAGGGGGACGCCTTCGCCCTCGAACTGCGCAGCGCGATGAGCGGCGTCGGCGCGGCGCTCAGACGAACTTCTCCCGAGCGGTTCGCGGCGTGGCTGGTCGCCGCCGCCCTGACGGCCGGCGGGCTGGTGACCATGCTCCTCCTCCGCCTCGGCCGGCGCCGCCTGGTGATCTCTGGCCTGGTCGTGACCCTGCTTGCGGCGTCCGCGTCCGGGACCCTGCTGGCGGTCCGTCTTGGCGCCCCGCCGCTCGCGGTGGTCGTGGAGCCCGGCGCGGCGCTCCGCAGCGGCCCGGCCGCAACCTTTCCGCAGCTCGCCGCGCTTCCCGAGGGCCTCTACCTGGAACTGAGTCCCCGAGGCGAGGCCACCGGGCCGGGCTTCCACCGCGTGGTCGCCGCCGGAATCGCCGGCTACGCAGAATCCGACGCGGTGGCGCCCATCCGCGAATAGCGGGGTCCGGGCGCCCGCTCCGGGGGTCGTTTCGGGCGGGATCGGGACTCGGGAGACAATGGGGCATGGCCGTTTCTCCGAAGTCCCCGCTCAGCCGCCGCCGCCTCCTCAGGGAGGTGGCGCCCGGAGCCGCCGCCATGGTCGCGGCGGCGCCGTTCAGCTTCGCCGGGCGCCGGGGTCCTACTGCTGCCGGGAGCGACCAGGTCGCCGCCGCGCGGATCACGGCGCGCATGGAGACCATCGCCAGGTTCGGGGCCACGCCGGCCGGCGGCGGCTCCCGGACCGGGGGCAGCGACGCCGATCTGGCCGCCCGGGCAGCCTTCGCCGGGTGGCTCGAGGACGCCGGCCTCACGGTCCGCATCGATTTCGCCGGCAATCTGATCGGCCGGCTCGAGGGCTCGGAGCCCGCACTTCCTCCACTCGTGAGCGGCTCCCATCTGGACTCGGTTCCCGACGGAGGCAACTTCGACGGGGTGGCGGGGTCCATCGCGGCGCTCGAAGCGGCGGAGGTCTTTCAGTCCGGCGCTCCGCTCTGCCATCCGCTGGAGGTCGTCGTCTTCTTCAACGAGGAAAACGGCAAGACCGGAAGCCGCGCCCTCGCCGGCGAGGTCACCCCGGAGGAGCTCGACCTGCCTCTCCACGGCGGCTTCTCGATGGGGGAGGCTCTGGCCCGGGTGGGCGGGAGCCCGGAACGGATCACCGAAGCGCCGTTGTCCCCCGGGGATGTGGCCGGATACCTCGAGCTGCACATCGAGCAGGGACCGGTGCTGGACACCGAGGGGATCGAGATCGGCGCCGTGGAAGGGATCGTGGGCATCCGCCGCTTCCGGGTCACCGTTTCCGGCTTCGCCAACCACGCCGGCACGACGGCGATGGCCATCCGTCGCGACGCCCTGGTCACCGCCGGGCGCTTCATCGCCGCGGTGAGCGACGAAACGAACCGCTGGCCCGGACGCCAGGTGGCGACCGTGGGCCGGATCGAGGCGGAGCCGGGGGCGGCGAACGTGATTCCCGGCGAGGTCGAGCTGAGCCTTGAGATTCGCGACCTGCGGATGGAAACGATCGACGCCCTCTACGACCACCTGCGGCAGGCCGGCAGCGAGATCGCGGCCCGGAACCAGACCACGATGCGCTTCGAGCCCTACTACCTGAGTCGGGCCGCGCCGTGCGATACGGCCTACGTGGACCTGGTGGCCGCCACGGCCGATGATCTGGGCTGCTCCGTCGCGCGCCTTCCCTCCGGGGCCGGCCACGACGCGCAGTCCATGGCCCCACTCGCTCCGATCGGCATGATCTTCGTGCCGAGCCGGGACGGAATCAGCCACTCACCGCGCGAGTTCACCCCGATGGAGGACATCGTCCGAGGCGCGCAGGCGCTCACCGCCGCGCTTCGCCGGCTTGACGGAGTCGCAGGCTGAGCCGTCCCCGCCGCATCGGCCGGCGCTCCCTCCTTCGGGCGCAGGTCTTCGGCGATCTCACCCCCGAGGGGTACGCCGCCTGGGTGGCCGACTACCGCGCCGGCCGCCGGATCGAAACGATCCGCCGGACCCGTGCCTATGGACCCTCCGCCCTCCGGGCCGCCCAGCAGGCGTATCTCGACGCCCTGCCGCCGCCGGAGACGGCCCCCGGCTTCAGGGCGCGCCTGGCCTCGGCGCTTCTCCATGCCGACGCCGTCGCGCAGCTGGCGCTCGGGCGCTACCGCCCGACGGTCGACCAGGTCACCTTCGTCCAGCTGGACCAGCGTCGGAGCCCGGCCGAACGCCGCCGGCGCAGCCGCCCCCAGAACCCGTTCCACGACCTCCTCCGGGGTCCCCTCGCCGAGCTGCCGGAGCACTGGCCCGCCGGCACGGAGCATCTTCGCGGCGAGCTGGCGGCGGCGTGGGGACCGGCTCTGACCTCGAGGCCGGAGGAGGCTCTCGTCCGCGAACTCGTGCTCGGCGCAGCCCGGGCGCGCTTCGCGCGGCTGGACGTGGTCACGGCCTCCGGGATCCTGGAAGTGGAGGAATCCGGCCGCGACCCGGTGCTTGTCTGGCAGCTCGCCTCCGTGCGGGCCGCCCGGGCCCGGCTCGTCCGGGAAGACGGGCTCTGGCGGCAGGTCACGGGCGGGTTCTCCGAGGCGGAATCGCGGTCCCGGGGCAGCGCCGCCGCGCTTCGACGCTCGCCCCGGACCGCGGCGGTCGCGCTCGGCGACCCCGACGACCGCAACCTGCGGCTGGCGCTGGTCGCTCTGGGGCAGAACCAGGCTTCGCGCGCCCGCTCCCGGCTTCGCGACGTCACTCCCGAGCCGGCGCCCAGGCTGCGGGTCCCCAAGCTGCTGCTCGAGGCCGAACTCCGATTGTCCGAGAGTCGCTTCGCGCCCGCCGCCGCTGGACTCGAAGCGGCGGCGCGGCTCTCGCCCGATTCCCAGGCCGTCGTGGCGGCGCTGGTCGTCTCGCTGCAGGCCGCCGGCCGCCGCGACGTGGCCGCGGCCCTCGCCTCCGACTTTCTCGCGCTCGACGATCGGACCCAGCCGTGGATGAGCTTCCTGATGACCTGGGCCGAGACGCGGGATCCGGGGCTGGAGCTCCTCCGCCTCGCGGTGGAGAGCGGATGACGGCGCGCGGCCGGCTCCCCGTGCCGCTGGCGCTCGCGGCGTTTGCGGCGGCTCTGGTCGCGAAGTCGGCGGCTCCGCAGTTCCGCTCGGAGACCCGCGCCGTTCTCGTGGACGTGTCGGTGACCCGCGACGGCGCCGTGCGCGGTCTCGGTGAAGCCGACTTCGAGCTCCTCGTGGCCGGGGAACGCACCCCGTTCCGGATGCTCGATCCGGAGTCGCTTCCGCTTGCGGTGCTCTTTGCGATGGACGAGAGCGGCAGCACCCGCGGCGACCGCCGCCGCCGACTCGCCGAAGGCGCCCGCTTCTTCGCCGGGGCGCTCACCGAGCGGGATGCCTGCGGCGTGACCGCCTTTTCCATGGCCGTTCGCTGGGTGCGCGAGTTCCAGCCCTGCGGCCCGGCGATCGGGGAACGGCTGCTGCAGTCGGCCTCGGGCGGCGCCACGGCGCTCTGGGACGGCATCGCACTCTCCCTCGCCGCGCTCGACCAGGGGCAGGGGAGGCCGGTGCTCCTCCTCTTCACCGACGGCCAGGACAACCACAGCTGGGTCCGGGAGGATCACCTGCGGCGCTCGGTGGCGGGCTCCGAAGCCCTGTTCTACGCGATCGTGGCCCAGCCGCCGCGCCCGTCGCGGGCGGTGCGGGTGAACAGCGCCGGGTTCGCGCTGCTCGAGGAACTCGCCGAAGCGACCGGGGGCCGGGTACTCCGGATCACTTCCGACGAAGGGCTGCGGGCGGCCTACCAGGAGGTGCTCGAGGAACTCCGCGTCCGTTACGTCCTCGCCTTCACCCCCGATCCGTCCCGGCGCGGCTTTGTCCCGATCGAGGTCCGGGTCCGCCAGCGCGGCGCCGAGGTCCGGGCCCGCGCCGGCTACGCCGCCCGCCCCTGAACGCCGGAGGGCGTCAGGCGCCCTCGCCCGAAGCCGACGGGTCGGTCGTGATCCGCGCGCTCCAGCGGAAGGCGGTGTCCGGCGCGAGCGAGTGGAGCACGCTGCAGTACTTGTCGAAGGAGAGCTGCACCGACCGTTCGAGCCGGTCGGGGGTCGTGGCGCCGCCAACGGCGGTGAAGTCCAGCCGGATGCGGACGAAGCGGCGTGGATGATCATCGGCGCGCGCCCCCCGGACGCTCGCCAGCAGGCGATCCGGGCTGTTCCGCATCCGCTTCAGAATGAGGACCACGTCGATCGCCATGCAGCCCGCGAGCGCCGCCAGCAGCGTCTCCATCGGCGACGCTCCGGCCTTCGCGGTGCTGTCGAGGGCGAGCGTTGCTCCGCTCGGCGTCGCCACGGAATACCCGGAGCCGCCCTTCCATTCGAGATCGATCCGCATCGTGTCCGTGTCTGCCATGGCGTGGTCTACGCCTCCCGGTTGAGGACCAGGGTCACGTTGGTGCCGCCGAAACCGAACGAGTTGGAAAGCGCCCACTCTGCCTCGGTGGAGGTCGGGCGGAGGACCGGCGGGTAGTCGAAGAGCTCCGGATCGAGCGGTTCGGCGTTCACCGAGGGCGCCAGCCAGCCGCCCTGCAGCATGAGCAGGCTGAAGGCCACTTCGAGCGAACCGGCCGCCGAGACCGTGTGGCAGGTATAGCCCTTGGTCGAGCCGTAGGGAACCAGCCGGTCCCCGAACACCCGCCGCACCGCCCGCACCTCCGACACATCGCCCAGCGGGGTGGAGGTGCCATGGGTGTTCAGATAGCCGACAGCGCCGGGATCGAGACCGGCATGTGCCAGCGCCCGCCCCATGGCCAGCTCGGCGCCGGTGCTGTCCGGAGCCACCATCTCGCCGGTTCCGTCGGTGGACATGCCGAAGCCCCGGATGGAACCCAGGATCGGGGCGCCCCGGCGCTCCGCCGCCTCCCTTGCCTCGAGCACCAGGAGGCCGGCGCCCTCACCGAAGACGAAGCCCGCCCGATCGGCGGCGTAGGGGCGGGAGGCGCGCTCGGGGCGATGGTTGTCCACCGTGGTGTACGCCTTCATGGAGTCGAAGCCGAGGTGAAAGTGAACGTCCTCCGCCTCGACCCCGCCCGCGATCGCCGCGTCCACGATCCCCTCCCGGATCCACGACGCGGCGACAAGCAGGTTGTAAGCGCCTCCGGCGCACGCCGCGGTGAGGGAAACCGACGGGCCCGTGGTGCGCAGCACCGAGGCGAGGTTCGCCGAGACGGTCGAGGCCATGATCTTCGGAATCGTGGTGGGGAGAACCCGCACCCGGCCGCCTCGCTCCAGTCTCCTGGTCACCTGCCGGTGGGTCGTGATCTCGCCGGTGCCGCTTCCGACGACCACCGCCATCTCGCGGGTGGGAGCGCCGGACTGATCCAGCGCCAGCCGCGCGGCCCGCACCGCGAGAAGGGACATCCGCCCCATAAACCGCTTCTGCGAGCGGGTCAGTCCCAGCTGCTTCGGATTCAGGGCGCCGTGGTAGGCCCCGAGAATCCGGCAGCCGGTGCGCGCCCGGACGCCCGGCTCGTAGACCGATGCCTCGACACAGCTTCCCGCCCGGAGGACATCCTCGTGTTCACGGGTCCCGGTCCCGACCTGGGAGAGCAGCCCCATCCCGGTCACGACCGGGTCGCGCGGGGAGGCAGCAGGAGGGGACAAGCAGCGTGTCGGCGCGCGCCGGCGCCGGCCCGGCGGCGGACGCCGCCTTCGCGCGAACCTTACATGCGGCCATCGCTCCATGGCCGTCGTTCCATGTAGTCTTGCCGTCACTCATGCCGCGGATGCCTCGTGGGCTCTTCATCCCTGTCCTCGTCGTCCTCGTCGTCTGCGCCGTCTTCGTCGCTCCCGCCCCGGCCGCGGCGCAGGGTCGTCTCGACATGGACGACTACCTGGCGCTGCTCGCGGAGACCCGCGAGGGACTCTTCATCACCTCGGGCCGCGCCCTCGCCGGCTACGAGTCGCAGTCGGTGGAGCGCGTCGCCCACGACTTCCTGGCCGGGTCCCCCACCGACGAGGACCTCAAGCGCGCGGCGCTCCTCCACACCGAGGCCGCCGGGCATGCCGTCGGAGAGCTCCACCTCCGGCTCGGCAGCGACCTGCTCCAGGCGCTTGCCGATCCGGCCGTCCGCACCGAGTGGCTCCGCCGCTGGTGGCTCGCCGTCGGCTACTCCTTCCAGCTCCAGCTCGCGACATCGAGCGGCGTGGCTGCCTTCGAGGCGGCGCTCGACGACCTGCCCGGGGACCGCGACATCCGGGTGGCGTTCGTCTCCGCGCTCTGGATGTTCGGGCGGCAACGGGAAGAACCCGCGTACCTCGAACGCGCCTACCAGCTTCTCACCGAGCTGCTCGAAGAGACTCCCGATGATGCTCCGCTCCTGATTCAGCGCGCCGGGGTGCTCCTCGACTACGGGCTCCTCGATGACGCGCGGGAGCAGGTCGAAGCGCTGGAGGGAGCGCGGATCGGCGCCTTGCCGAGGCTGGCGCTGCTGATGATCGACGGGGAGGCGGCGCTTTCCGAAGGCGACTTCGTCGCCGCCGAGGCCGCGTTCGCGCAGGCGGTGCGCCGGGCCCGCCGCTCCCCCGCCGCAAACGCCGGTCTCGTCGCCGCGCGCCTCAGCCTCGGCGATGTGGAGGGCGCCGCCGAAGCCGCCGCCGCGGCGCTGTCCCGCCGGGTGTCCGGCTGGGAGCCGGAGTGGCGTTACTGGCTGGGGCCAGCCCTCGAGTACCAGGAGATGTTCCAGGCGATGAAGGACGAAGTGCGGGCTTCCGGGCCCGGCGGAGACTCCCGGTGACCCGCGCCGCAGCGACCTTCGCCCTGCTCATCGGGGCAACGTTCACCGGGGCATCCGCCGTGAGCGCCCAGGACCCGCCGGCGCCCCGGATGGGACGGGTGCCGCCGGAGCTGCTGCGGAGCCAGGATGAGCTGCCCCGGCCGGTGTGGACCGGGGAGGAGCCCCTGTACGTCCTCGCGGTGGCGGACCTGAGTTCGAGCGTCTCCGGCGCCCGGCTCCGCGCCCTGACGTCCGGGCTGAGCGCGCTCTTCGGGTCCCTCGAGGCCGACGACCGCTGCGCCCTTCTCACCTTCTCGCGTTCCGTCGAGCTCCATGCCGGCTGGGACGGAACCTGCGCCGATGCGATCGCCGGCGCCGAAGGGCTGCGGAGTGGGGGACCCGCGGCCCTGAACAACGCCCTCACCCTCGCCTTCGGCCTGCTCGCGAACGTGCCCGGCCGGCCGGTGCTCGTCATCTTCACGGATGGCGTGGACGGGGCCAGCTGGGCCCGGGACGCCTGGCCGCTCTTCGCCGCCGGAGCGGTCCCGCCGACGGTCCTCTCGGTGACCGCGCCCCCGGGCCTGACCGGCTCCGGGCGGGTTGGCGGGCTCTACGGCTCCATCGGCGCCGAGGATCTGGCGAAGCAGATCAACTTCGAGGGCCGCCACCTCCAGGACTCCGGGCGTGACCTCCGGGGACTGCGGAACTCGGATCCCTTCTGGGTGCTCACCCAACTGGCGGAATCGAGCGAGGGGCAGATCGTCCGCACCTCCGGCGACGCGGAGGAGATCGAAGACGCCCTCTCCAGCCTCCTGAACTTCCTGCAGCCGGGCTAGCCCGGGACCGGGAGGGAGGCCGTGCCGCCGGACGGCGCGCGCGAAGGCGGTCCCCTCCGCCGGCGGCCGGCCCGAGGCCGTGGCGCGCTTTCCAACCCCGCCGGGCGCTTCGAGCCGGTCCGGGAGGAACCTTTCGACGACGGTTGGGCGCGGGAGGGGGAGGAGACGGCCCTTCTTCCGGAGCGGATCCCCACCGAGGTCATCCCCGACCGGACGAAGACCATCATCACCCGGAACGATTCTCCGGACGTTCCCTTCGACCGCTCGATCAACCCCTACCGGGGCTGCGAACACGGGTGCACCTATTGCTTTGCGCGGCCGAGCCACGCGTATCTCGGCTACTCCCCCGGTCTCGACTTCGAGACCCGGATCGTGGCGAAGCACAAGGCGGCCCGGCTTCTCCGGGTCGAGCTGCGCCGGAAGGGATACCGGCCGGGGACCCTGGCGCTCGGCTCGAACACCGACCCTTACCAGCCCGTCGAGCGGGAACTGAAGATCACCCGGTCCCTCCTGGAAGTGCTGGCCGAGGCGCGCCACCCGATCGGGGTCGTCACCAAGTCCGCGATGGTCCTCCGCGACCTCGACCTGATCGCCCCGATGGCCGAGGAGGGGCTCGCGCAGGTGATGATCTCGGTCACCACCCTCGATCCCCAGCTCGCCCGGCGGATGGAGCCCCGGGCGGCGGCGCCGGCGCGCCGGCTGGCCGCGATCCGGTCCCTCGCCAAAGCCGGCGTGCCGGTGGGTGTCCTGGCCTCACCGATGATCCCTGCCCTGAACGACAGCGAGCTGGAGGCGATTCTGGAGGCCGCCGCCGGGGCCGGCGCGCGGTCGGCGGGTTACATCCTGCTGCGGCTGCCGCACGAGCTGAAGGATCTCTTCTTCGAATGGCTCGAAGCCAACTACCCCACCCGGTCCGGACACGTCGAGAGCCTCCTCCGCGAGGCTCGCGGCGGGTCGCTCTACAAGGCCCGTTTCGGCGAACGGATGCGCGGGCGGGGGCCGTGGGCGGATCTCCTGGCGGCGCGCTTCCGGGTAGCGGCCCGCCGTGCCGGCCTCGTCGGGCGTCTCCCCCCGCTGCGCCTCGACCTCTTTCGTCCCCCCGCCGCGCCGAAGGACGACAAGCCCGCCGCGCCCTCGCTCTTCGCCCCGCCCCCTGCCGCCCAACCCGAGGAGAATCCCGCATGAATGCCCGCGCCGCTCATCCTGGTCGGGGCCTGTCCCCCACGCTTCCGCTTCTTGCCGCAGCGCTTCTGACCGCCGCCCCGACCATGGCCCAGAACGGACCCCGCGCCCGCGATCTGGGCGTTCCCTTCGAAGGCGAACCCGGGCCCTGGAACGCGATCACCGACGTCGCCGGGATCGAGGTCGGCCACCACACGATCATCCGGGGCGAGGGTCCGCTCCGGGTCGGCGAAGGGCCAGTGCGCACCGGCGTCACGGCGGTGCTGCCCCGGGGCAGGTCGAGCCGGGGCCGGGTGTTCGCCGCGTGGTTCACCCTGAACGGCAACGGCGAGATGACCGGAACCACCTGGCTCCGCGACCGGGGCATCCTCGAAGGCGCGGTGATGATCACGAACACCCACAGCGTCGGGGCCGTCCACGAGGCCACGATCGCCTGGGCCCAGGAGAACCTCGACGCCCCGGACTGGAGCCTGCCCGTCGTCGCCGAGACGTGGGACGGGTTCCTGAACGACATCAACGGCTTCCACGTCCGCCGGGAGCACGTGTTCGCGGCGCTCGATTCGGCGGCCTCCGGTCCGGTCGCCGAGGGATCGGTGGGCGGCGGAACCGGGATGCGCACCTTCGGCTTCAAGGCCGGGATCGGAACCTCCTCCCGCCGGGTCCGCGCGGGCGGCGAGGACTACATGGTCGGAGTGCTGGTGCAGTCCAACTTCGGCGGCCGCCGCCAGATGCGGATCGCCGGCGTCCCGGTGGGCCAGGAGATCCCGGACCTCCTTCCCGAGGCGCCCGCCGAGCCCGACTTCGCGGCGGCGGCTTCACCCGACGCGGGCGATGTTCCGGTGAGCGGCCGCACCGGATCGATCATCATCGTTGCCGCCACGGACGCGCCGCTCCTGCCTCACCAGCTCGACCGCTTCATCCGGCGGACGACGCTCGCCCTCGGCCGCGTGGGCAGCATCGCCTCCAACGGTTCGGGGGACATCTTCGTCGCGTTCTCCACCGCGAATCAGGCGGCTGCGGAGAACGAGGACGGCGTGGCGCCGCTCCGGAACATCGCCAACAACAACCTCAACCCCTTCTTCGAGGGGGTGGTCCAGGCCGCCGAGGAGGCCATCGTGAACGCCATCGTGGCGGGTCGGGACATGGTCGGGGTCAACGGCCGCAGGATCTACGGCCTGCCCCACGATCGCCTCCAGGAGATCCTGCGCGAATACAACCGCCTGAACCCTCCCGCCGAAGGCGGCTGAATCGCCGCGCCGCCCCGCACGCAGGATGCCGATTGCCCGTGCTAGCCTCCTCCACACTCAAAACGGCGCCTGGCAGCGTTGCGAATCCAAGCTGAGTCGGGCGTGCCCGGCTCACACGTGCCAGGCGCCACCGAGGTAGAGCAGTAGGGGTCTCGTGCCTGCGCGCGCTGCCCTCCTGATGGATGGCGGCTACGTGATCGTCCGGCTGCGTCGGTCGCAGGGGATCGCCCCGTCCGCGACCGACATCTCACAACTCGCGGCGCGTCTGATCGCTGACCTTCCGGGACAGCACGACCTCTATCGCGTCTTCTTCTATCACGCGGAGCCGTATCAGGGCTCGGTCGAGAGGCCGTTGGGTGGCGGGGTCGTCAAGTTTGCGGAGACGACGGCGGCCGTGCGGAATCGCCGCCTGCTGCGGGAGCTGGAGCAGACCGAGGACTTCGCCGTCAGACGGGGCGAGGTCAGGTTTCGCGGCTGGGAGCTCCGCGCCTCAGTCTCCCGTGCTCTGCAGCGAAGGCGGGACGCACCGATCTCCGCAAGCGACTTCGTTCCGAAGATCAGGCAAAAGGGCGTGGACATGCGGATCGGCCTGGACATGGCGGCGCTCGCTCTGAAGAGACTCGTATCCACTGTGGTCGTGGTGTCGGGAGACTCGGACATGGTCCCGGCGATGCGGTTCGCACGTCGGGAGGGCCTGCGCGTCGGGCTCTGCCCCCTGGGCTTTGCCGGGATCCGGCGCGAGCTGCGGGCGCACGCGGACTTCATCGTGGACTGGCCGGGGTCGCCCGATCCGGGAGCTTCTGCTTCATCCCCCGAGGACCCCTCGACTGCCAGCCCTGCACCCGCCGAAACCCGCTGGTAGGCTCGCCAATCGTGATTCCCCGTCCGGGAGGAGGGCCCATCATGTCTGCGAAGCGCGTTGGTTCCTGGTTCGAGGTGGCGCCCGGAGTGGACCTCTACTACGAGGACGAAGGGAAGGGTCCGCCGATCGTCTTTGTCCCCGGCTGGACCTTCACCACGCGGGTCTTCGACCACCAGTTCGCCGCGTTTTCGGGCGAGCACCGGGTGATCTCCTTCGACCCCCGGAGTCACGGCCGTTCCACCGTGACCATGGACGGAAACAACTACGCCACCCAGGGCGCCGATCTGGCCGCCCTGCTCGCCCACCTCGAAGTGGAAGACCCTGTGCTGGTGGGCTGGTCCACCGGCTCCTACGCGCTCTGGAGCCTGGTCCGCAGCGAGGGCGCCGCCGGCATTCGCGCCCTCGTGCCCATGGACATGCCCCCGGTGGCGATGAGCTGCGACGCGGAGGACTGGGTGGAGGGCTCGATTGCCGAGCTCGGCGAATTCCTCCAGGCGATTCAGACCGCCTCCGGCCAGCGCGCTGCGGTCACCGCGTACGCGGATCTGGTGATGATCGAGCAGGAGCTCACCCCCGAGCTGACTGCGTGGGTGGTCGAACAGTCGCTCGCGACGCCGCCGATCATCGCGTCGAACCTGCTCGCCGACGCCTGCTTCGCGAACTACCTCGAAGAGGCGCGGCAGGCGGACGCCGAGATCCCCCAGATGTTCATCCTCGCGGAGCACTGGTCCGGGGTCGCGAAGCCGTACCTCCAGAAGCACTGCCCGAACTCCCGCGTCGAGGCCTTCGGCGGCCACCTGAACTTCTGGGAGTACCCGGACCGGTTCAACGCTCTGCTCCGGGACTTCCTCTCCGGGATCTGACGGTCGTCAGCGCGTCCGCGCCCGGCTGCCGGATCGCTCCCGGAGCGCCAGCACCCGCTCGCTGAGCGCTTCGCCGCGGCCGGGCTCCGACCACGGGCAGACCTCGATGCAGATGGCGCAGCCGTAGGTCTTGGTGAAGTAGGGGACGCACTTGTCGAAGTCCACGTACCACCGCTTCTCCCCGCGCACCCACTGCTTCGTCTCGTGGATCGCGTCAGGGGGACAGTCGAGCACGCAGCGGCGACAGTGGAGACAGACGTCGTCCACCCCGATGTCCTCCGGGGCGTCGAGAGCCAGCGGCATGTCGGTCAGGACGGCGGCGAGGCGAAAGTTCGAGCCGTGCTCGCGGCTGATCATCGAACCGTGCTTCCCCAGCTGGCCGAGCCCGGCGCGGACCGCGAGCGGGATGTGGAGGATGTCGGTGGCGTTCGGATCGCCGTAGGCCTTCGCCGGAAAACCCCGGCGGCGGATGCTGCGTCCGACCCGCATGGCGATGCGGGCGACCCGTTTGTAGGTCCGCATCACCTCGGCCGCTCCCCGCGGCGTCGCCGCGTGGGCCATTTCGTCCCGCCGCATCGGCAGCCCGATGCAGACGGCGTTGCCGTAGGGGGCCTCCCGGCCCTCGAAGACGTCGCTCTCCCGGACCTCGGTGATCCCGACCAGCGAGGCTCCGGCCCGTTTCGCGGCGCTCTTCACGAAAGCGGCGTTGTCCTCGGGACCTTCGTCCACCCGGCGGCGCGCGGCAGGTCCGGTCTCACCCCGGAGCTCGAACTTGTTCACGAGCCGGTGGCGCACCACCTGCCACGGATTCACGCACATGAAGAAGTCGTCGAGTCCCTGCCAGGCGATCGGCTTCCTGGAGTCGGCGTTGTGAAAGACCTGGGTGGCCGGCCGCCGCTCCCGCTCGCCGTGTCCGTTGATTTCGTTTCCCGACTGCGGCGGGCTCCGGTAGCCGAACGCGTATTCCGCCGGCGGCGCCTTCGGGAACTTCATCGTTCCGCCTCGTTCCCGAACGGGCCGTGATCCAGCCAGATCGTCGCGCCGGTCTGCTCGGCCCTTCGATGCCGAAGACGGACTTCCCGCCCCTTCGTCAAATAGAACGCGACGAACCGCACCACCACGCCGGCCAGCACCAGGGTGCGCCACCCGCGCGCCGCGATGCCGCCGATGCCGCGCGCCGTCTCGTCCATGGGGTTTCGATGCGCCGCCGATTCTACGGACCCAGGGGGCTCGCCGGACGGGGCTCGGAGAAGTCGGCCGCTGCGTTACGGTCGCGCCGTGAGCCAGGAGACGGTCGCGATTCCCGGCGTCGGCGTCGGCCTGCTCGGGGCATGGGGCGGCCTCGCCGCGCTGCTGATCAGCGGTCAGCGCGCCCTTCGCGCCGATCTTCGTGGAATCCGCGCCGATCTGCACGCTCTCTCCGACCGGGTTGCCCGGCTCAAGGGCGCGTTTCGGCAAACAGACCCGCCGCCCGCGCCGCCGCATCGGCAGCGCCTGATCAGCATCGCGCCGACCAGCCCCGCTTCCCGACGCGATCCCGGCCTCCGGACGCGGCGCACCGCTCCGCCACCGCGTCGCTGGCTTCCCGCGCAGCGCCCGCGGGCCGAATTGCCCCCGGCGCTTCACCTCCTCCGGGCCGCCGACATCGTCCCCATGGACTTGGCCCAGGGTGTGATATGGTTTTCCATATGAAGACAACCCTCAACATCGCTGATCCCGTGATGAGGCGTCTGAAGGAGGAGGCGGCTCGCCGAAACACCACGATGTCCGCGCTCGTGGAGGCCGGACTCCGGCATGTGCTGGGCAGCGCCGCGGCGTCGCGAGCGCGGTCGGAAGAACTGCCCGCGCTGCCAACGTGGCGCAGCGGTGGCTTCCGCGTGGACATCGACGACCGCGACGCGCTGTATCGGGCGATGGAAGAGGACGAATGAGTGGTTCTCTTTGACACGAACGTCCTCGTCCACGCAGCCGCTGAAGAGTCTCCCTTCCACGTCCCCTGTCGCGATCAGGTGGCCGGAGCCCGCAACGATGTCTCCGCCGCGTTCGTCACGTGGGGCATCTGCTACGAGTTCCTGCGCGTGGCCACCCACCCCCGTGTCCCCTTCCTTCCGTGGTCGCTCGACGAGGCTTGGGGGTACCTGGCCGCATTGCTGGCGACGCCCGGATTCGAGGTGCTGGTCGAAACGCCTCGTCACGCGGAGATCCTGGACCGCACCCGGTCGGAGTTTCCCTTTCTCCGAGGCAATGCCGTTCACGATCTCCACACGGTCGTGTTGATGCGGGAGCACGGGATCAGCCGGATCTCCACACGAGACCGGCTTTTCTTGCGCTTTCCATTCTTGACGGTGATCGATCCGGCGGGCGCCTCGGAAAGCGGATGAGTCCGGTCACCTCCCGAAAGCGGCGGCGCAGTTCGGCTCGGAGAGCTTCGAAGATCCGCTGAACGCCTCGTCGCCGGGTACGGAGAGGCGAATGCGGCCGATGAGGGGGGTGAGGGGGGAGCTGGACGCCGGAAATGCCCGAGGGGCCCTGCGGTGGCGCCGGGAGCGGATCACGACCGTTCGTTCCGACCCGCCGGCGGGAGCATTGAAGGATTCGGGCTTCGCCGGAGTAGTGCAAGGTAGACACGACCTATGGCCCTTCGCTTCGCCCCGCCCCGTCCCACCGGTTCCGGGGCGCGCGATCCGGAGGAGCAGGAGTGGATCCGCCGCTGCCGGAACGGGAGCCGCCGCGCCTACGAGCCGCTCGTCCGCCGCTACGCGGCGTGGGCCGAGGCGACCGCCTTCCGACGGGTGGGAGACCGGGAAGAAGCCCGCGACCTGGCCCAGGAGGCGTTCATCCGCGCCTTTCACGCCATGCCCCGCTTCCGTCCGGACCGGCCCTTTCTTCCCTGGTTCCTGGTCATCCTGGACAACCTCTGCCGCAGCCGTCTCCGGCGCCGGCGCCCGGTGGTGGACCTCGCCGATGTGCCCGAGCCCGCGGGCGACGGCGGCATGGAGGCCGTCGAGGACCGGCTCCTGCTCGACTGGGCCCTCGGCGGGTTGTCCGAGCCGCAGCGGCGCGCGCTGCTGCTGAA
Organism: Vicinamibacteraceae bacterium; assembly: GCA_012271265.1. Lineage (GTDB taxonomy): Bacteria > Acidobacteriota > Vicinamibacteria > Marinacidobacterales > Marinacidobacteraceae > JAAXGQ01. The sequence goes on from JAAXGQ010000005.1 coordinate 38,344, forward strand.
GGACGTCGAGGGCTTCGCCCACCGGGAAGTGGCCGAGCGGCTCGGCGTTCCCGAAGGGACCGTCATGTCCCGCGTCCATCACGCCCGCCGCCGCCTGCGACGGGCCCTCACCGGGAGACCTCCGGGAGACTCCGCATGAGAGAAGGCAACCAAGAGCCCGGCGCCTCCGGGCGACTTCCCGACGACGCGCCCGGCGCCGCCGGCCAAGCCGCCCGCCGCGGAGACTGGGACGACGCCGCCCTCGACCGCTTCTGGCTCGGGGTCTATTCCCGGCTGGAGCGCGGGATCGCCTGGACGCTGCTCTCCCTGTCCGCCCTCCTGCTGCTCGGCTACGCCGCCTACCACTTCGCAACGGTCTTCCTCGCCGACTCGGGGATTCCGCTTGCGGTTCGCATCGGGACCGCCGGATTCACCCTCGGGGTTCTCCTCCTCCTGATCGGCGCTCTCCGGGAACGGTTCCGCGCCTTCGCCTCGGACCCGTTCCGAAGGATTCAGCGATGACCCTCACCACCACCTCGACGATCCCCGGAAGGGAGATCGCAGCCAGCCTGGGGATCGCCCGGGGCAACACGATCCGCGCCCGCCACGTCGGCCGCGACATCCTCGCCGGTCTCAGGACGCTGGTCGGCGGCGAGATCGGCGACTACACGAAACTGATGGCCGAAAGCCGGGAGCAGGCGCTTGCCCGGATGATCGAGCACGCCGAAGCGATGGGCGCCGACGCGGTGGTCGGGGTGCGGGTGACCACGGCGATGGTGATGCAGGGCGCCTCCGAGCTCCTCGCCTACGGCACCGCCGTCCGCCTTCGGTAGCCCGGGTGTCCAACCACTCCGGGGCCGTGCGTCGCGTCGTGGAGCACGATCGGGGCCGGTTCTACGAGGACTTCCATCCGGGGCAGCGCATCCGCCATCCGTTCGGCCGCACCGTGCATGCGGCGGACAACGCCTGGTTCTCCCTCCTGACCCAGAACCAGAACCCGATCCACCTCGACCGCCACTACAGCGAGCAGACGCCCTTCGGCAAACCGCTGGTGAACTCCTGCCTGACGCTGGCGCTGGCGACCGGCCAGTCGGTGAACGACCTCACCCGGAACGTGATCGCGAACCTGGGCTGGGACGAAGTACGCCTGCCCGCGCCGCTCTTCGAGGGCGACACCCTGTACGCCGAGAGCGAGGTCCTTGCCGTCCGGGAGTCGCGCTCGCGGCCCGAAGCCGGCATCGTGCGCGTCGCGACCACCGGTCGCAACCAGGAGGGCGAGGCCGTGATCCGCTTCCGCCGCACCTTCCTCATCTGGAAGCGGGCGCATGCTCCGGGCGCCCCCGGTCCGGCCCGGTCACCATGACCCCGAAGGCGGAGCCGGCGAGTGGATTTGAACCACCGACCTGCTGATTACGAATCAGCTGCTCTACCCCTGAGCTACACCGGCCCGCTCTGCCCGTCGAACCCACCCGGACGGGCGGCGCGATTCTAGACCAGCGAACCCGCCCGGCACGGCCGCAGCGCCGACACCGCGGACCCTAAGCTCCCGGCCATGGCAGTGACCGCGAGCGATGCCTCCGGTCCTCCCCCGGGTGCGGACCTGCCCCCTGCCGATGTCGTGGTGGTGGGCGCGGGCCTCGCGGGCCTCTGGTGTTCCCGGCTCGTCGCCGAAGCGGGGCTCCGGGTGGCGCTCCTCGACCGGAAGGAGGATCCCGGCGACCGCGTCCACACCACCGGCATCTTCGTGAGGAAGTCCCTCGAAGACTTCGACCTGCCCGAGTCATGCCTCGGGCCGCCGATCCGTCGGGTCGTGCTCTATTCCCCGGCCGGCCGCGCCCTGCGGCTTCGGAGTCCGCATGTCGAGTTTCGGGTGGGTCGGATGGCCGGGCTCTACCGCCGCCTGCTCGACGACGCCCGCGCCGCCGGGGTCCGGTTTCTCCCGGGCGCCCGCTACGCCGGTCTTCGCCGGGTCGGGAACGGTCTCGCGGTGGCCGTGGAGCGCCGAGGCCGCACCGGGCATCTCGCGGCGGGCTTCCTGGTCGGGGCCGACGGGGCGAACTCGCAGGTGGCGTTCGACCTGGGTCTCGACGCGAACCGCGCGTGGATCGTCGGGCGCGAATCCGTCTACCGGGGGGCGCCCCCTTCCGGCCCTCCGGCGCTCCACTGCTTTCTCGATCCCCGGGTGGCCCCCGGCTACCTCGCCTGGGTCGTCGAGGACGGCGAGGAGACGCACGTCGGCGTCGGGGGCTATCCGGATCGCTTCCATCCCCGGCGCGCCCTCGCCACGTTCACCGCCGGCGTCGAGGACCGCTTTGCGCTGCGCCAGGCGGAGCTCGTCGAACGGCGCGGAGGCCGGATTCCGGTGAACGGGGTGCTCGCCCGGATCGCCCGCGACCCCGGCCTCCTGGTCGGAGACGCCGCCGGCGCCGTGTCCCCGCTCACGGCCGGCGGGTTCGACGCCTGCCTCCGCCTTTCGGAGAAGGCGGCCCGGGTCATCGTCCGCCGCTTCGAGACCGGCGATCCGAGGGTCCTGAAGGCCTATTCGGGCCAGCGGCTGCGCGTCCGCTTCCTCTCCCGGCGCTGGATGCGCGCCATTCTCGCCCGGGTCCGCAGCCGCGCGGCGATGGAGGCGGTCTGCTTCGCGCTCCGCCGGCCGCCGCTCCGCCGCCTCGCCTGGCAGGTCTTCTTCCGCCGCCGCTCCTTCCCCGACACCTGACGCCGGAACGGCGAAGGCTGTGACTCAGCCGCCGAGGATCGCGCGGGCGATCGAGCCCATGCCGTAGCCGAGGTAGTTCCCCACGGCGTAGCCGAGGAGGGCGACCGCGATGCCCGGCAGGAGGCGGTCGCCGAGGCCGCGGGCCGAAGCGATTGCCACCGCCGAGGCCGCTCCGCCCACGTTGGCCTGGGAAGCGACGGCGAGCGTGCCGGCGTCGAGGCGCGCCATCCGCCCGAGCCCGAAGATGACCGCTCCGTGGATGCCCACCGTCGTCAGGGCGAACAGGAAGAGGGCCGGTCCGGCCGCGAGCATCTCCGAAACGAGCGACTGGGCGCCGTTTCCGACCAGAAAGAGGTAGATCAGGGTGTTGCCGAGCACCGGGGCGCCGCGAAGCCGGCGCACAGCCGGCGTGTGTCCCAGCGCGAGGGCGATCGTGGTGAGCCAGAGCACCGCCGGGATCACCGGAAACAACCCGCCGAGGAACTGCGCGGCGGCCATCGTGCCGAGGGTGATCGCCGCGAGTCCGAAGAGATCCAGCACCCGGAGGCTCACCCCGCTCTCCTTCAGCCGCTGCTCCAGGGTCATCGGCGATCCCGGCGCGGCGGCCGGCGCGCCGTCGTCCTCACGGGCGTTTCCGCCTCGGGCAAAGAGCGCCGGCGCCGCGAGGCAGATCGCCAGCCAGGCGACCGTGACGATGACGTCCGCGGCGACCGCCCCGGACATGATCGCCGGATCCGTTTCGAAGGCTCCGGCCAGCGCGTAGAAGTTCGCGCCGCCGCCGATGTAGGTCCCGGTGAACTGCCCGGTGAGCTTCCAGGCCTCCCCGCCAATCGAGCCGGCGAGGAGGGTCGTCGCCACCGCGGTCCCAATCATCGTGCCGAAGGCGCCGATGCCGAACGCCACGAGCATCTTGCGCCCGGCCTCACGGATGGTCCTCAGGTCCACGGCGAGCAGGATGAGCACGATCGCGGCGTTCACCCAGATGTTGCCGAGCTGGTTGTAGGCCTCGGCGTCCCCGGGGAGGATCCCCGAGTTCGACAGCAGCATCCCGAACGTGAGGCACATGAGCCCGGCGCTGGCGGTCCGGAAGCCGCGGAACCGCTCCAGCCACACGGCGAAGAAGGCCGTCGCGGCGAGCGTCAGGAAGATGGCGAACGGGTCGCGAATCATCGGATCTCCTTCGGGGCTCCGCCGTCGGCTCCCGGGCGGCCCGGGCGGCCGGAGCCGCTACTCGGACCAGCCGCGGACCGGGTTCACGAGCGTTCCGATCCCCTCGGCCCAGCAGGCGGCGGTGTCCCCCGGCGTCATGAAGATCGGCGGCGTCCGGGCGTAGCCGACGCCGTCGGGCGTTCCGGTCGCGATCACGTCGCCCGGGTCGAGCACCAGGTTGTGCGAGGCAAAGCGGATCAGCTCGAAGACCGAGTGCTCCATGAGTCCGGTGTTCGCCGACTGCATCACTTCGCCCGAGAGAGTGAAGCGGATGTCCAGGTCGTGGGGATCGGTGACGAACTCGGCCGGAGTGATGAAGGGTCCGAGCGGCGCGAAGGTCTCGGTGCTCTTCCAGACGAGCCAGTCCGACCCGTAGCGGTCGTCGCCCCGGCCCTCCCGGTCGCCCACGTCGTTCATCATGGTGAAGCCGAAGATGTGGCTGCCCGCCTCGTCTTCCGAGGCGTCGGCCGCCGGTGTGCCGATGACGACCGCGAGCTCGCACTCCCAGTCCACCATCTCCCGGTCCGGCTTCATCCGGATCGGCTCTCCGGGCCCGATGACGATGCTGCCCGGTTTCATGAACAGGTAGGGGTTCTGGCGCCGGTCGCCGGGCTCCCGCTCCCAGAAGTGCTCCATCGAGACCTGCTCGTCGTCCAGCGCCGAGGCGTCGGACATGGTGGCGGGCGCCCCGGTGGTCATCTCCACGCCGTGCGCCGGGTAGTTCAGCGCCGCCGCCAGGATCTTGCCGGGTCGCACCGGAGGGAAGACGGTGAGCCCTTCGAGGTCGTGAATCCAGACGGGGCGCTCGTCCTCGGGAAGGTCGAGGAGCGGCAGCACCCGTTCGACGATCGCGTGCACCCGGTCGCGCATGCCGATGTGCCAGCGGCCGGCCAGTTCCTTCATGTCCCGAGGCATCGGCAGGCGCACGAAGAGCCTCTCCCGGCGCTCCATCGAGGCGTTCGCCCGGGTCAGGTCCAGGGCAAACGCATCGCGGAGAACGATGCCGAGAAACGCCTCGCCCCGGTGCTCGAAGCTGCCCAGCCGGAACGCCTCCCCCGCTGCGGCGCCGGAGGCGCTCCCGACCACCATCACCAGCGCCAGGACCCACGAGAAGCTGCTCCGCCGGGCCTCCGACATGGCCGCGGAGTATCCCACGGCGCGCCGCCCCGAGGCGCGGCTGTCCCCGCGATCCGGCGGCGCTACGGGTTGCGGACGGTGGCGGCGACGGGCGCCGGCCCGCCGGCCCCGATGGTGACGGCGGCGCCCGGGGCGACCCCGGCGGCGAGGATCGCGAGAGCGAAGGCCGGGGTCGGGAAGCCGGGGGGGGCGGGAGCGGAGCTCGTGACCTCCCCCACGGGACGGCCGTCGGCGTCGGCCGCCACCCGCGCGCCAGGCGCAGGCGCGTCGCCCGCCGCGCACTCCAGGACTCGGAGCAGCCTGGGAATGCGCCCCCGATGGGCCTGGCGGGCCACGTATTCCTGGCCGATATAGCAGCCCTTGCCGAGCCGCACGTGGGCGGCGAGTCCACATCCCAGGGGGAGGGAGCGTCCGCCCATCTCGGCGCCCCAGGCGGGTTCCCCGGCGGCGATGCGCAGGTAGTCGGCCTCGGCCTCGGAGAGGAATCGGGCGCCCGTCCGGCGCAGTTGCGCCTCGATCGCGGCGATCCGGGCGGCGCCCGCCGCTCCGGGCCCGCTGAGAACGGTGTACGCCTTCCAGGGGCGAAAGTCACGGCGCACGCAGGCGAACCCGGTGGCGTCCTCGGCGAGGATGCGGACGCCGCCGGGGGCGAGATCCCTCACCGAACGGGAACCGTTCGGTGAGGGGGCCGGCGCCGCGCCCGCGAGTATGAGGAGGGCGCGATCGAGGGCCTCCGCGGCGCCCGGCCCCTCCACCGTCGTCCGAACGCCCCGTCCACCAGTGTCGGCCGGATCCTCGGAGGTCAGGGCCACGTCATCGGCGATGCGGTAGCGGTCGAGCCCCCAAAGGAGCGCCGAACCGCGCGGCGGGTCGGTTTCCAGCAGGATCCGCTCCCGCAGGACGGTGGCGATGCCGGCAGATATCACGTTGCCGCGAGGCCCGAGCAGGGCGGTGGGCGCCGCTCCTTCCTGCTTCGGCAGGTCGCCGGACATGACCCGGGTCAGAAACGACGCGCGGTCGCTTCCGGACACAATGAGCGCGGCTCGCCTGCGCGAAGCCGCCCGGGTCACCAGGAGGGCAGGGAGGGTTCCTCGGGGAAGGGGGTCGGGCATGGGTCCAATCCTAGATAGGGTTCCCGCCAGCCGGCCATCCGCAAGGCCGCGGCCCGCCGCCGACCGGCTCTCCGTTTCCCGACCCAGGAAATCCCATGCATCTCCCCGCCTCCCTGGTGATGTCATCCTTCCGGGCGCCCCCGCCGGGGGTCCTCGACCTCGACGCCGCCGGGTCCCCACGCCACCTGCAGCCCCTGCCGGTCGAGACGGGAGCCGCCGGAGCGCGCGCGCTGCGCGCTGGTCTGGCCTGGTTCTGGAACTCGAACGCCGACGAAGCGGAGGCCCAGATTCGGGTTCTCGACCGCTACCGGGACGCGGTGGGCGGGCTCATCCCGGGGCTCGCCCTCCGGGCCGGGGATCGCGTCGTTCTCTCGGGGTCCCTCCCCGACGCCCGGCGGGCCGCCTGGCTCGCGGGGCTCCCCGAGGGCGTCACGGTCGCCAACTGGCTTCCGGAACCGGACGGCCGGCTCGGCTTGGGCCGGCTGGACGATCTGGTCGACGATCGGGTCCGGATGGTGCTCCTCAGCAAGAGCTGTCCCGTGACCGGAGCCCTCAACGAGATCGTGCCGGTCTGGCGCCGGCTCCTCGGATCCGGAGCCCGGCTGGTCGTCGAGGCCAGCCATTTCCTCGCCCATGGCCCGCTGGACATCCGCAACTTCCGCTGCGACGCGGTGATCACGGGCGTGGACGAGCTGTTTGGCGCGTCCGGGGCAGCACTGTGGATGCGGCGTCCGCTCGGCGCCCCGCCGCTCGCGGAAAACGCCGGGCCCCTGCCGGCGCGCTCTCGTGCGCTCGCCCGGGCCGTTGCCTATGTGGAACGCCTCGGGAACGCCCCGGGGGCGCCTCCGGCCCCGCCGTCCGACCGTTTCGGCCGGCGCGCGGCGATGCGGATCGGCATGCAGCGCATCCGTCAGTACGAGCGCGTCCAGAACCGACGGGTGCTGGAGGCGCTCGCCGGGATCCGATCGCTTCGGATCCTGGGCGAATCCCTGCCTCGGCGGGCGGCGCTGCGCGCGCCGTTCTTCGCCATCGGGACGAACGGGACCTCGGCGGCGACGGTCTGGAAACGGCTTCGAGGCGCCGGGATCGAGGTCGCCGCCGGCGATCTGGGTTGTTCCCGGGTGCTTACGGCGCTTGGCGCCGATCCCGGGCGCGGCGCCCTGCGGGCCACCCTGGCCCACTACCACGACGCGCGGGATGTCGCGCGTTTCGGCGAGGCGCTCGCCGCCGCCGTGACCAGCGGTTAGCAGGTAGCGGACCCGCGTAGGCTTGCGGGGCAAGGAGGACCGCCCCGTGTTCGATTTCCGTTTCCTCCGGAAGTGCTCCACTTCCGCCCGGTGTCTCCTCCCTCCCCTCCTCGCCGCCGCCCTGGTCGGCCCGGGTTGCGGCGGGGCGGGGGAGGCGCCGCCCCCGCCGCCCTCGGAGCCGGGGACCCACGCCGACCTCGTCGCGCTGTTCGAGGAATGGCGCGCCTTCGAGCGGCCGGAATTCGTGGATGGGGTTCCCGACTACTCCGCGGCGGCGATGGCCCGCCAGCGGGACGCCCTTCCGATGTGGAGGGCCCGGCTCGACGCCCTCGCCCCGGAGACATGGCCGGTGAACGAGCAGATCGACTGGCATCTGCTCCGGGCCGAGATGAACGGGCTTGACTTCGACCACCGGGTGCGGCGGCCGTGGGTCCGGGACCCGGGTTTCTACGTCACCGTCTTCCTCGCGGAGAGCGATGTCCCCGCCCACGAGGGCCCGGTCATCCACGGCTGGATCGACCTCTGGACCTACGAGTACCCGCTCTCCGATGCCGATGCCGCCGAACTGGCGGGGCGCATCGGGACGATCCCTGTTCTCCTCGGACAGGCCCGCGAGAACATTTCCGCCTCGAACGCCCGCGACCTCTGGCTGGCCGGCATCCGCTACTTCCGCAACCAGGCTGCGGACCTGGCCACGTTCGCTGAGCGGGTGGCCGGGACGAGCGAGGAGCTCGACGCGGCGGTGGCGGCGGCGCGGACGGCGAGCGACGAGTTCCGCTCGTGGATCGAGGCCGAAGCCGACAGCAAGACCGGTCCGTCCGGGATCGGCGCCGACAACTACACCTGGGTCATGCGCCATGTCCACCTGCTGCCGTGGTCATGGGAAGAGCAGGTCACCCTGATGCGACGGGAGCTGGCCCGCTCCCACTCCTCGCTTCGGTTGGAGGAGAACCGCAACCGCACCCTCCCCCAGCTCGAACGGATCCGCAGTGCGGAAGAGTTCGACCGACGCCTCAACGAGTCGGTGGACCGCTACATGAAGTTCCTTGAGCAGGAGGAAGTGCAGTCGCTGGAGCCGTGGATGGATCCGGCGCTCCGGGCGGTGAACGGCAGCTTTCAGCCGCTCGAGAACCCGGATGACCTCCGGAACTTCTTCAGCGAGGTGAACTACCGCGATCCGGACGCCTTCCGTCCGCACATGCACCACTGGATCGAGTTGGCCGCGATGCGGGAGACGCCGCACCCGAGCCCGATCCGGGCCGTGCCCTCGCTCTCCAACATCTATCAATTCCGCTCCGAAGGGCTCGCCACCGGCGTCGAGGAAATGTTCATGCACCTCGGGTTGCTGCGGGGCTCCCCGCGTTCCCGGGAGCTGACCTGGATCATGCTGGCGCAGCGCGCCGCCCGCGCCTTGAGCGGTCTCAACCTGCACAGCGGCGGGTTCGACATGGAGGAGGCGGTGGCCCACGCGATGAAGTGGACGCCGCGCGGCTGGCTGACGGAAGGCGAGCTGGTCCGGGGCGAGCAGCACCTCTACCTGCGCCAGCCCGGCTACGGGACCAGCTACGTGACCGGCAAGATCCAGATCGAGGAACTGCTGTCCGAAGTGGCGCTCATGGAGGGCGAGGACTTCACGGTGAAGGACTTCTTCGACCGCTTCTACGCCGCCGGCGTGATTCCGATCACCCTGGTGCGCTGGGAGATGACCGGGGAGAAGGACCCGGTTCTGGATCTCAGGCCCTGAACCTGAACCTGGCCCTGATGGGGGCCGGGGTCAGCCGTCGAGCGTGGCCCCGATGGCCTGGAGGCTGTCGGGGTCTCCGGTCAGCACGAGTTCGTCGCCGGCAAGGACCCGGTAGCTCCCGGTGGGGGCGAGCCGCAGGTCTCCCCCCCGGTGGAGCACGGCCATGACGGTCACGCCGCGGGTGGCTCCAAGGTCGAGCTCGGCAAGAGTCCGTCCGGCGAACTCCCCCCGGCGCTTCACCAGGAACCGCCCGGCGCTGAACCCGCTGTCGGTGATTTGCTGGATGCCCCGCATCACCCGGGCGATGCGAGGACTCGACACGTTGCGCAGAAGCCGCCGGCCGGCAGTGGCATACGGCGAAACCACGTCGTGGGGGGCGGCCCCGGCGCGGACCAGATTCGCCCGCGAGCGCTCTTCTTCGGCCCGCGCCACGACCCGGATTCCGGGTCTCATCGCCGCGGCTGTCATGGCGATGGACAGGTTGTCCCCGTCACTGGGGAGCAGGGCGGCGATCATCGTGGCCCGCCGCACGCCGGCCGTGGCCAACACCTCGTCGGTGGTCGCGTCTCCCTCGACGGCGATCCGGCCGGCGTCGAGCAGGGCCTGCACTTTCGCGGGAGACCGCTCGATGACGCAGAAATTGCTGCCCATCCGCTCCAGACCTTCCACCAGCGGGATCGAGACCCGCCCGTAGCCGCAGATCAGGATGTGTCCCTTCATGCGGCGCATTCTCGCTCGAACCCGTCGCCGAGGCGCCTCCATGACGATCTCGAAGAGACTGCGCAGCACGAAGCTGAGGGTGGCGACCCCGCCGCCCAGGATCAGAAGAACGGCGAAGACCCGGCCGGCAGGGGAGAGGGGATACGTCTCCGAGAAGCCGACCGTCGAGATCGTGATGACGGTCATGTAGAACGCGTCGAAGAGCGTCCACCCGTCTTCGATCAGCCAGAAGCCGAGCGTCCCGCCGAGAACCACGATGGTGCCGGCAATCACCGCGGTCCAGACGTAGTGGAAACGCCAGCGCGTCAGCCAGAGGCGGCGCAACCAGTGCCTCCGCTCGGTCACCATCGGTCAGCCTTCCGCCGCGACCGTCCCTGAACTCCGGAACGATCCCATCCGGCGGCGCAGCATATGCGTTTGCGACGGCGGTTGCCGTCCGCTGGCGGGTCCCACCGGCCGCGGTTTCCTGATCCCTGTCGGTGCGAGCTGCCCACCATCCCTCGGCGTGAGCAGCCCACCATCTCTGACGGCGTGAGCAGCCCACCATCTTTGGCGGCGTGCGCAGCCCGCCGGGAGACCCGGCGCGGTCCGCGCGACGGTGGCGGGGGCGGGATTTGAACCCGCGACCTTTGGGTTATGAGCCCAACGAGCTGACCAGGCTGCTCCACCCCGCGTCCGCTGCGTCGCAGAAGTCCTTACTCTAGATTTGACCGCTCCGCCTGTCAACACGGGGAGCGGCCGCCCGCCTTCGGCCGGGACGCGCCGTTTCCCCCGGCGAGGCTTCCGTTGCTGCCGGCCCTGCCGCGTGGCCGATCCGCGCCAACCCGGCGCGGGTGGAGACAGCGGGGCCGAGCGTGGGCGAAGTACCATGCCCGCGCACCCGAGCGATCCGGAAGCGTCGCGACCGAGAGCGACGCTCCCCGAGCACGCGCTCGCCTGTTCCCGCCCGCCGCGCTTCGAATGTCCGTGTCCGAACCCGTTCTGCTGTCCGCGGCCGAGGTGGAGGCCGCGCTCGAAGCGCTCGCCGACCTCGTGACCGACGCGGAGCTCGGCAGATGGCGCACCGCGAACCTCGGCCGGAAGTCGCGCCTGTCGCTGGCGCTCAGATCGCTCGGCCGGCGGCCGGTCGAGGAACGGGCGGCCGCCGGGCGGTTCCTGAACCAGGCTAAGGGAAAGCTGGAACGGGGCTTCCGCGACCGGCGGGCAGCCCTGAAGGCCGAGCGAACCCGCGCCCTCAGGCCGCTCGACGTGAGCCTGCCCGGGCGTCCGCTGCCCCGGGGCGGACTCCACCCGATCACGCTCACCGAGCGCGCGGTCGTCGCCGCTTTCGCGTCGATGGGCTTTCACGTGATCGAAGGCCCGGAAGTCGAGACGGAGTACTACAACTTCGAGGCGCTCCGGATTCCCGCCGACCACCCCGCGCGGGAAGCCATGGACACCTTCTATCTCGAGGGCGCCGAAGAAACGCCCCTCCTGCTGCGCACCCACACCTCGCCGAACCAGATCCGGTTCATGGAGCGGCAGACCCCTCCGATCCGGGTCATCGCTCCGGGCCGGACCTATCGGAACGAAGCGACGGACGCCACCCACGAGTGGATGATCACCCAGACCGAGGTGCTCGCGGTGGACGAGGGGCTGACCCTGGCCCATCTGAAGGGCGCGCTCTACGAGTTCGCCCGACGGATGTTCGGCGAGGACCGGACGATCCGTTTCCGCTGCGACTACTTTCCCTTCGTCGAACCGGGGGTCGAAGTCGCGGTGAGCAGCCCCCGAGGCTGGATCGAGATTCTCGGGGCCGGCATGGTCCACCCCGAGATTCTGCGGAACATGGGGTACGACCCGGAGATCTACACCGGCTTTGCCGCCGGGCTGGGCGTGGAGCGGATCGCCATGCTCCGCTACGGGATCCGGGACATCCGCCGCTTCTACGAAAACGACCTGCGCTTCCTGCGCCAGTTCTGAAGCCGCCCGACTTCCATGCGTGTTCCGCTCAAATGGCTCGGCGAGCTGGTCGGGCTCCCCGCCGACCGGGAGGCCCTGGCCGCCCGGCTGACCCTGGCCGGGCTCGAGGTCACGGAGTGCGAGACCGTCGGCGGCGACTGGAAAGGCGTTGTGACCGGTCGCGTCCTCCGGGTGGAGCCTCACCCGAACGCCGACCGGCTGCGCCTGGTGACGGTGGACCCCGGCGGGCCGCCGCAGCGGGTCGTCTGCGGAGCGCCCAACGTGGCCGAAGGGCAGCTGATCGCGTTTGCCGCGAAGGGCGCCGTGCTCAAGGATCCCCGCACCGGACAGGACCGCGTGCTCAAGAAATCACGCATCCGGGGCGTGGTCTCCGGCGGGATGGTCTGCTCGGAGGCCGAACTGGGCCTCTCCGCGGAGCACGCCGGAATCCTGGTGCTGGACTCCGATGCGCCGCCGGGGACGCCGCTGGTCGAGGTTCTGGGCGACCGGGTCTTCGTGTTCGACCTGACCCCGAACCGCGCCGACGCGCTCTCGGTGCTCGGCGTGGCGCGCGAAGTCGCCGCCTTCACCGGGGGACCGCTGCGCCCACCCGGGATCGAGGCGCCTCGGGAGGGCTCCCCGATCGCCGGCCGGGCAGCCGCCGAAATCCACGATCCCGATCTTTGTCACCGGTTCACGCTGGCGCTCATCGAGGACGTCGAGGTGGCGCCCTCGCCGAAGTGGATGCGGGAACGTCTCGCGGCGGCAGGGATGCGCCCGATCAACAACCTGGTGGACATCACGAACTACGTGATGCTCGAGCTGGGGCAACCGGTGCACGCCTTCGACTACGACCGGGTGCGGGAGCACCGGATCATCGTGCGCCGCGCCGCGGCCGGCGAGAGGCTCACGACGCTGGACGGCCAGCGGCGGGAGCTGGACCCGGAGCGGCTGGTGATCGCTGATCCGGGAGGGCCGATTGCCCTTGCCGGGGTGATGGGAGGCGCCGACACGGAAATCACCCCCGAAACCCGGAACGTGCTCCTTGAGGTGGCGAACTTCGATCCCGTCACCGTCCGCCGGACGGCCCGTCGGTTCGACCTGTTCTCCGACGCCGCCCGGCGCTTCGCGTGGGGCCTTCCGGCCGAGCTCGCCTCCGCGGCGTCGTCCCGGGTCTGCCGCCTCCTCGCGAAACACGCGGGTGGCCGGGTCGCCGAGGGAATCGTGGATGTGTGGCCGCGCCGCGAGGCCCCGGTCCGGATCCGCCTCCGTCATGCCCGCCTTCCGCAGGTTCTGGGCATTCCGGTGACCCCGGACACGGCCCGGGGTGCCCTGGAGCGTCTCGGCTTCGACGTGGACGCGACGGAGGAAGACACCCTCGAGGTGGGGGTTCCCGGCTGGCGCCGCGATGTCCGGGTTCCGGACGATCTCGTGGAAGAGGTAGGCCGGTTCCTGGGATACGACGACCTGCCGGCCAGCCCCCTGACCGGCGCCATTCCTCACCATCCGCCCCTCCCGGCGCGGGAGCTGCGCGAGCGGGTGCGGGATCTCGCCGCCGCCGCCGGGCTCCACGAAGTCCAGACCTACACCCTGCTCTCCGACGCCGAGCTCGAGCCCTTCACCGATGCGGACGACCGCGCGGTGAGGCGCCCGCTTCGGGTGCAGAATCCGCTCGGACAGGCCCGGGACACCCTCAGAACCTCGCTCCGGCCCGGGATTCTTGGCGCCGCCGCCCGCAACCTGGAGCGGGGGGAGCCGGCCGTCGCGCTGTTCGAAGTGGGGCGGGTCTACCTTCCCCGGCCCGGCCAGCCCCGCGAAGAGGAGCGGGCGGTGGGGTGTGTCAGCGGCGTCCGCCTCGACCGCTTCGGGAATCCGACCGACGAACCGCTGGACTTCTTTGACGCCCGGGCGACGTTGGAGCGCGTGGTCGCCGGGCTCGGGATTCTCGTCTCGTGGCGCCCCGGGGAGGAGATCGGTCTCCTTCCCGGCCGGGTAGCCGCGCTTCGCCTTTGCGGCCGAGGCAAGGGGGTCCGTGTCGGCGTCGTCGGCCAGGTCCACCCGGAGACGGCCGAGCGCTTCGGCCTCGACGGCGACGTGTTCCTCTGGGAACTCGACCTTTCCCGCCTGCTCGACCGGGCCGAGGGACTGACGGCGCTGCCGCAGGTTCAGCCGCTGCCGCGCTACCCCGCGGCGTCGGAGGACTTCGCCTTCGTGGTCGGCGCGGCGACGCTTGCCGAAGACCTGCTCGAAGCGGCCTCCCGCCACCCGCTCGTTGCGTCCGCGCGGGTCTTCGACGATTTCCCGCTCGACCGCCGGCAGGGTCATCCGGCTGGCGCCCGCTCGGTGGGGGTTCGGGTCCGCTACCGCGCCCCGAACCGAACCCTCCGCGACCGCGACATCGCGAAGGTGCGCCGCGGCATTCTGAACCGGGTCCGAACCGCGTGCGGCGCGGTGGTGCGCGGCAACGGGTAACGCCGGGGCGAGGCCCTTCCTCGCCTTTTCCGCCCCCACCCGGGCGCTCCTCAGGGAAGCGGCGCGGGTCGCCAGGTTCGACGTCCCGGTCCTGATCGAAGGAGAAACCGGCTGCGGCAAGGAACTGCTGGCGCGCCACGTTCATGCCGCGAGCCCTCGACGGGGACGACCTCTGGTGGCCGTGAATTGCGGCGCTCTTCCGGACAGCCTGCTCGAGACGGAGTTCTTCGGTCACGCGCGGGGCGCGTTCACCGGCGCGGACCGGGCCCGGTCCGGCCTCTTCGAGGCGGCGGACCGCGGCGCCCTGTTCCTCGACGAAGTGGGCGAGCTGTCCCCCCGCGGGCAGTCCCTGCTCCTCCGCGTCCTCCAGGAGCGGGAGTTCCGCCGGGTCGGGGAAACCGCAGTGCGCCGCTCCGACTTTCGCCTCGTGGCGGCGACGCACCGCCCCCTGGCCGCGCTCGCCGGGGCCGGGCGGTTTCGGGCGGATCTCTTCTACCGGCTCCACGTGGTGTCGCTCCGCATCCCGCCCCTCAGGCAGCGGCGGGTGGAGATCCCGGCCCTTGCCGCGGCGCTTCTCGAGCGCCTCGCGGCGCGGTACCGGTTGAGGACGCCGAAACTCTCGCCGCGCGCGGTGAGCCGGCTGGCGCGCCGGCCCTGGCCGGGCAACGTGCGGGAACTGGAATCGGCGCTCGCGGCCGCGCTCCTGCGCGGACCCGGAGCACCAGTCCTCGGCGCCGACCGATTCGACGCCGCTCCCGGGGCGGCAACCTCACCCGGCGGAGAGGATCCCGCGTCCGCGCTGGAGGATCTGGTCCGCCTCGGCCGCCTCCACGAGGCGCGGGACGCCCTGGAACGCCTCCTCATCCTCCGGGCCCTCGCCCGCGCCTCGGGGAGCCGCAGCGAGGCGGCGCGGAGGCTGGGAATCTCCCGCCAGAGCCTCTGGAAGAAGATGCGGCGGCTGCGCATCGGATAATGCGCCGCCCGCACCCTTCCTGACCATTCTCCGGAGCGCCGCCTCATGCCTCACCGCACCCTCGCCGGCCCGCTGTTCCTCGCCCTCTCCCTTGCGGGATCCCCGCCCGCCGCCGCCCAGCCGGCCGGAGAAGGGGATGCTGCCGGGATTGCCGTCTTCGACGACCTGCCCCTCCGGGAGATCGGCCCGGCGGTCATGTCCGGCCGCATCACCGACCTCGCCGTGGTCCCCGGCCAGCCCTGGGCGTTCTACGCCGGGACCGCCTCCGGAGGCATCTTCCGGACGCGAAACAACGGCGCGACCTGGGATGCGATCTTCGAGCACTACGGGACGACCTCGATCGGCGCGGTCGCCCTGGCGCCTTCCGATCCGGCGACGGTCTGGGTAGGCACCGGCGAGCCGACGAACCGGCAGAGTTCCTCCGCCGGGAACGGCGTCTGGGTTTCCCACGACGCCGGGGACACCTTCCGCCATGTGGGCCTCCGGGAGAGTGAGCACATCGGGCGCATCCTGGTCGACCCGACCCGTCCCCGGCGCGCGTTCGTGGCGGCGCTCGGACCACTTTGGCGCTCGGGCGGCCAGCGCGGGGTGTTTCGCACCGAAGACGGCGGGGAGACCTGGGAGAACGTGCTCCCCATCTCGGCGGACACCGGCGTGGTCGACCTCGAGATGGACCCCAGAAACCCGGCGATCCTCTACGCCGGCGCCTATACCCGACGCCGCACGCCCTGGGGATTCAACGGCGGCGGGCCGGAGGGCGGCATCTACCGCAGCACCGACGGCGGCGACACCTGGGAGCGCCTCGGCGGGGGGCTGCCGGAGGGACCGGTGGGGCGCGTGGGCCTCGAGATCGTGGAATCCGACCCACTGCAGGTCTACGCGCTGGTCCAGCACGCCAGCGAGTCCGGAGTCTGGCTCTCCGGCGACCGGGGAGCGACCTGGGAACGGATTTCCGACCTGAATCCCCGGCCGATGTACTACTCCCACATCGAGGTGGACCCCGCCGATCCGAGGCGCGTCTACGTCATGGGCGCGCCGCTCTTCGTGTCCGACGACGGGGGGCGGACCTTTGCCCCAAACGATGACATGACGCCGACCTATGACATCGGCGTGCACGGAGACCACCACGTCCTGTGGATCGACCCCGCGGCCAACGACCACCTCCTTCTCGGCGGCGACGGCGGCGTCTACGAGTCGTGGGACCGCGGGCTCTCCTGGCGGAAGATGAACAACATCCCGCTCGCCCAGTTCTACGCCATCTCCCTGGACCACGAAAGGCCCTACAACATCTACGGCGGCGCCCAGGACACCCACTCCTGGGTCGGCCCCTCCGCGACCCGGAATCAGGCGGGCATCCTCAACTCCGACTGGCGCCAGTCCAACTTCGGCGACGGCATGGACCAGGAAGCCGCGCCCGGGGACCCGACCGTCGCGTTCGCCTCGGCCCAGAACGGCAGCCTCGTCCGCATCGATCCGGCCACCGGGAACCGAACGCCGATTCGTCCCTTCCCCGAGAAGGATCAGGATCCCTACCGCTTCCACTGGCTGTCGCCGATCGCCGCATCGCCGCACGCCGTGAACCGGATCTACTTTGGCGGGAACCGCCTGTTTCTCTCCGACGACCTCGGGGGCGGCTGGCGGGCCACGGACGACCTCACCCTGCGGGAGGACCGGAGCGAGCTTCCCATCCTCGGGGTCTTGCCCGCCGAGGGCATGCTCTCCATGCACGACGGTGTGGCGGCGTGGGGCACGCTGACCACGGTGGCGGAGTCGGAGCTCGTTCCGGGCCTGCTCTACGCCGGGACGGACGACGGCCGGGTGGCGCGGTCCGAAGACGGCGGGGAGACCTGGGAATTCCTCGAAGGGAACCTGCCGATGGACGCGCTGCGGGCCACGATCAGCCGGGTGACGCCGTCAGCTCATGCCGCGGACCGGCTCTACGTGGCGGTGGATCGTCACCAGCTTGGCGACTTCACCGCCCATCTCTTCCGGTCGGACGACCGGGGCAGGACCTTCACCGCCATCGGCGCGGGGCTCCCGTCGGGCTGGGCCAACGACATCGTGGAACACCCGCACGGCGAGGACTTCCTCGTCGCCGGCACCGAGGTGGGCGCGTTCGTGTCGCTGGACCGGGGAGCGCGATGGATGCGACTCGGCGGCGGCCTGCCGCACGTCCCGGTGGACGACATCGAGATCCATCCCCGGGAGCGGGACCTCGTTCTCGGGACGCACGGCCGCTCCATCTACATCCTGGACGACAGCGCGCCCCTGGCCTGGTTCGATCCCGACGCGGAAGGGCCGCAGCTGTTCAAGCCCCGCCCGGCGCCGGTATTCCTGCCCTGGAAGCACGAAAGCTACGAAGGCCAGGCTCGCTACGCCGGGGAGAATCCCCCCTCGGGCGCCCTCCTGACGATCCATCTCCCGGAATCCGCGGCGGCGGCCGCCCCGGTCCTCTCCATCGAGGACGATGCCGGCCGGCTGGTGGCGCGGTTGCCGGGTGAGGCGCGCCCGGGCTTCCAGCGCCTCGTCTGGGACCTTTCGCAGAACGCCCTGGCCGACAGCGCTGGGGAAAGCCGCGTCTGTTCGCTGCCGGCGCCCCGGGCTCCGCTGGGGAAGTACAGGGTCACGCTGGAAGCAGGGGGAGTCGCGCGGGAGACGACCGTGACCATCGAACTCGATGTCACGGTGACGGCGAGCGAGGCCGCGTACGCCCAGCGGACGGGGTTTCTGACCCAGGTCTATCGCTCCATCCAGGCCGCCTGCCGGGCGGCGGCCTCAGCGGCCGACCGGGAGGAAGGCAGCCTGTCGGACGCGGCGCGGGAAGCGCTTCGCGCCCTCCGCGGCGGAGGCGGATTCCGGAATCCGTCCGCTCTCGCCCGCCTGGCGCGGCTGTACGGGGAGTTCACCGGGGATGCGGTGCGGCAGGGGACGCTCCACGCGCCGACGACGACCCACCGCCAGCGGCTGGAGCGCCTGGAGCAGGAAATCGACGGAGCGATCGCAGTCCTCGGCGCGCTCGACCCCTGACCCGCGGGGGCGCGTCCGACCCTTGCCTCAGCGGTTTTCCTGGAGCCCCGCCAGGAGCCGGGCCGTCCGGGGCGCCCGGGCCGCCTGGTCCGGGGCGGCAAGGGCGCGGGCGAGGCGGCAGAGGTCCTCCGGCCGATCCACGTCCCACTGGGTCGGGAGTTCCGCGAGACCGAGACCTGCTCCCGAAGCGGCGGCGCGGGTGGCGGCGAGCACGCCCTCCGCGCCCCAGGGGATGCCCTGAAAGAGGCGCGCCAACTGCTCCGGACGGGCGGATCCGAGCGCCAACCCGATGAGCGCGTAACCGCCGTCCTCGGCCGGCGCCACGACCGCCACGCGCTGCTCCAGGGCCGAGAACGCTCCTGCCACCAACGCCCGGGGGAGGAGCGGAGCGTCCGCGCCGAGAACAACGAGCCGCTCCACGGCGGCTCCTCTCGCGGCCTCCATCGCCCGGACGAGCCGGTCTCCGAGGCCCCCGCTCCCCTGGCGGGTGACGCTCCAGCGATCCGGAATGTGAAGTCCGGCGGCGCAATCGCCGGTCAGTCTGAGCTCCAGGTCCCACGTCTCCGAACCGCGCGCCAGTCTTTCCAGCAGATCCTCGATCATGGCCTGCTGGAGACGGGCCGCTTCCGATGGCCCGAGCCGGGGAAGCAGGCGGGTCTTGACCTTGCCTGCGACCGGGCAGCGCGCCAGGACACACAGCCGCGAGGCCAGGGAGTGGTTCAGGGTGGGGGGCTCGCCTCCACGGCCGTCCAGTTCCCCGCGTCGTCCTCGGCCCGGATGACGAGCGCGGCCCCTTCCGCCGCCGGCGAAGCGGGGCGGAACGCGAACTCCTCGCGGAGGGAATCGGGAATCCCGTCGACCGGGCGGACCACCTGCGGCGGCCCGCCGCCAACGGAAACGCTGACCCGGCGGATCGGACTCCCGCCGTCCTCGACGTGGAACGTGAGGGTCCCGTCAGCGGCCGCCGCCAGCCCGCCGATCGTCGGCGGCGTGTTGTCAACGGTGAAGGGGCGGCTCGTCCGGCTGCCGGAGAGCGCCTCCCCGGGGGGATTGTCCGGGGCGTCCTCCGCCTCGACCCGGAGCTCGTAGCGCCCGTCCGGAATCGTGGCCGTGTCCCACGCGACGATCCTTTCCCGGAGATCGGTTCGGAGTTCCCGCCACGCCACCTCGCCCACCTCGCGGTAGGAGATCCGGTAGCGCAGGCGGTCGCCGTTCGGGTCGCTCGCCTCGAAGGTCGCCGTGCGCACGCCGTGGCGATACAGCTGCCGGCCGGTGACCCCGGCCAGGGCGTTGTTGCCGGCGGTTTGCCGGGCGGCCTCCGTGGTCATGGGCAGGTGCTCCATGCCCATCAGGCGCGGCGCGGAGGGCTGGATCATCTGCTCGAACGCCGTCCCCGGTGGATGGAGCGTGATGGCCGTGACCCTGGGGGCCAGGTTCGTGGGCAGGTAGGCGACCTCGACCGACTCCAGCTCCGGCGACGCCCTGCCGTCGGAACGCAGGATGGCGCGCCACTCGAGGAAACGGGCCGGAGGACTGCGGACCGGGGCGTCCGCTTCCGCCGCGACCCAGTCGCTCCAGGTGTCGTCCGGCTCCGAGGAGTTCCCGCTGCGCGTTTCGACCACGATCGCGGCGCCCGGAGGGCTGCGCGATTCCCACGAGATCCGGCCGAAGCGGGCCGCGCCCCCGGCGTCGAGCGCGCGTGACCGGTAGCGCCCTTCGGTGCGGGGCTCCGCGGCGAGTGACAGCACCCGCCCCGGATTCGAGGCCCCGAGCAGCGTGGTGGTCCCGTCGTTGAAGGCGGCAGTGATCTGCTCCGACTCGATCCGAAGCAGCAGGGTGACGTCGCCGTCGCGGGTGATGCGGTAGACACGCCCCCGGTCCCCGGTTCCGAGCAGCAACCGCTCGTCGCGCAGCATGGCGAGCGCCAGCGGCCGGTCGAGGCGGGATTCCCAGATGACCTGGCTGGCCCCGTCGGGCGTGATCCGGTAGAGGGCGTGCGTTCCCTCGCCGCCGCCTCCGGAGCTTCGTGCAGACGCCGCGGCGGTCTGCGCGACCTGGAACGAGGTCGCCGTCGAGACGCTCACGGCGGCCGCGGCGCCGGCCCCCGCCGCGGCAGGCAGCGCGGCGGGAGCGCCGGTGAGCGCGGCGCGGTCCGGTCCGGACGAAGCGACGGCCGCCGCGAAGACCTCGCCCGCCGCGTTTCTGGCAAGCGCGCGGATTTCCACCTGGGGGCTGTCGAACAGCGCCATCGCGCCGGTGTCCCGATCGATGCGGAAGACGATGCCGGAGGGCTCCGTCCCCACGTGGATCACCCCGTCGTCGGAAACCAGGAGCGCGGTGATGTTCTCCTCGCGGGTCGAGAAGATGGTCTCGGCCTCGCCGGACGGCTGCACCCGGATGAGGGTGGCGGGCATGCCGGTGGCGACGAGAACACTCCCGCCGGGTTCCACGGCGAGCGCCCAGATGTAGCGCGCCTCCGGAGTGTGGAAGACCCGGCGCTCCCCCCCGGGCAGAATCTGCTGCACCCCGCCCCCGGGCGTGGTGGCGAAGAAGATGGAGCCGTCCGTGCCCCGGGCCACGGCCTGGACTCCGACCTGATCGGCCTCGGCGAGCGGGTCCGACTGTCCTCCCGCGATGCGCACGAGCGCAGCCGGGGCGCCGCTCGCGGCCAGGACCCCTGTGCTTCCATCGGGCGCCACGGCCCACACAAACGGGCGCTCCCCCTCGTGGAGGGTCCGGATCGCCGGCGCCAGCCGCACCTGCCCCTCCGGTCCGATGGTGACGCCGTCGCTCTCGCCGCGAAGGAAGTCCTGGGCGGTCTCGAAACGCCAGAAGTCCCGGTTGGCGGCAGGGGCTGGCGGCGCCGCAAGCGTCATCGCCGCAGCCAGGGCGAGGCCGGCCCGGGTGATCGGCGCGGCGCGGGTCACCATGTCTCGACCTCGAGCGTCAGGACGCGGGCGCCGGTTACGGTGGCGTCGAAGTCCAGGTGCCCCTCCCAGACGACAGAACGGCCGGCCACCGGTCCCGGACCTCGTGACGGATCCCGGTTGAGCACCGACCGGACGCTGGGCGGCAGCGAGGGGAGAAACTCGCCGCCCACGACGCCCGCCTCCCGCGCGCCACCCCGAAGCTGCACCACCAGCCGGCTCTGCCGGCGGTGGCGGGCGATCGCGCGGAAGACCTGCCCGATGTGGGTGGGGATGCCGCCGACGCCCAGGCTGCGGTCCTGGAACGTCGTCGTGAGCGCGTCGGCAACGGTGAGCTGAAGCCGGGAGCCGGCCGCGCTCGCCGGAATGGGAATCTCGAGCTCGCGCACGCGCTCGGCCCCCCGGAAGTCGCGGACGGCCACCCGGAGAATCGCCGGTTCACCGGGGCGCACGCGGGAGGAGCGCAACCAGGCGCGGGTGAGCGTGGCGGCGCGGGCCTCTTCGGTCGCTTCGATGTTCACGGCGATGGAACGCACCGGAACGCGCTCCACCGGGTTCCCGAGGAGAAGGGCCACCGGAGCCGCCACCAGCGCTGCCGCAGGCGCGACCACGCCGGCGGCTCCGGATGCGAAGACATCCTCGACCGGCAGCGACCGGCCGCCCGCGAGATCAATCTGCGCTTCGAGCCGGACGGTGAGCGGGCTGGCGGGACGCTCCTCCTGGGAGAGGATCGAAAGCAATCCGGAGAACGCCATCGCGGGAGTGAACAGGTCGTGGTCCACGAGTTCCAGCGCGTAGGAGCGATGGGCGCCGCGGCTCCCCCGCACCTCGATCTGCATCGGAATCGTCCGGGCCCGGACGCCCAGCCGTCCCCGGATGCCGGAGACGCGGTCCTGCTGCCACACACCGATCGGCGCTCCGGCGCTCGCCAGGAGGAAGGAATTCATGAGCGAGGCGACGGGCGTCTCGACCCGGGCTTCCTGCATCGGAATCGACAGCGAACCGAGTCCGGTGAAGGGGTGTCCGAAGGCGTAGACCTCGCCGGTGGACTCGTCCACGTGGGTGACGGTGCCGCTTGCCATGAACACCAGGTCGCCGCCGATGAGGGTGGCTCCGACGGGACTTCCCGGGAGGAGCGCCGGCGGCGTCTGCGGCGGCGATCCGGACACGGCGGTTCGGGCGGTGAACCCGGTGGGGGCGAGCGCCATCCCCAGTTGGTGGAAGAGCGGCCCGAGCGCTGCCACCGCCGCGGTGGGGAGGCCGGTCGCGGTGACCGGAGTGAGAATCGGACGAAGCTGGCCGCTTCCCCCTGCCGCCGACGGGGCCGGTGGAGGCGGATCGATGAACGGACGGCCCTCGGGAGAGAACTTCAATTGGGGCGCGCCGCGGCGAGCCGCCCCGGCGGCGCCGGTTCCACCGCCGCGCGCTGTCGCCGGAGGCTCGGTGAAGCGCACCATCTCTTCGAACGGGGTGATGCCGCAGATCGGGTCCTTGGCGTAGGGGAAGGCGTAAGCCACCGCTCCCGCCAGCCGACCGTCCAGATACACCGGGCTTCCGCTCATCCCCTGCATGACGCCTGTATGGGCCAGCGGCCCTCCCGAGAGCCGCGCCAGGATGATGCTGCGGTCGGGCATGGCGCCCTGGAGCACGCCCAGGACTTCCACGCCGAAGGTCTCGACTTCGGCGCCGGCGAAGGTCGCGCGACCCTCCCCGGTCATTCCCGGCCGCACCTCCTCGAGCGGCAGCAGCTGAACCTGGGCGGCGGCCGCCGTCGGGAGGGCCGCGAGCGCCGCCGCGAGGATCAGGCGGGCGGCGGGGAGGGAGCGAAGGCGGTGGATAGCGAGAAACCCCCGGGCGGGTCCTGACGAATCGGGAATCCTACCCGGGGGAACGAAGACGGGCCGGACGCTGGCGCGGGCAGCCGCCGGCTACGGCCAGGAACCGAGAGCCAGGGGGCGGACGACCCGGAAGCAGCGGTCCATCCACCCGTCGTATTGCTGGCTCTCCAGCGCGCTTCCCCGATTCGGGGGCTGCGCCAACCCGGTGTAACTGCGGAGCAGCTGCCAGGCCCGATAGTGCTCGTCACAGGTGTCCGAGAGAAACTGGGCATCGGCCCCGGCAAGGAACTCCCGGACCCGGACCAGCCCGGCCTCGGTTGCCTCGCCTTCCTCCATGGCCACGGAGACGAGGACCGTGACCACCTCCACACAGTCCTGCCCCGCGGATCGGGTCACGACATCCCGGTAACTCGCCCGCACCTGGATGGGTAGCCGGCGGACGGCGTTCGCCGCCTGCTCGATGCACAACTCGCGGACGGGCCGGTCCCCTCCGGGGAGCCGCTGGAGTTCCGCCCGCGCCTGATCCGGCGACATGCTCATCGAGGTCACGCAGCCGGCCAGCAGCACCGAGGCGAGGATGACGACCGCGCCGGCCGGGCGTCCCCCGGCGGCAAGGCGCCCGGTGGCGCCTGGCTTCACGAATTCGGTCGGCGCGAGGAGCTTGGGCGGTTGCCGCTTGCTGAGGGCCGACTGGAGGATGGGCGGCTGCCGGCAGAAGGTCGGCTCTGGGCGCTCCCGGAAGGCCGGCTTGCGGAGGGTCGTCCTCCGGAGGGTCGGCTGCGAGCGCCGCTGGAAGAAGGTCGGCTCGCGGAGGGTCGGCCTCCGGAGGGCCGGCTGCGAGCGCCGCTGGAAGAAGGCCGGCTTGCGGAGGGTCGGCCTCCGGAGGGC
>JAAXGQ010000005.1:62354-67147 GCA_012271265.1 Vicinamibacteraceae bacterium
CCGGCTGCGAGCGCCGCTGGAAGAGGGCCGGCTCGCGGAGGGTCGGCTCCCGGAGGGACGCGCGGCGCTCCCGGACGGCCGCCGTGTCGCCGTGGGCCGCCCGGCGCCCGCGCGGCCGCGCGGAGCGGGACGCACCGAGGATGGCCGCCGCGTGGCCGAGGGCCGCCCGGCGCTGGCGCTCGGGGCCGGACGGCTCCGGGCGGCTGGCCGGGAACGGGAGCTGGAAGTCACCGGCCGATCCGACCGCACGCCGCCCCGCGTCCCGGTGGCCAGCCGTGCGGCGCCGCCGCGGGAGGCCGCGACCGTGTCCCGACTCCGGGCGCGCGCCGCTCCGAGCGGGCGGGCAATCCGCTGGCTTGCCAGCTCCCGCCCGACGGCGCGCGTCGTCCCACCGGCGGGCCGCGTATTCGCGAGTCGCCGGGTCGTTGCCCGGGTGGACCGGATCATGCCCGTCGTGTTGCGTCCGCGCTCCCTGAGGCCGCGATCCAGAACCGCGCCCCGGGCCAGCACGCGGGCCTCGCGGGCGTCACCGAGACGGGAGGCGGCGAGCCGGGTTCTCGAGGCCCGGCCGCCCATGGCGTCCCGGCGCGTGAAGCTCCACGCTCGGGGAACTGCCCGTCCGCGGGCCCGGCGCCCGGAGCGAGCGACGGCCTGGCCGACTACCTGCCCCCGGCGCTTGCCCCCGCCGGCAATGCCCGGCGGGCCGGCATGCCCGTCGTAGGGGTGGTAGCCGTAGCGGTAGGGGTTTCCGTAGTAGTAGACCGGGTAGCCGTAGTAGTTGAGCGGCGTCCAACCGACCCAGGCGGGCCCGTAAGCCCAGGAGACCCACGCCGGCGACCAGACGGACCCGGGGACCCAGTACCAGCCGTAGGGGCCATGCCCCCAACGACCGTAGTGGAAGGGCGCCCAGCCCCAGGAGTCGTAGGAGATCCAGGTGTAGCCGAACGGGGTGTGAGACCAGTGACCCGCCCGATAGGGCGCCCATGCGGAATCCACGGCCGGATACCAGACCCAGCCCAGGACGTGGTCCTGGTGCCAGCGCCCGTGACCATGCAGGTCCCGCGTGTGCTCCCGCACCTCCTCGGGAAGCGCATCCGGCGGCAGGTCCGCTGCCGCCAGCATCAGTCCCCGGCGATCTTCCGTCCAGGCGAGAAACCCGTCGCGGAGCTGGAAGTCCTCCGCCGGCGCGGGGGCCGTTCCGGACGCGGAGATCGTGCGCTGTCCGGCGCTTACCAGAACCGAACCCGCATCCGAAGTGACGGTGGCCACCCCTTCGATGACGACGAATTGGACGGTCCGTCCGTCCTCGAGGAGATCCGTCCGGAACTCGCCCGCTCCCTGCGGCGTCAGCGTGCCCCCGGGGGTCTCGACGACGACCTGCCCGTCCTCGCCTCGGAGGACCACCAGGCTCCCGGTCCAGAAGCCGAGTCGATGCGGACTGTCCCCCCCGACGTAGTCGAGCTTGGTCTCTTCGTCCATCCACGCGGTGACCTGACCGGCGAAGCGGAGTTCGACCTGGCCGGGACGGCGGGTCCAGATGCGATCCCCCGGAAGGAAGGGGCTGTTGCGTTCCGCTTCGTTGGCGCCAAAGTCGTCGGCGCGCTGGTGCCACACGTCCCCCTCGACGAAACTGAGGCTGCCGTAGGGGTAGGAGCGTTCCGTCCGCGCCGGCTCAACGGCAGGAGCTTCCTGCGGCGGCGCCGACGCCCGGGCGAATCCTGCGGATCCCGCGAATGCAGGCTGCAAAAGACCGAAGAGACCGGCGAGCGCCAACGGCGCCATGGTCAGAAACGCCGCGCGCCCGCGGACCGTTGGAGCACCGGGGAGGTGGGTGAGCGTCATGAGGGAACCTCCGGGGGTGTTTTCTCGGGTACCCCGTGCGAAGCAATCAGCGTGCCGACCCTCCGGGAGCCGGTCTCGGTCGCTCCTACTCGAGCCGCCGCAGGAACTCCCGCGCCTGGACCCGGGCCCGCTCCGCCCGAAACCGGCGCCACTCGGGCCGCAATTCCCGGTTACGGACCAGGAGCAGGGCGACCTTGCTTCCGTCCGGGTCATCTTCGATCAGCTTTTCCAGCCGCTTCCGCAGCGGGCCCGGGGGAAGGGCTTCGAGGAACGCGTCCTGCTCGTCGAGAGTCTCCTCGAGCCGGGGTTTCGGCACCGGGACGAACCGGTTCCGCGTGTCCGCCTCGAGGCGCCAGATGATCTCCAGCGTCGCCTGGTCGTCGTGATCCTCCGCCACGCTCACCATGCGTTCCGTGTCCCGGTCGTAGTAATAGCTGCGCTCCGGACCGTCGTCGAAAAAGGCGGCGGCAAGTCCTTCGAGGACGGCGGGGTCTGGCTCCACTGGCACCGGCAGCGTGGGGAGGGAAGGGGAAGGTACGGCGCGTCTGCGCCTTCCCTAGAGGTTATGGGAATCACGCCGGAAGTGGCAATTCCGACGCGGGCTCAGCCGCGTCGGAGGCGCGTGATCCGGGTGCGTTCTTCGGGAGCGGTCCGAAGCAGCAGGGTCGAGGTCTCGATCCCGAAGCGGGTGGCGCGCACCCCTCCGACCAGCGCCCCGTCGGTCACACCGGTGGCGCACACGAGGAGGGCGTCGGCCGAAGCCATTTCCCGGGCGTCCATCACGCGATCCGCATCGCGTACGCCGGTCTCGCGAATCCGGGCCCGCTCGGATTCGTTGCGCACGACCAGGCGGCCGAGCATGCCGCCTCCCAGGCACCGAAGGGCGGCCGCCGTGATGACCCCTTCCGGAGCGCCGCCGGACCCCATGACGGCATGCACCCCGGACCCGGGCGTCGCGGCGAGGAGGCCGGCGGAAAGGTCGCCGTCACCGATCAGCCGGACCCGGGCCCCGGCCGCCCGGGTGGCGGCGATCAGCCGTTCGTGCCGCGAGCGCTCCAGAATCACGACCGTCAGGCTGGCTACCGGACAGTCCTCGGCTTCGGCGATCGCCGCCAGGTTCCTTGCCGGATCGTGGTCGAGCCGAATTCCGCCCCCGATCCTCGGGGCGGCGGCCGGTCCCACCACGATCTTGTCCATGTAGAGATCCGGGGCCTGCAGGAGGCCCCCCCGAGGCGCGGCGGCGAGCACCGCGATGGCGCCCGGCGCATCAGTCGCGCAGAGGTTCGTCCCCTCGAGCGGATCCACGGCGATATCCACCGGGGGAGCGTCGCGGCCGCCGCAGCCGAACTCCTCCCCGCTCCAGAGCATCGGCGCCCGGTCCCGCTCGCCCTCTCCAATGACCACCCGGCCCCGTACGGGAACGGTGTCGAGGACGCGGCGCATGGCCCGGACGGCGACCCGGTCGGCCCGTTTGCGGTCGCCCAGGCCAATCGTGGACGCCGAGGCAATGGCGGCCTCCTCGACCGTTCTGACGAGCCCGGCGACGATGGCGTCGTCCACGAACGAAGGCATGCGGGGAGTCGTCTCCGGGCCGGAGAAGCGGGGCCGACCCCTGTCAAATCCCGTCGGAAAACGGCGGCAGGGTCACCCGGGTGGGGCGGTCCCGGCGCAGCCCGAGCGCGTAGTCGGCCTGCATCAGCGTGTGAATCTCCCGCGTGCCTTCGTAGATGACGGCGCCTTTCGAATTCCGCCAGAAACGACCGACCGGAAACTCGTCGGAGTATCCGTAGCAGCCGTGGATCTGGATGGCGTCCGAGGCGGCGCGTTCGGAAGCCACGGTCGACACCCACTTGGCCAGCGAGGTTTCCCGGGTGTTGCGCACCCCCCGGTTCTTCAGGTCCCCGGCGCGGAGCCACAGCAACCGGGACACCTGGTAGTCGCGCTCCATGTGGGCGATCATCTGCTTGACGAGTTGGTGGCGGGCGATCGGCTGGTCGAAGGTCTTGCGGGAGAGCGCCCAGCGGACGCTCGCCTCGCGGCAGGCGCGAATGAGCCCGGTCGCGCCGGCGGCCACCGTGAATCGCCCCTGGTCGAGCGCAAACATCGCGATCTTGAAGCCCTCGCCTTCCTCTCCGAGCCGGTTGGCCGCCGGCACCCGCACGTCGTGCATCCGGAACCACCCGGTGTTGCCGGCCCGGATCCCCCACTTGTGGGTCATGTTCCCGGATTCGAATCCGTGGAACGCCCGTTCCACGAGGAAGGCGGAAAGGCCGGTGTGATCGCGACGGGCGCGCTTGTCCGGATCGGTCCAGGCGATCACGAGGAAGTTGTCCGCGATCTCGGCAAGGGAGATCCAGTGCTTCTCGCCGGAAAGGATGTAGTCGGATCCGTCGCGCCGTGCGGTGGACCGGATCCCGACCGCGTCGCTGCCCGCGTCCGGCTCGGTCAGCCCGTAGGTTGCGATCCTTCGGCCTTCGGCCTGGGGGCGCAGGTAGCGCTCCTTCTGCTCCTCCGTGCCCCAGGAAAGGATGGAAAGCGAATTCAGGCCCAGGTGGACGGAGAGGATGACCCGGAGCGAGGTGTCCACGAACTCGAGTTCCTCACAGGCGAGACCCAGCGAGATGTAGTCGAGGCCTGGCCCGCCGTAGTGCTCCGGAACGGAGAGGCCCAGGATCCCCAGATCCGCCATCCGCGTGAGGATGGTCCGGTCGAACACCTTGGCGGCGTCGTTCTTGCGGATGGAGGGCTGGACCTCCCGCGCGGCGAAATCACGGACCAGCGCTTCGGTCGCGCGCTGGTCCCCGTTCAGATCGAAGTGAAGCCGTTCCGACAAACCGTCGCCTGTCTCCCCCGGCGCCTGACTCCCATCCCGTCGCCGGCTGCGCGGCGCGGAGTATAGGACGGCGGTCGGCGGGAGCGCCGGTGTCCTCACCGGCCCCATGGAGCGCCGG
>JAAXGQ010000041.1 GCA_012271265.1 Vicinamibacteraceae bacterium
GCGTCCTCGCCAGCCTGCGCCGCAGCGTTGGAGCTGGAGATCGGCCTCCATCCGACGGCCATCGGGCTGCTTGCCGCACTCGTGCGTCGCTGACGGTGCGGAGGCGCAACGCAGAAGGCCGTTTCGCGGCCTGGTTCAGCCGCGATGGATCGCTGCTCGAATGCCGCGTCACTTTGTCCACAGGCTGCCCGGCGCGCCAGTCCCGCCGCCGGGGGCCCCTCCTGACGGTCCCGTGGAACATCGGCGGGGACAATAGGGACCCATGCAGGTGCGGCTCGACTACGGCGTCCGCGGCCTTCCCTTCCGGATCCCCGAGGCGTTTCGCGGGCGGACGGAGGTGATCCGGCCCCGGTTCCCGCCCCCGCTGCCTGACGCGGACGCGGCGCTCACCCGGGCGCTCCGCAGTCCGGTGGCCGGCCCCCCGCTCGCCGCACTCGTCCCCTCCGGCGCCTCGGTGGCGATTTCCGTCTGCGATCCGACCCGGCCCCAGCCTCGGATCCCGATGCTGCGCGCCATCCTGGAGGAGATCGGCGATCCCGGGCGGGTCACGCTCCTCGTGGCGACCGGGACCCACCGCGCGCCGAACGGGCGCGAACTCGAAGCCATGTTCGGCGCCGAGCTGCTCGCCACCTGCGCGCTCGTCGTCCACGACTGCCGCGACCGGTCGGAGCTGACCCGGCTTGCGGACACCTCGACCGGCGTCCCGGTGCTTCTGAATCGTCGGTTCCTCGAGGCCGACGTGCGGATCACCACCGGATTCGTCGAGCCGCACTTCTTCGCCGGCTTCTCCGGCGGGCCCAAGATGGTCGCCCCGGGGCTGGCCGGGCTGGAGACGATCCTGACCCTCCACGACAGCGCGCGGGTCGGACACCCGGATGCCGTCTTCGGGATCGTGGAGGGAAACCCGATCCACGACGATGTGCGCCGGATCGCCGCGCGGGCGGGCGTGGACTTCGGGCTCGACGTGCTTCTTGACGGCGAAAAGCGGATCACCGGCGTCTTCGGCGGCAGCCTCGCCGAGGAGCATGCGGCCGCCTGCGCCCGCTCGCGCCGGGAAGCCATGTGTCCGGTCGCCGCTCCCTTCGACGTCGTCGTGACCACCAACTCGGGCTTCCCCCTCGACCAGAACCTGTACCAGTCGGTCAAGGGCCTTTCGGCGGCCGCCCGGGTGGTGCGTCGGGGGGGACTCGTTCTCGCAGCCGCCGAGTGCCGGGATGGGGTCCCGGACGGGAGCGCCTACCACCGCGCCGTCGCCGCCGAAACCACCCTGGCCGACGTCGCGGCCACCCTGGCCGCCCGGACCGCTTGTCGCCCCGATGACTGGCAGGTCCAGGTCCACTGCCGGATTCTGGAGCACGCCCGGGTCGGCCTCCGCTCCTCGCTTCCGGCGAACACCGTCCGGAGCATGCACCTCCAGCCGGTGAACGATCTCGAGGCGTCGTGCGCCGAAGCCCTCGCGGCGGCCGGTCCGGAGGCCGCCCTCGCGCTCCTGCCCCACGGTCCGATCACCATCCCCTACCTGAGCAGCCTGTGAACGAGGTGACGCGGCAGGCCGCAAGAGCGGCCTACGGCGTTGCGCTGCGGTCGGAATACGCCAGGTATTCCTCCCTTGCGTGCCTCGTCAGCGACGCACGAGTGCGGCAAGCAGCCCGATGGCCGTCGGATGGAGGCCGATCTTGCTCCGACACGCTCTCCGACCTCGGCGCCACGTTCCCCACGACCGGCTCCGACGGTGCGGCGCAGGCCGGCGAGGACGCCGGCGCTCCATGGGTCAGGGGGCGCCAGTTCTGGAGCGCCGGCGTCCTCGCCGGGCCACCGCCGCAGGCGGGCATGGACCGTCGGCCTTCCAGCCCACGGTTCGTCGGCACGGCGGCGCGGTCGGCAGGAGACTGCGGTGCGGCGCAGGCCGGCGAGGACGCCGGCGCTCCATGGGGCCGGCGCTCCATGCGGCGCCACACCCCCACCGGACTCCCTCACGGTTCGTCAAGGCTCAGGGAGGAGGACGTGGCCCCTGCGCGTCTTCGGCCTGGGTTTCCGGAGCGGGCACGTCCGGTGAGAAGAAATCACGCCGTTTGCGTCTTGGGGTCCATGGAGGACTCCTTCCATGACCACGACCACCAGGCACAACGATCACGTCGGCCCCCAACCGCCGCAGCCGGCGCGCCACCCCTATACTGGGGCGGATGAGGAGGGGGGACGGCCGATGACGCGGCCTCGGGAAGCGCTCGCCCGCGCGGACCGGATCCAGATCGCGCTCCTGGCAGGGCTGTTTGCCCTGCTGGCGGCGATTCTGGGCGCTGGCGCTGTGGCCTACGCGTCGCTCAGCGGTCAACTGCTGGCCATTCAGCAGAGCACCCACGAGGAGATTGTCGGACTCGGCACGGAGGTGCGCGGGGAGATTGCCGGGCTCCGCACGGAGATGCAACGCCTCACCGACCGGGTGGCGCGCATCGAAACGAGGGTGGCGCGCATCGAAACGATGATCGAGATCCACCACGGAGCGCTCCCCGGGAGCTGAGTCTTTCGTCGCGTCGTTTCGCCCGCCGGTCGGGCGATGCCGGTCTGACGGGCCCCCACCGGACTCCCTCACGGTCTGTCAAGGCACAGGGAGGGGAGGTAGCCCCTTACGGGTCTTCGGCCCGAGTTTCCACATCGGGCGCCTCCGGTGAGAAGAAACCACGCCGTTTTGCGTCTTGGGTCCATGGAGGACTCCTTCCATGACCACGACCACCAGGCACAACGATCACGTCGGCCCCCCACCGCCGCAGCCGGCGCGCCACCCCTATACTGGGGCGGATGAGGAGGGGGGACGGCCGATGACGCGGCCTCGGGAAGCGCTCGCCCGCGCGGACCGGATCCAGATCGCGCTCCTGGCGGGGCTGTTTGCCCTGCTGGCGGCGATTCTGGGCGCTGGCGCTGTGGCCTACACGTCGCTCAGCAGTCAACTGCTGGCAATCGACCACAACACCCACGACGAGATTGTCAGGCTCGGCACGGAGGTGCGCGGGGAGATCGCCGGGCTCCGCATGGAGATGCGCGGCGAGATTGCCGGGCTCCGCACGGAGATGCGCGAGGAGATCACGGGAGTGCGCGGGGAGATTGCCGGGCTCCGCACGGAGATGCAACGCCTTACCGACCGGGTGGCGCGCATCGAGACGATGATCGAACTCCACCACGGGGCGCTCCCCGGGAGCTGAGTCTTTCGTCGCGCCGTTTCGCCCGCCGGTCGGGCGATGCCGGTCTGACGGGCCCTCGGCTTCCCCACCCGGTGCTCACGCCACCTCATCCACCTGCTGTTTGAGCCCAGCCGCGGGGAGCCGCCTGACCCAATCCGGGTCCCGGGCCGGTCCGTTCAGGAAGGAGTCAGGGTCAGGGTCCACTCCGCCGGGCCGGGGAGGAAGGGGGTCGGGCGCCCCTCTTCCCAGTCCTCGTGGCCGCCGAGGTAATACGGGGAGAGGAAGTGTCCCGCCTGCCCGCCGGGCATGTGCAGCAGCCCGTCCTCCTCGTGGCCCGGAGACACGGTGAAGCGGTTCGACGCGCCATGGGTTCCGCGCTGGGATCGGGGAAGTCCGGTGTCTCCGGGAAGGCCGCGCGGCGGCGCGTCAAGCCTTTCGCCGAGGAGGCGGCTGAGGAACCACGGCAGGCCGGCACTGAGCGGGTGGCGGAGATGCACCCGGTTCGCCCGGCCCCAGGTCTGCTCTGCCAGGGGACCCTCCCCGGCCATGTCGCGGGCGGTCTCGACCAGCGCCCCGGCGAGCAGTTCGTCCCAGTCCTCCGTTCCCTGCGGGAGGAAGTGGGCCGGCCTCTCCCGGGCCAGGCGCAGCAGGGGGCCGGGCCACTGCATCGCGAACCACGGCGAGAACGAGGGCAGGAGCGCCGCCGCGGGGCGGGTCAGCTCCCCATAGATCTTCTCGAAGAGGCGGACGCGGGCATTCCGCACCAGCGGGTAGGCGGCGCTCGCCGGATCCGCCCGGCCGTTCCAGTCCTCCCGGAGAAGCTGGGCGGCCTCGACCGCGAGCGGCGCTTCCGATCCCCGGAGGGCATCGAGGAAGAGGGCCCGCCACGCGCCCAGTTCCGGCGCCCGATCCTCCAGCTGGATCGAAAGGAGCGCCTCCGCGTCGGCGGCTTCGATCCCGAGCAGCCGATCCCGGATCAGCCGCGCCCGCTCGCCGTGGGCGTAGACGCCGCCGCGCCCCAGCCGATCCAGCCACACGCCGTCCACGATCCGGTTGTTCGCGGTCCAGATCCGTCCCGATTCCGGGTCGCGGATGGCCGGGACCTCCTCCGCTGCGAGGAAGCCGTCCCAGCCGCGGCCGCCGTCGGCCCACGACTGCGGCGTCCTGCCGCTCAGCCCCCGCCGCCGCGGCATCGGTCCGGTAATGCTCCACCCGAGACCGCCGGCCGTATCGGCGGCGACCAGGTTCTGCGGCGGCATGCCGGAGCCTCGGCCCACACGGAACATGTCCTCCACGTGCCCGGCGTGGGCGAACTCGAGGTAGGCCGGCTGAAACGCCGCGGGGTCGTGCGCGATCCAGCGGATCGCCATCGGCCGCCCCCACGCTTCGGTAACCGGGCCCCAGAGCGTCTCCCGGACGACATGGGTCTGCGGCTCCCCCCCGGCCACCCCGATCGTTTCCTCGAACCGATCCATCGCGCGCCAGCCGTCCGGCGCGCGGTACCGGTCCGGGTCGTCCGGGTCCAGCTCCAGCTCGACCAGGTCGGTCCAGTCTCCGCTGCTGTTGGTGAAGGCCCAGGCGACGCTCCCGTTGCTGCCCGCGACCAGGGCCGGAACTCCGGGGAGCGTCAGTCCGGCGAAGCGCCGGCTCCCGTGCCGCACCTCGACCCGGAACCAGGTCCCCGGCACCCGGAGCGTCAGGTGCATGTCACTGGAAACCAGCGGGCGGCCGTCGGCGGTGTGCTCTCCGCTGACCGCCCAGGAGTTGCTGCCGGACACTGGCGGCGGTCCCCCCGAGGACCGCACGCGCGGGGCCGCGGATGCCGCGCCCCCCCTCGCCGCGGCCAGCAGTTCGGGGCCAGGCACGGGAGGGACTTCGAACACCGGGCCCACCAGCGGCGCGTCCTGGTCGGTCCCGAGCGGGTTCAGAAACGCCGCCAGCCCGGGTGGAAGCGCCGCCTCGAAGGCTCCCGTCCGCGCCTCGTGGGTCCCCGAGGCGTCGTTCAGCACGAAGAACATCGCCGCCACGGACAGCAGCGAGTCCTCGATCCGCCAGGGAGCGGGGCGGCTCCCGAGGAGCAGGTATTCGAAAGGCGCCGCGCCCAACGCCTCGAGGCCGGCGTTCACCCCGTCCCGGTACGCCTCGAGCAGGGCCCGCTGGCCGGGGGGAAAGGCGGAGGCGGCCGCCTCGGCGCGGGTTCGCATCCGGTGGAGGCGGGCTTCACGATCGGCGGCGACGGCGGGCTCCCCTACCAGCCCCGCCAGTTCACCGGCCGGCTGCCGACGGAGCAGGTCCATCTGGAAGAAGCGCTCCTGCGCATGCAGGAAGCCCAACGTCAGCAGGGCGTCCTCGAATTTCGAGGCCAGGATGCGCGGCGTGCCCAGCCGATCCCGCTCCACCGTGACCGGAGACGAGAGGCCGGTCAACGGGATGCTCCCGATCAGCTGCGGCAGGCTGTCCCGGATCCGGGCGCGCACGAAGAGGCCGAGGGCGAGGGAGCCCGCGACCAGCGCTGCGAGAAGGCCGAAACCGGCCCTCCGCAGCCCGGGCCGCAACCTGCCGCGCCCCGTCATGCCCTCGTCCCCATGCCCCCGTCCCGTCGCTCCCTTCCGTCGCTATCCTCCCGCGCACATGAGGGGAGGCCGGGCCGCATTCTGCCACGCGCGCGGCCGTCCGTTCCTCATCCCTTGGCTCGTCCCGGCAGCGCTGCTCCTCCAGGTGACCGCAGCGGGCGCAGCGCCCGCGCCCGCGGCCGGGCAGGAGCGGGCGGCCGAGCCCTCGGAGCCATCCCCGGGGGCCGACGACGGGTCCGCCTCCGCGTGGAGCGGCCGGGCCGACGTCAGCATCGCGAATTCGTCGGGCAACTCGTCCTCCCGTTCGATCGGCATCAAGGCGGAAGCGAACCGCGAAGTCCGGGGCTACCACCTCGTCCTCGACGGCAGCCTGTTGCGGATCCAGACCGACGACGTGGTGCGCGAAGCGGTCGGTTCGGTCGACGCGTTCGAAGTGGTGCGTCGGCATGAGCCTCGGGAAACGCCCGACCGGGCCCGGCTGCGGGCCCGCGCCTCCCGCAATCCGTGGATCGGACACCCGGTGCAGTTCGTGGCGGCCCTCGGCTGGGAGCACGACGCCCCCGCGGGCATTCGCAGCCGCTACGAGCTCACGGCCGGGCTCGGCGGCAGGTGGGGTGAGGAGCGGGACGACGGGCGCCCGCCGCTCGCCCTCGGCGCCGGCCTCGCGCTCGTCGCCCAGGAGGACGAGGTGGAAGATCCGGAGCTGGGAGCCGCCACGCTCGGACTGCGCTTCGACGGGCGCTCGGGCATGACGGTGGGGTCCGCCGACCTGACCATCGAAGCCGCCTCGACCTGGAATCTGAGAAACCGGGACGACCTCCGGCTGGATCTCACCGGCACGGTCGCCGCCCCCCTGACTTCCCGGCTCGCGCTCCGCACCAGCGTGCAGACGCTGCTGGACACCCGCCCGGCTCTCGAGCGGATTCCCCTGTTCGCCGATCCCGCCGGGCAGCCGGTGGGCTCGGTGGTGGCTCCGCGCAACCGGCTGGACCTCATCCTGCTGGTGTCGTTCGCGGTGAGCTGGTAGCGGTGGCGGAGGCCGCGGCGGCGATGCCTGAGGAAGCGGTGTTGGCGGAGGACGCGGCGTTGGCGGAGGACGCGGCGTTGGCGGAGGACGCGGCGTTGGCGGAGGACGCGGCGTTGCCTGGGGAAGCGGCGCTGCAGGAGGAACCGGCGCTGCCGGGGGAAGCGGCGTTGCCGCGCGCGGTTGTGCTGGGCCCCCAGCCGGCTCGCGTCGCGTTCGCCGAGGTTCTCCGGGAAGTCGCCCTGCCCGCCGGCCCGGTGGCTTCCATCACCGTGGGCTGGCGTGAAACCGAGCCGGTCCGACGGGAAGTCGATCGGGAGATCGGGCGCGCCGGGAGGGAGGCGGCGCCCCTCCAGATCGGAGAGCGGGTCGGCAGGATCTTCGCGGAGGATCCCGAATTGGCGACCGCGCACCGGCTCTTCCAGAATGAGATCCGGGCCGAGGAGCGGCTCTACCGGGCCCGCCTCCGCGAAGCGGCGCGGGCAGTGCGCGCCGAAGCCCGGCTCTCGGCGCCGAAGCGCTGGCGGGACGGATACCTCGAGGCGACGTGGCGCGAAGTGCGCGAGGTGGACCGGTTCCACATCGACAACCACCGGTGCATTGCGCGTGAGTTCAAGGACCGGATGCGGCTCCACGAGCGCCCGGCGGTGCGCCGCGAAGTCGCCGAACTCACCACCATTCTGGACGGGGCCGCGGCGGTGGTTCTGACAGGGGGACACGCCGCGGTGATCCGCAACCGCCTGTTCCTCCTCGACATCGGTTCGGCGCTGGCGCGGCTGCCGATCCTCGCCTGGTCCGCCGGGGCGATGGTGCTGTCGAGGATCATCGTCTGCTTCCACGACCGGGGAGCCCCCGGCCCCCGGCCGGCGGAGCTGTTCGGAGCCGGAGTCGGGATCCTTCCCGGGCTGGCGTTCTTCCCCGATGCCGCCCTCCGCCTCGACGTGGGAGACCGGGAGGAACTGCGGCAGCTGGTGCGCCGGGTGGCTCCCTCCCGCCCCGTCCTGCTCGACCCGGGCGATCGCATCGACTGGGACGGGAAGGCGTGGACGGCGCCCGGAGGGTTCCGGGTGCTTTCCGACGAGGGCACGGTGGAGCGGGTCGTGGAGTACCCCGGCGGCGGGACCCCGCTCGGCAGCGGCGCGCCTGCCGGCGGGGCGCCCGGCGAGCCCGCGCCCGAGGAACCCGATGCCGCCTCGGCGGAGCCGGCCGGCGTTCCCGCCTTCGGGGAACTCGCCATCCGCGAGCTGGAACTCTCCCGGGCCACGCCGGAGGCCATCGACAGGTTCCTGGCCGACCGGAGCTTCCCGATCCGCGAAGGACCCCACACCACGTTCGTCTACCGGGGCGAGGCGGATTCGGTGCTTCTCGGACACTGGCTGTTCGGGACATCGGCGGCCCGGGAGATGGAGCGGCTGCCCGATTCGGACCTCTGGTTCGTCACGCTCGATCTCCCGCCCGAGTCGCGGCTGGAGTACCGCCTCCGTCCGGTTGCAAACGGCAGCGCCGAATGGATCCTCGATCCGCTGAACCCGAGGACCGTCCACGATCCATTCGGGGCGTGGTCGGTGTGCCACGGGTTCGGCTACGAACGCCCGGAGTGGACCCGGGAGCATCCGGACGTCGGCCGGGGCGCCCTCAAGCCGATGGAAGTGCGGTCGGCGGCCTTCGGCGTCCGCACCGTCACCGTCTACACCCCGGTCGGGTTCCGGGGCACCCGCCACTACCCGCTGCTGGTGGTCCACGACGGGGCGGGCTACCTCCGCCACGCCGCCATGCGGCGGGTCCTCGACAACCTGATCCACCGACGCGAAATCCCGCCGCTCATCGCGGTGTTCGTCGATCCCCGAAAGCGGATTCTGGAATACACGAACAGCGAGGCCCACGCCATCTTCCTGACGGAGGAACTCCTGCCCGCGCTCCGCGGGGCGGGCTACACGATCCGGCCCCGCCCGGACGACCGCGGCCTGGTGGGCGCCGGGCTCGGCGCCGTCGCCGCGCTGACCGGGGCCTGGCGGCGCCCCGGTTTCTTCGGCAAGCTGCTCCTCCAGTCCGGGTCCTTCATCTTCACCGATACGGGCCCCGGCGACCGCACCCGCCTTCTGGATCCGGTGGTGGAGTTCGTGGACGGATTCCGGCAGAACCCGACCCCGGTGGGGAGCCGGATCTTCCTGAGCTGCGGCGCCTACGAGCCGCTGGTGTACGAGAGCCGGTCGCTGGCGCCCCTTCTCCGCGAGAGCGGCATGGAAGTCCGCTACGTGGAGTCGCCCGACGGGCACAACTGGGAAAACTGGCGCGACCGGCTGCGCGCCGGTCTTACCTGGCTCTTCCCCGGTCCCCTGTGGCTCTACTACCGATGAGCCCTCCCCGCACGAGCCCTCCCCGGTTGAGCCCTCCGCGTCGTCTCCCGGAAATCGATCCCCGGCACGACGAACTCATCCCCCGCACCGGAACCGGCTCGGTCAAGTGGGAGTACCGGGAAACCGCTCCCGGCCACGGCTCCGGTCTCGAACCGGTGGCCGACTCCGACGTGATTCCAATGTGGGTGGCCGACATGGACTTCGCCTGTCCCGGGGCGGTCACCGAGGCCATCCGCCGCCGCGCCGGGCATCCCATTTACGGCTACAGCCTTCCACAGCCCGGGTTCCTCGACGCGTTCTGCGGGTGGGCCGCAGCCCGCCACGGCTTCCGGCCCGATCCGTCGTGGGTGGTTCCGACCGACGGGATCGTTCCCGATCTCGGCCTGCTCGTCCGGACGCTGCTCGAGCCCGGAGACGGGGTCATCGTCCACCCGCCGGTCTATTTCCCCTTCTTCGGGGCGGTCGTGAACAACCGAGCCCGGCTCGCGCCGTGTCCGCTGCGCCGGACCGCCGCCCCGGCCTCGGGAAATCCGTATCGCCTCGACCTGGAGCGGTTCGAACGACTTGCCGTCGAGCCGGGCAACCGGATGACGATCCTCTGCAGCCCGCACAACCCGGTCGGACGCGCCTGGACCCGGGAGGAACTCCGCGCCGTCGCCCGCATCTCCGCCGACGCGGGGCTTATCGTGGTGAGCGACGAGATCCACGCCGACCTGATGCTGGAGGGCCGGCCGTTTCATCCGTGGCTCAGTCTCGCGTCGGCGGACCGGTCGCGCTCCATCGTCTGCTCGGCGCCGAGCAAGACCTTCAACCTCGCCGGGCTCAAGCTCTCCTGCCTGGTGATCCCGGATCCGGATCTGCGCGAGCGCGTCCGCCGCGCCCGGGACCGCCGGGGCTTCTACGGAGTGAATCCGCTCAGCGCCGCGGCGGCGGAGGCTGCCTGGCGGGAGGGCGGACCGTGGCTCGACCGGGTCCTCGCGAGCCTCGGACGGAACCGCCGCCTGCTGCTGCGGGCGTTTGCCCGTCGTCCGGGGGCGGGGGCCCGGGCCGTGCCGCCGGAAGCCACCTATCTCGCCTGGCTGGACTTCACCGGGACCGAAATTCCGGCGGACCGCCTCGACGACTTCCTGGTCCGGCGGGCCCGGCTGCGCCTCGAGGACGGCGCCATCTTCGGCGCCGAAGGCCGCGGTTTCGCGCGGATGAACCTCGCTTGCCCCCGACCGCTCCTCGAGCGGGCCCTGAAGCGCCTCTTCGCCGCGCTCCCCGGCGCCTCAGTGCTGGAGGCGGTTCACCACGCGGAAGACGCCGGGCGTGCTGCGCGCGATCGACTCGAGAATGCGTGACTCGACGGGGCTGCGCACGAATCCGGTCAGCGCCACGACGCCTCGGGACACGATGATGTGGATCGGCGGGTTGACACGGCTGGCGCGGTCGGCGAAGCGGGGATCGCGGTAGATGCGGAAGTAGAGCGCCCGGCGGAGGTCCTGGTCGTTGGGCGACAGCGGAAGGACCTCGATACGGTTGTCCACGCTCCGCACGCCGAAGACCTTCGAGACCCGCTCCTCGATTTCCGTCTTCTTGAACGGCTCGGTGACCGCGCCGAGCAGCACGACGTCGTACTCGCCCTCGAGTCCGAAGTTGATGTCATCGAAGACCGAGTAGTAGGCGTAGCGGAGGACCGCGCTCCGCACCCCGTCGATCAACTCTTCCTGGCTCTCCGGCTCGGCGACCTCGAGGTCCGGGTCCACGGCGACGACGCCGGGCACCGCCTCGGCGCGCTCCACGATTCTTCCCCACTCCCAGGCGTTCGCGACCTGGCCGACAAGCCGCACAACGCCGTCTTCCACGGTGACCGCCGGGCTGCCGGCGTCGAGATCCACGTCCTCGATCTCCCGCTGCACCTGACGGAGCACGTCTCCGTCGGGGCGGCGCGCGACGGCCGGGGCGGCGGCCGCCGGGTTCGCGGCGGGCGGATCGGTCCACCCGGCGCCGGGCTCTTCCTCGGCGGGGTCCGGGGCCGGCGGCGCCGGCTCCGCCGCCGCGGCGGGCGCGAGGACGGTCAGGTCGGTTTCCACCGCGGCCACGCCCTCGATGAAGAGCGCGATCTCGATGACCCGGGCTCGCTGCGCCTCGTCCCGGACCTCGCCGGAGAGCATGGCCACCCCGTCGCGGACAGCCACCTCGATCCGACCGCCGACGAGATCCGCATCCTCCAGCGCTGCGGTGATCTCCTCGGTCAGGACCGTGTCCGAACGCGGCTGCGCGCTGGCCGCGGCCGCGAGCAGGAGCGCGGCAACGAAGGACGTGAACGGCACGAAATGACGACGACTCAACATGGGAACCCGCCTCCATTCTTCGCGGGACCGACAAAAACGCAACTCCCATACCGCACTGCTACGCTCCGCCGCGATGAGCGATCCGGGGCGGCGGTACTGGCTGATGAAGAGCGAGCCCTCGGATTACAGCCTGGACGACCTCGAACGCGACGGGTCCACCCACTGGGACGGAGTCCGCAACTTCAAGGCGCGGAACCTGATGAAGGAGATGGCGATCGGCGACGGCGTGCTCTTCTACCACTCGAACTGCCGGCCGCCTCACATCGCCGGGGTCGCCCGGGTCTGCCGCCTCGCCTACCCGGACCACACCCAGTTCGATCCGGAGTCGAAGTACTTCGCGCCCCGGGCGACGAAGGAGAAGCCGTGGTGGTACATGGTGGACATCGAGTTCGTCTCGCGGTTCTCCAGGCCGTTGCCGCTGCCACGACTCCGCACCCTCCCGGAACTCGCCGCGATGGCGCTCCTGAAGCGGGGCCAGCGGCTCTCGGTCCAGCCGGTCAGCCCCGAAGAGTGGGCGTTCCTGATCGACCTCGGAAATCGAGGCGGCTGAAGGCCCCAAGACCCGGACCCCGGCGCCGGATAGACTCGCCGGCGGCCGAGCGGAGGTCTCCATGTTTCGACGCCTCATCACTTTCTGCTTCGTGATCGCCGGCGCCGCCACGCCCGCGTTGTCGCAGGAGCCGGGGGCGTGGGACGCCCGGATCCAGGAAGCCGTGGCGCTGCACGAGGATGAGACCGTCGCGTTCCGCCACCACATCCACGAGTACCCGGAGCTGAGCAACCGCGAGTTCGAAACGGCGCGGATGGTCGCCGAGCACTTGCGCGAACTCGGCTTCGACGACGTGCGGGAGCAGATCGCCCACACCGGGGTCATCGGCGTGCTTCGGGGCGGCCAGCCGGGTCCGGTCGTCGCGGTGCGGGCCGACATGGACGCCCTCCCGGTGACCGAAGACACCGATCTGCCGTTCGCCTCGACCGTGCGGACCACCTACAACGGCCAGGACGTCGGGGTGATGCATGCGTGCGGTCACGACATCCACACCGCGGTGCAGTACGGCGTGGCCTCGGTGCTCACCGGGATGCGGGACGATCTTCCGGGAACCGTGCTGTTCATTTTTCAGCCGGCGGAAGAGGGACCGCCGCCCGGGGAAGAGGGCGGGGCCCGGCTCATGCTGGAAGAAGGGGCCTTCGCGAATCCCCGGCCGCAGGCGATCTTCGGCCTCCACGCCCTGAGCGGATTGCCGCTCGGCGTCATCGGCTACACCTCGGGGCCGGCTCTCGCCGCCGTGGATCACTTCAGGGCGACGATCAGGGGAGTGCAGACGCATGGGGCGCAGCCGCAGGCAGGCGTGGATCCGGTGGTCATGGCGTCCCAGGCGATCCTCTCGCTGCAGACCATCGCTTCCCGGAACGTGCATCCGCTCGAGCCCGTCGTGGTCACCGTGGGGATGGTGCACGGCGGGCAGCGGTTCAACATCATTCCCGAGTCGGTCGAGATCGAGGGCACCGTGCGCTCCTACAACCCCGAGGTGCGCGACCTCGTGGAAAAGCGGATGCATGAAGTGCTCGCCGGCATCACCGCGTCCGGCGGGGGCTCCTACGAAATGACCTACGACCGCGGGTATCCGGCGACCATCAACGACGCGGAGCTCACCGCCGAGAGCCTGGTCACGGTGCGGGAGATCGCGGGGCCCGAAAACACCCAGGAACTCGATCCGACGATGGGCGGGGAGGACTTCTCCTACTTCGCCAACGAAGTGCCGGGATTCTTCTACCGGCTGGGCGTTCACCGGGAGGGGACCCGGACCGGACCGCACCACTCACCGTTCTTCCGGGCGGACGATGCCTCGGTGGCGATCGGGATGCGGGTCATGTCGAACCTGCTGGTGGACTATCTCCTGCAAAACGCCGAGTAACGCCTCCGCCGGCTTCACCACGCCGGCGCGAGGACACCGCGCCCCTGGCCTGGAGCGCCGGCCCCCTGGAGCGCCGGCCCCCTGGAGCGCCGGCGTCCTCGCCGGCCTGCGCCGCACCCTGGAGCGCCGGCGTGCTCGCCGGCCTGCGCCGGACCATGGAGCGCCGGCGTCCTCGCCGGCCTGCGCCGCCCTGGAGCGCCGGCGTCCTCGCCGGCCTGGGCCGCACCTTCGGCCCCTCAGGCA
>JAAXGQ010000042.1 GCA_012271265.1 Vicinamibacteraceae bacterium
TGTCGGCAGGAGACTGCCTGAGGAACCAAAGGTGCGGCGTAGGCCGGCGAGGACGCCGGCGCTCCATGGGGTGCAGCGCTCGTTGCGTCAGGGCGCGCCCAGCATGGAGCGCCGGCGTCCTCGCCGGCCCACGGTGCGTCGGTACGGCGGTGCTGTTGGCGGGAGACTGGCTGGAGAACCAAAGGTGCGGCGGGGGCCGGCGGGGCTACAGCCCGTCAGGAAAGGGGATGAGCGGGCTGGTCAGACCCGAGGCGTCAGAGCGGGCGAAGACACGCTCGAGCCGCCACTGAACCCAGATGTAGCGGTCGCCTCCGCACAGGAGGACCAGACCGATCAACGTCCACCGGAAAGCCCCACGGGTCCGTCCGCCGATCATCCGCGGACCCAGCCTAGCCTGCGCACCGGATGCGGTGGCGGCATCCGCCCTGCCGAGCTGGCCGAGTTCGGAAGGGATGGGACCGCCCAACCGGTTCCTTTGCAGACCCAGGACCTCCAGGTTCGAAAGATCTCCGACACGGTGGGGCCGGATCCGTCAGGTCCGGCTACCGGCGGTCTTTCGCGAAGAGGGTTCGGGCGGTCTCCGCCTCGGGCACCGCGAGCGGGTAGTTCCCGGAAAAGCACGCGGCGCAGTAGCGGTCCTGCTCCTCCCCCACCGAGTCCATCAGGGCTTCGAGCGGCAGATACGCCAGGCTGTCCGCCCCGATGTAGGCGCGGATGTCTTCCACCGACTGGGAGGAGGCGATCAGCTCGGAGCGGAGCGGGGTGTCGATGCCGTAGTAGCAGGGCCCGGTCGTCGGCGGCGACGACACCCGGAAGTGCACCTCGGCGGCGCCGGCGTTCCGGGCGAGCTGGACCAGCTTGCGGCTGGTGGTGCCGCGCACGATCGAGTCATCGATGAGGATGACCCGGCGGCCGCGCAGGATGGAGGGCACCGGATTCAGCTTCACCCGCACCCCGAAATTGCGGATCGACTGGCGCGGTTCGATGAAAGTACGGCCGACGTAGTGGTTTCGGATGAGGCCCAGCTCGAGCGGGATTCCCGACTCCTGGTGGTAGCCGAGGGCAGCGATGAGGCCTGAATCCGGCACCGGAACGACGACGTCGGCGTCAATCCCGGTGTGCTGCGCCAGCGCCCGGCCCAGCCGGATCCGGGTGCGGTAGACGTGGCGGCCGAAGACCCGGCTGTCGGGACGCGAGAAGTAGACGTGCTCG
The DNA here is from genome assembly GCA_012271265.1 of Vicinamibacteraceae bacterium. GTDB lineage: Bacteria > Acidobacteriota > Vicinamibacteria > Marinacidobacterales > Marinacidobacteraceae > JAAXGQ01. The sequence goes on from JAAXGQ010000042.1 coordinate 1,213, forward strand.
AAGATGCATTGGGAAACCGGCGCCTCCTCGAAGACCTGGATGGATCGCACGCCGTCCCGGTCGATCCGAAGGAGTTCCCCGGGAGCGATCTCCCGCACGTAGGTCCCGTCCACCAGGTCGAGGGCGCAAGTCTCCGAGCAGACGACGTATCCGTCGCCCACCCGGCCCAGCAGCAGCGGTCGAAAGCCCCGTGGATCGCGCACCGCATAGAGCGCGTCTTCGGTCAGAAAGAGCAGGGAAAAGGCCCCCTGCGCCTGGCGCACCGCCTCGGCGACCGCTTCGAGCTCGTCGGTCTGCCCGGACTTGGCGAAGAGGTGCACCAGGACTTCGGTGTCGCTCGTGGTCCGGAAGATGGAGCCGCGGTCCACCAGCTCGTGGCGAAGAATGTGGGCGTTCACCAGGTTGCCGTTGTGACAGACCGCGATGTGGCCGAACTTGCACTCGATGCGGATGGGCTGGATGTTGCGCCGACCGCTCTCGCCGGCGGTCGAATACCGGGTGTGCCCGACGGCGGCGCGGCCGGGAAGGGCGTCGAGTCTTTCGCGATCGAAGACATCGGCGACGTGTCCGACGCCAACCTGGGCCACGAGCCCGCCTCGGTCGGGGCGGGCGCTGACGATGCCGGCGGCTTCCTGGCCCCGGTGCTGCAGCGCGTAGAGCCCGAGATACGCGAGCCGGGCGGCCTCCGGGTGATCCCAGATCCCGACGATGCCGCACTCTTCGCGGAAGCGGCCGGAAGCGGGGAGGCCTTCGCTGCCCGGCCCGGTGGTCATGGTGTTCCCTGGACAGCCCGCGCGAGGCCGTGGCCGAAGGCGTCCCACAGGGCGTCGCCGCCGAGCCGGATCGCCCGGGCGCCGTTGATCCGCACGTTCAGGTCCTCGCCGCCCACGATCCCCACGCGGGCGAGCGCGACTTCAGCGCGCTCCGCCACCCGGGCGAGGGCATCGGCATCGCGCCGACGCACGCTCACCAGCGCTCGCGCCGGAGCCTCGCCGAAGAGCGCGGCGAGGGGCGAACTGGAGAGTTCCAGGTCGATCGCCGCGCCGCATCGGGCTCCGTCGGGGGCGAAGACCGATTCCACCAGGGCCTGCAGGAGCCCCCCCTCGGAAATGTCCTTCGCCGACCGGGAGAGCCCGCGGCGGGCCGCCTTCCGCAGGAAGCCCGCGAGGCGGAGTTCCGCGTCCAGATCGGGGCGGGGCGGACGCCCGTCGGTGCGCCGGTGGAACACCTTGAGGTACTCGCTGGCCCCCATCGTGTCCCCCGGCGGTGCTCCGGCGAGGAACAGCAGGTCCCCGGCGGCGCGGAAGTGCTGCACCACGAGCGTCCCGGCATCCTCGAGGATGCCGACCATTCCCACGACCGGGGTCGGAAAGACGCCCTCGCCTTCGGTCTCGTTGTAGAAGCTGACGTTACCCCCGGTGATCGGCACGGAGAACGCTTCCAGGGCTTCGCGCATCCCCTCGACCACGTTTCGGAACCGCCACATCACTCGCGGCTTCTCCGGATTGCCGAAGTTGAGACAGTTCGTCGCGCCGACCGGCAGCGCCCCGACAGCCGCCAGATTCCGGAATCCGTCGCACACCGCAAGCGTCCCGCCGCGACGGGGATCGCGGGCCGTATAGCGGGAGTTGCCATCCAGGGACATCGCCAGAGCCAGGCGCTTTCCCTTGATCCGCACGACACCGGCATCAGCGCCGGGTCGGGCCAGGGTATCGCTCCGCACCATGTGGTCATACTGTTCGTAGACCCACCGCCGGCTCGCGAGGCCCGGGGAGCCCGCAAGGCAGAGGACCGCCTCGTTCCAGTCGACCGGCTCCGGGAGGTCCGACGCAGCGACTTCCGGCTCCGGCCACCATCCCGGCGTTTCGGCGGGCCGGTCGTACGCCGGGGCATCGTCGGTCAGGATCCGGCAGGGAACCGCGGCCACCGAGAGGCCGCTCTGCCGCACCCGCAGCAGCCCGTCGTCGGTGACCCCGCCAATGGGGACCGCGTCGAGGTCCCACTTGGTGAAAACGCGACGAACCTCGTCCTCGAAGCCAGTCCTGACGACGAGCAGCATCCGCTCCTGCGACTCGGAGAGCATGAGCTCATAGCCGGTCATCCCGCGTTCGCGCCGCGGGACGAGATCGAGTTCCATCTCGATCCCCAGCCCGCCCCGCGCCGCGGTCTCGGCGGTCGAGCAGGTGAGCCCCGCCGCGCCCATGTCCTGGACCGCGGCCAGCGCGTCGCCGCGCATGAGTTCGAGGCACGCCTCGAGCAGCAGCTTCTCCAGGAACGGATCCCCGACCTGGACGGTGGGCCGCTTCGCCTCCGCGTCCTCCCCGAACTCCGCCGAGGCCATGGAGGCGCCGTGGATGCCGTCCCGCCCGGTCTTCGCCCCGACGCAGAACACCGGGTCGCCCGCCCGCTCCGCCCGGGCGCGGAAGATGCGGTCGGCAGGAGCGATCCCGAGGGCGAAGGCGTTGACCAGCGGGTTCTTCGCGTAGCACGCCTCGAACGCCACCTCCCCGCCGACGGTGGGGATCCCCATGCTGTTGCCGTAGTTGGCGATCCCGGCGACGGCGCCGGTGAGCAGGGCCCGGTTCTTCGGGTCGGTGAGCGGACCGAAGCGGAGCGAGTTCATCAGCGCGACCGGCCGGGCGCCCATCGTGAACACGTCGCGCAGGATGCCGCCGACTCCGGTCGCGGCCCCCTGGTAGGGCTCGATGTAGGTCGGGTGGTTGTGGGACTCGACCTTGAAGACGGCGGCGAGCCCTTCGCCGATCGCCACGGCCCCCGCATTCTCGCCGGGGCCTTCGAGGACCCGAGGCGACTCCGTGGGGAAGCGGGCGAGGTGGAGCCGCGACGATTTGTACGAACAGTGCTCCGACCACATCGCCCCGAACAGACCCAGCTCGAGAGACCGGGGAGAACGGCCGAGCCGCTCCACGATCCGCTCGTACTCCTCTCGGGTGAGTCCGGACTCGAGCGCCGCTTCGAGTCCGGCCCCCGGCCCCTCGTAGCCTCGGGCAACCGCCCCGGATACCGTCCGGGCCGACTTCGGCGGCGCCGCGGTGGTCACGATGCGTTCCAGCGCGCGAGGCTCTCGAAGAGGCGAACGCCGTCCGTGCCCCCGAGCGCCGGCTCGTAGGCGCGGTCGGGGTGGGGCATGAGCGCCGCCACGTTGCCGCGCTCGTTGCGGACGCCGGCGATGTGGTTCCGCGAGCCGTTCGGATTCGCGGCGCCGCTGGCGCGGCCGGCGGCGTCGCAATAGCGGAAGAGCACCTGGCCACGGTCCTCGAGCGCGGCGAGCGCGGCGTCGGAGACATGGAAGTTCCCCTCGGCGTGGCCCACCGGAATGCGCAGCACCTCACCCTCGTCGAGCGCGGCGGTGAGCGGGGAACTCCGGTCTTCCGCCCGGAGCCACACGTCCCGGCAGACGTAGGTGAGGGAACGGTTCCGGAGCATCGCCCCGGGAAGCAGCCCCGCTTCCTGGAGAATCTGGAACCCGTTGCAGATGCCCACCACGGCCCGTCCGGAGGCCGCCATCTCAGCGAGAGGGGTCATCACCGGGGAAAAGCGGGCCAGGCTCCCGGCGCGGAGGTAGTCCCCGTGGGCGAAGCCGCCGGGCACGACGGCCGCGTCGAACCCGTCGAGCGAACCCTCCTTGTGCCAGACCAGCTCGGCGTCCTGGCGGATCACGGTCCGGATCGCGTGGAGAACGTCCCCCTCGCAGTTCGTCCCCGGGAACACCAGGACGGCGAAGCGGGTGCGGCGCATCCGGGGGCCGGGCTACGGCCCTTCGACGGTGAAGTCCTCGAGGACCGGGTTCGCGAGCGCCCGCCGGGCGATCGTTTCCGCCCGCGCCCGGGCCTCGGCGGCATCGGCCGCGCGGACCTCCAGTTCAAACATCTTCCCCTGCCGGACCGCTTCCGCTTCCAGTCCGGGAACGGCGTCGAGGGCCCGACGGATCGTCTCGCCCTGGGGATCGTAGACCGACGGGCGGAGCCGGACCAGGACCCGCACTCCAAAGACGGACGTGCCGCCGCTCATGGCGATTCCTCCTGAAACACCCGGTCCATGACCGCGTCCACGTGACCGAGGTGGGTTTCGAGGTCGAAGGCGGCGGCCAGATCTTCCGAGGTGAGCACGGCGCTGATGTTCGGGTTGTTCGCGACCTCCTCGGACAGCGGCGTGCCCCGTTCCCAGACCCGCATCGCAGAGGACTGCACCATCCGGTACGCCCTTTCCCGGGAGACTCCCCGCGCCGCCAGCTCGAGCAGGATCTGGCCACTGAACACCATGCCCTTGAGCCGCTCCAGGTTCCGGCGCATCGCCTCCGGGTAGACGATGAGGCCGTCAAGGATCGCGGTCATACGGTGGAGGATGTGGTCGGTGAGCATGAAACTCTGCGGGATCGTCATCCGCTCGACCGAGGAGTGCGAGATGTCGCGCTCGTTCCAGAGGGTGATGTTCTCGACGGCCGGGACCAGGTTCCCGCGGATGACCCGGGCGAGGCCGGAAACATTCTCGGAGCGCACCGGGTTGCGCTTGTGCGGCATGGCCGAAGAGCCCTTCTGGCCTCCCCGGAAAGGCTCTTCGACTTCCCGAATCTCCGTCCGCTGAAGGTTCCTCACCTCCGTCGCCATCTTCTCCAGACTGCCGGCGAGGATGGCCAGCGCCGCCGCGAGCTCCGCGTGGCGATCGCGCTGGATGACCTGATTCGAGATCGGGGCGACTTCCAGGCCGAGCGCCCGACAGACCCGCGCCTCGACCGCCGGCGGGAGGTGGGCGAAGGTCCCCACGGCGCCGCTCAGCTTGCCCACCGCCACCGCCCGGCGGGCGGCGGAGAGGCGCCGGGCGCTGCGGCCGGCCTCGGCCCACCAGAGGGCCAGCTTCATCCCGAAGGTCATCGGCTCGGCATGGACGCCGTGGGTGCGGCCCACCATGACCGTCTTCCGGTGCTCCTCGGCGCGGCGCCGCAGAACCCCGCGCAGTGCCCGCACTCCGTCCAGGATGAGGTCCGTCGAGCGCGCCAGGCGGGTGGCGAGAGCGGTGTCCACGACGTCGGAACTGGTGAGCCCGAAATGGATCCAGCGGCCTTCTTCCCCGACGTGCTCCGCCATGGACTGGGTGAAGGCCACCACGTCGTGGTGCACCCGCCTGTCGATCTCGTGAATGCGGGCGATGTCGAAGGCGCCCCGGTCGCGGATCGCCCGCGCCGCCTCCTTCGGGATGATCCCTTCGGCGGCCATCGCCTCGGCGGCGGCCACTTCGACCTCCAGCCACGACCCGAAGAGCGCCTCGTCGGTCCAGATGGCCCCCATCTCCGGGCGGACGTAGCGATCGGTCAGCATGGTGTCAGGCCGGCCGGCCGGCCTTCGCCGGGACGGGAACCGCGCCCGGATCGAACAGGGACCGCGCGATGAAGCGCCGGGCGCGGAAAGCTCGCCGCGCAGCCGAGGGAGACACGGCGAGAACTTCCTCCGTCAGCTCGCGGCGGTTCGCCGCCAGCAGCCGCACATCGGTCCGCCCGCCGGCGTCGAGCGCCTGCCGCGCCGTCTCGAGGGCGAGCTCGGGGGTGTTCGTGTTCTCGGAAAGATGGGCAAGGACCACGGTGCGCACCGAGCGCGGCAGCCGGCGGCGGAGGTAGAGCGCCAGCGCGCCGTTCGAGAAGTGACCGTAACGGGAGGCGATCCGCTGGCGGATCCGGGGCGGGTAGTGGCTGTCGAAGAGGCTGCGCTCGTCGTAGTTGGACTCGATCAGCAGCAGATCCACGCCCTCGACCGCGGCCTCGATCTCTTCGTCGAGATGACCGAAATCGGTGACATGCACCATGGCCGCGCCGTCGCTCTCGATCCGGAACCCCAGGGATTCCTGCGCGTCGTGCGGCGTCGCAAACGGGGTCACCGTGACGGCGCCGATCCGGGTCGCGGCGCGCGGACGCAACTCGACCCACGGGGGCGTGGGGGCGCGGCCCTCGCGGCGGACACAGCGCCAGGTTCCGGCGGAGCAGGCAATGGGGGCCCCGCGCGGCGCGGCGAAGCTCAGGGCGCCGCGGCAGTGATCGCCGTGCTCATGGGAGATCAGAACGGCATCAATGTCCTCCGGTCGCTGCCCGGCCAGCCGGATGCGGCGCACGAGCTCGCGGCCGGAGAGACCGGCCTCGACCAGCAGGGTGGTTCCCCCCGAGGAAACCAGGGACGCATTGCCGGAGCTGCCGGAGCCCAGCACACGAAGACGGATTTCGGTGGCCAACGAAACCGGGGAGTGTACCCACCGCGGGGGCGCGGCGAGCCTTCGCGCGCGGTATCGTCGCCGGCGCCGTGGAGTCGGGTCGCCGGAAAAACCTGTACGGCTGGTCGCGGGCGGAACTCGGCCGGCTGGTCGAGGAACTCGGGCTCCCTCCCTACCGGGGCCGGCAACTGTTTCGCCACCTCTACCGGCGGAGCGTCAGCGACTTCGCCGAGATGACCGATCTCGGCGCGGGACTCCGCGAGACGCTGGCGAGCCGCTTCGAGATCCGCCGCCCGCAGGTGGTCGGCCGCGAGCAGTCCGGCGGCGGGACGGTCCGGCTGCTGCTGGAGTTCGACGACGGCGCCCGAGTGGATGCGGTCGCCATCCCGACCCGGCGGAAGGCGGCGGGAGGTCGCTCCGGACGGGCCCGCAGCGGCCGGGGCGCGACGGCGGGCGGACCCGGGGACCGCGAGGACCTCACGGTGTGCGTCTCCACGCAGGTCGGATGCCCGCTCGCGTGCACGTTCTGCCGGTCGGGAGCCATCCGTTTCGCCCGGAATCTCACCCCCGGGGAGATCGTCTCCCAGGTCCTCTTCGCCGAGCGCGAGGTCCCCGGCGGGCCGCGGCCGCGGCGGCGGAACGTGGTCTTCATGGGGATGGGAGAGCCGCTCCTGAACACGGACGCGGTTCTCGCCTCCCTCGAGCTGCTCACCGACGCCGAGGGCTTCGGGATTTCGCCCCGGCGGATCACGGTCTCGACCGTCGGCCTTCCCGACGGGATGCGGCGCCTCGCTGCGGAGGCCCCTCGGGTGGGGATCGCGGTGAGCCTCCACGCTGGCGAGGACCGCACCCGGGTGCGGTTCATGCCGATCGGGCGAAAGCACGGGATGGACGAGATCTTCGGCGTGCTCGCCGATCTGCCCCGACGGAGGGGTCGGCGCATCACGCTCGAATACGTCCTCCTCGGCGGCGAGAACGACGATCTCGCGAGCGCCCGAGCGCTCATCGCGCGTCTCCTGTCCCTCTCGAAGAAGGGCATCCGCGCGCGGGTCAACCTGATCGTCTTCAACCCCTGGAGGGACCCGGCCCCCGGCCCGCCCCACCGTCCCGGGACGGAAGCGGACGCCGAGCGCTTCCTCGCCGTCGTCGCCGCCGCCGGTTACCGGGTCACGCTCCGCCGCAGCCGAGGCCGCGATGTCGGGGCCGCCTGCGGCCAACTGGCCGCCACCCCCGTGTAGCCGGAAGCACGCAAACACCCGTCAAGCAAACATTTCCTTCGCTATCAACGCCTTACGTCATTCCGCGCCCAAATTCGACGTTTCGGCGCAAGCAACTGCGGCATGAATCGCCGGCGTCCTGACCCGCCCTCGCCACGGGCGGGCACGGAGCACCGGCGTCCTCGCCGGCCACCGCCGTGAGCGCGCCCGTGGGCCGAGAGAATCAGGCAACCGAGGCCCACCACGGCACATAAGCGCGCGCCCGAAGGCCCGCCCGTGGATCCTTCACTTCGATCACGCCCGCGTCCACCGCCTCCCGGATGTGCCGGGACACCGCGGAACGCCCCGTCGCCGGAATCCCGAACCGGGCCCGGAGCGAAGCATTCGTCACCGCGCCGCCGGAAACGAACCGGAGACTCGCATGCAGGTAGATCGCCCTGAGTCGCTCCTCCCGGGTCATGTCCTTGAGCGGCCTCGGCCCGAACAGCGTGACCCGCGTGTTCTCTCCCGCGGCCTCGAAGAGCGGCGCCGGCAACTGATGGCGCTCCAGCTCCGCCACGACCTTGTCGATCCCGACCCCCCGCTCCTCACAGAGGCCGAAGCGGCGCATCAGGGACGCGAGCTTCTCGTTGCGCGTGCGCGGCGGCAGGTCCAGAACCCGTCGGGGATCGACGAGGGAGGTCCCGGGGTTCGTGATCTCGACGCGGCCCTCGAAGATCTCGATGCGTGGCGGGCCGGAGGCGCGAAAGTCCTGATGGATCAGCGCGTTCGCAATCAGTTCCCGCACGGCCGGCATCGGAAAACTCGGACGCGACCGCCGGAATACCCCGTCAAAGACCTCACGCGTCGGCAGGCGGGCATCCACGTGGTCCTCCAGGCTCGAGAACCCGGAGGCATAGCCGCTCATCGGTTCCCGCTCCCCGTTTGCCTCCAGTCGCGAACGGCCTCGGTAGTGGATGACCCGGACGGCCTTGTGCTGGAGCCGGCCGAAGTGGCGTAGATCGCGCGCGAGGAGGATCGCGGCCCGATTCGTGACATCGAAACGGCCCGCGTCGCATCGTTGGATCAGGTCATCGGCCTCCAGCGCGGCGAGGACTCCGCTGCGAGCCTCCGGCAGGGGCTGCTTCAACAGATGGAAGTACTGCGGATAGTCGAGGATCTGCACGACTTCGCGAGCGGTCACCCGCTCGGCCGCCATCGCGAGCTCCCACGGAGCGAGGGAAAGCGCCGCCCACAGGGCCATCCGCTTCTCTCGGTAATTCCGCAGCCTTCGGGTGGAAGCTCCGACGCGGACGTATTCGACCCCCTCGAAGCTGACCGGCTCCCGTTGCGCCGGGGGGACCTCCAGCACCACGACCCGGTTTCCGGTCAACATCCCTTCGTGAAAGCGAAAGTTCACCTGCGGAGTCAGCAGTCGCGGCAACCAGCTTTCGAGGGGTTCGTTCCCTCTCCTCGCCGATCGCGGATCAAAGGTGGTCCCCACGATCTGGTGCGTGCCGTCCTCCACACCCCAGACCAGGTAGGCGCGTCGCCGCTCGGCGAGCACGGCGGCGTTGGCGAGCGCCGAGATCGCCCGGCCGATGTCCTTCGAAACGGCCTTGTTGACCTTGAACTCGACCCACTCCGTCTCCGCCGGAAGACGCGCGAGCTCCCGGACCAGCTCGGCGACGTATTCGTGGTTTCGGGGGTTGCTCATGACGGCAGGAGGCAGGTCGGCGCCACGCACGGGACACTTGAGGGTACCGACCCCCGCCGTTTCGAGCGTGGCATCGGGGGTGGACGGTAGGATGGCGCTGTTGTGTGGGGGACGTTGGGCGTGGTGGCGCTCACTCTGGGCGTGATCGTGCTTTCGATCTTCCTCCTGGGGCTCGGGACACTGCTGAAGAAGGGGCGCTGCAGCCTCGGCGCCTGCGGAGGCGCGCTGGCCGGGTCGGCCGCCTGCGACGGATGCCCGTCGGAGCCCGAGGGGGCGGAGCCGCCGCGGCCGATGGAAGTCTGATCAGCGGCGGTAGACGACCTCTCCGCCGACGGCGGTCATCTCCACGCTGATCTCGTCGGCGGAGACTTCGCGCGGGTCGGCGGAGAGGACGACGAAGTCAGCCAGCATGCCGGGCTGCAGGGATCCCTTGCGGTCTTCCTCGAAGGTGAGTTGGGCGTAGGCGGTGGTCAGCAGGCGGAGCGCCTCCTCCAGCGAGACCCGCTGATCCTCCCCGAACACCCCGGCGCTGATCGTCTCGCGGGTGACGAAGTGGTGGATCACCCACAGCGGCGGATAGGGCACGACAGGCGAGTCCGTGCCGCCGGAAACCGGGATCCCCGCATCGAGGTACTCCCGGACCGGGGTGACCCGCGCGGCGCGCTCGCGGCCCCAGTACTTCTCCAGGCTGGGGGCCGCCAGATAGAGGTGGTGCTGGGCGGCCACGTGGAGGTCGAGCGCGCGCATCCGGGGGTACTGGTCGGGCTGGGGGAGGAATCCGTGCTCGATCGTCCAGCGTTGGCCCGCCACCGGGACCTCCGAGGCCGCCGCTTCGTACGCGGCGAGAACCTGGTCGATCGCGGCGTCGCCGACGGCGTGGGTCGCGACCCGCCATCCCCGGCGCCCAAGCTCTGCCACGATTTCGTGGAACGGCTCCTCCGCGACGATGCGCAGGCCGAAGAACTCACCCCCCTGACCCCATGGCTCGGCATAGGGCTCGCGCAGCAGCCCGCCCTCGAAGCCCCCGTCCACCATCAGCTTGATCCCGCCGATCCGCAGCCACTCATCGCCCTCGTCCGGCGCCACCCCCCACTCATCGAGCCGCGTGCGCGCGGCTTCAGCGCTCCCGGCCCGCATGCGGAGGAGGAAGTTCACCCGCATCGTGAGCCGCCCGCGGCGCTGCATCTCCTGGAGCATCCGGTACTGCTCGATGCTCCCGCCGGGATGGCGCAGGCTGGTCAACCCGACCGCGTGCAGGGCGCGGTAGTCCTCGACCTGGGCGGCGATCCGCTGCTCGAGGTCGCCCGGCGGCCGGGGCGGCAACTCCACGAGGCGCTTCGCCGTGTCCACGAGCTCCCCGTTCAGGCTGCCGTCGGGATAGCGGGTGATCCGCCCGCCGTCGGGCACAGGGGTCGCGCGGTCGATGCCCCATTTCGCCAGCGCCCGGGAATTCAGGATGTATTCGTGGCCGCCCCGGACCACGACGACCGGATGGTCGGGCGCCGCCTCGTCGAGGTCGCGGCGAAGTGGCAGCCGGGCCTCCACCAGCTGGCCCTCGTGCCAGTCCGAATTCGTGAGGACGATGCCGCCGGGCGGAGTGGCCGCGGCCCGCTCGGCGATGGCCGCGAGCAAGTCGTCCATGGTGCGGACCCGCGAGAGGTCCACGCCGTCACCGCCGCCGGCGGAATGCAGGTGGTTGTCGGAAAGGCCGGGCGTCACCGTGCGTCCGCCAAGCTCGATGGTCTCGGTCGCCGGGCCGATGAAGCGACGGATTTCCGCGTCGGATCCGACGGCGAGTACCTCCCCGTCACGTATGGCCAGCGCCTCGGCGACCGTGAAGTCCCGATCAACGGTCAGGACGGTCCCGGAGAGAAGGACCAGATCCGCCGGCGGCCCGCTCGTCGGGGCGCACCCGAGCGCGCCGAGAAGCCATGCCGCAGCAGCCGCAGCGCCGGGCCGCAGCAACATCGTTCTCAATCCTCCTCGTCGGGCTCCTTTGCCCGCACCGCAAAGGAAATCTCTTCCTCCTCGGCGAGCCCTTCCAGCACGAGCGCGAGGTGGCCGGCGCGGGGGTTGCCCTGCGGCCCGAGCATCCGCATCAGGCTCTTGTCGGGAATACCGGTGCGGCGGGCGAGCGCGGCAAAGCCCAGGGTCGCGTTCACGTAGGTCCGGAGCGCGGTCCGCATCCCGGGGATATCCCCCGCCAGCAGGGCCGCCGCCCCTTCTTCCAGCAAGGCGCGGCGAAAGCCGGGATCCCGCGTGGCGCGAGCGCGGACCCCGCGACGGAACGTGCGCCGCATCGGCATGGCCGCCAATGGTAACGAATGCGTTACCTAGCACTCTACAGCCGATGGTAACGCATGCGTTACTGAATCAGCCGGCCGCCGTCAATGACCAGCGGCAGGCCGGTGATGAACGAGGATTCGTCGCTGGCAAGGAACAGGATCGCCTGCGCCACGTCACGGGGCGTGCCCAGGCGTCCCAACGGGGTCACCTCGAACCACGAGCGCCGCATCGCCTCCGGATCGTCCGCGGTCAGGAGATTCCGCTCGTTCATGGCGGTGTCGATCACGCCGGGGCAGACGGCGTTCACCCGGATGCCGTACGGGGCCCCTTCGAGCGCGAGGCCCCGGGCCAGCGCCATCATCCCGGCCTTGGAGGCGCCGTAGGCGGAGCTCTTCGTCGCCGCGATGAAGTTGCCGACCGAGGAGTTCATGACGATCACCCCGCGCCGCCGTTCCTTCATGCCCGGCACGACCCGGCGTGACAAGAGGAAAGCCGAGGTCAGGTTCGTGCGCAGGATCCGCTCCCAATCCGCGAGGCTTGTGTCCTCGACGAGCTTCTTCAGTTCGACGCCGGCGTTGTTGACCAGCACTTCGACCGGCCCGAACACCTCCTCCGCCGTGCCCACCGCCCGCTCCGCTCCGGCCTCGGTGGCAACATCGGCCCGAACGGCCCGGGCAGCGCCGCCGGCCGCGCGGATCGCTGCCGCCACCGCTTCCACCGCCTCCTCCGCGATGTCGGCGAGCACCACCTGCGCCCCTTCCTCGGCGAAGAGTTCGGCGGTTCCCCGGCCGATCCCCGAGGCCGCGCCGGTGACCACGGCAACCCTTCCGGACAGCCGGCCGCGGCCTCCGGGCCCCGTCCCGCAATCCGCGCCCATCGCGCGATTCTACGGGCGCGCAGCGTCCCGACGAGCGTCCTTCGGATACATTCCGATCAAGCCGGGTTCGCCGCAAATTCTCCGATCATTCTTGCGGCGGCCGCATCGGGAACCGAAACTCACGCCCGAGATGCCGCGGTTCCGGGCAGGGAAGTCCAGCCGTCTGCAACTCTCATTCCCAGGCATCCAGGAGGAGTCCGTCATGTCCGTCTTCAGGCGCGGGGCAACCAGCCTCTTGCTGACCCTCGCCCTATCCCCCCTCGCCTTCGCGCAGTCGCTCTCGACGGTGCAGGGCTTCGTGACCGACGACACCGGGGCCGCCCTGCCCGGCGTCACGATCGAACTCATCGACGTCGAGCGCGGCCAGAGCCGGGCCGCGATCGCCAACAGCCGGGGCTTTTTCGCTCTCCGCGCCGTGGAGAGCGGCCAGTACGACCTCGTGGCGTCTCTCTCCGGTTTTCGCGCCGAGCGGCGCGAAGGCGTCCGGATCCTCGTCGGACAGGTCGTCGAAGTGGACTTCCGACTGGGTCTCGCCTCCGTCGAGGAGACGGTGACCGTCACCGCGGCAGCGCCGCTTCTGGAAGTGGGCCGGGGCGGCGCCGCTGGCTACGTCGACGAGAACGAGATCTCCAGCCTCCCGATCCAGGGGCGGGACTTCGTCCAGTTCGCCCTGCTGAAACCGACCGTCAAGGTCGAACCCCAGCGCGGCGGCATCTCCCTCTCCGGCCAACGCGGAGTCAACTCCGGGCTCACCATCGACGGCACGGACGCGAAGAGCGCGTTCTTCGGCTACGGCCGCGGCGGTGAAGCCACCGAGAACGGCGGCCTGGTGGTCGCCCAGGAATCCGTCAAGGAGTTCCAGGTGGTGACCAGCGGCTATTCCGCCGAGGCGGGCCGGTCCGGCGGCGGCTACATCAACGTGGTCACCAAGGCCGGCACGAACGACTACGCCGGCTCCGGATTTCTCTTCTTCCGGGACAACCGGATGGTCGCCCGGCTGCCGCAGTCCCCGCTCGACGCTCACCGGGGGATCGCCGCCAGCGATGACCGCTACGAGGTCGACGAGTTCAGCCGCTACAACTGGGGCGCCTCCTTCGGCGGCCCGATCGTCCGGGACCGCACCCACTTCTTCCTCTCCTACGACCAGACCGCCCGCAGCCAGCCCTTCATCCAGAACATCAACGGGCGCGGCCATTACGACGCGGTGATGGGCGTCTATCCCGACCTGCTCGCCGGCTTCAGCCCGAACAGCGACGGGATCGCCGCGACGGACCCGGACGACGGCCGCACCGCTTCCGGACAGTTCACCCGCGAGACGGACAACCTGATCCTGTTCGGCAAGCTGAACCACCGGGTGAACGACGATCACACGCTCACCCTTCGCTACAACTTCACCGACTACGCCCGCACGTCCGACTACGTGGCCGAGGAGTCGCGGAAGCTCCAGAGCACGCACTCGCTGGTGGGCTCGATCGTTTCGCTGGTCGGCGAGACCGGGGTCAACGAGCTGCGGGTGCAGTACGCCTACGACGACCTGGACCGGCTGGCGAATCTGCCCGACACCGCGCTTCAGGCGAACTTCCGCATCTTTTCTCCTTCGTACGGTTCCTACGGCAAGCCGTGGTGGCTCCCGATCTACGTCGACGAGCAGAAGTTCGAGATTCAGGAGCGCTTCTCCCTGCTCCGGGGGAACCACGAAATCCGCATGGGCGCCACGCTCAGCACGGACGACCTCAGCGAGTACTTCGCGGGGAACGCCGACGGTCGCTACGACTTCGACTCGATCCACGATTTTCTGGGCGGGAACGCCGCGCGCGCGCGCATCTTCTTCGGGGATGTGAGCAACCCCAACTTCGATGTCACGCAGCACAGCGTCGGGGCTTTCGTGCAGGACTCGTGGAGCCCCAGCGCCCGTCTCACCCTGAACCTGGGCGTTCGCTGGGACGGAACCCTGAACCCGTCGGGCATCGATCACGTCCTGTCCCAGGGCACGAGCGTTCCGGACGACCTTGACAACATTTCGCCTCGCGCGGGGTTCGTCTGGTCGCTCGATGAGCGCAGCCTGGTCCGCGGCGGGGCCGGCGTCTTCTACGGCCGCACGCCCACCCTGCTCTTCTTCTCGGCCTTCACCGAGACCGGCGTCTTCCCCCGCTACGGGAACGCGATCGTCGCTCCCGGAGAAACCGGGTACGTCCCGCTCGGCGCCGCGATCGACAACACCAATCCGCCGGCCGGCCTGATCCCGTCGCTCAGCTATGTCGATCCCGCCTTCGAGGATCCGCGCACCACGCGCCTCAACCTGGGCTACGAGCGCGAGGTCGGACGAGACCTGGCTGCCTCGCTCGACTTCGTCTATTCCCGCGCCGACCAGCTGGCTTCCAATGTGGACGCCAACGCGGCCGCGCCGTCGCGCGACGCCTGGGGCCGCCCGGTCTATTCCGGGGCGCGCGTCAACCCGGCCTACGGCACGATCCTGGTCCGCGACGCGGTGGCCCGTTCGGACTACGTCGCCCTGACCGCGGCGGTGCGGCGGCGGTTCCGCGACGGCATCCAGTTCCAGGCCCATTACACCTGGTCCCGCGACCGCTCGAACGACGACAACGAGCGGTCCTCCGGCGGCCTGACGCTCACCGATCCGTTCGATCCGGACTACGACTGGGGGATCTCCGGCCGCGACATCCCGCACCGTTTCGTCGCCAGCGGCGTCTTCACCCTCCCGTTCGACATTCTGGCGAGCGCCATCGTCACCGCGCAGTCGGGCGCCCCGTACACGGCGCTCGATCCCACCGTCGGCTACCACAACCACCCGGACTTCTACGTCGGTCCCTTCGGACCGCAGACCCGGGCGGTGGTGAACGGCGAGCTGGCGCCGATCAATGGCGAACGGAGCGACGCCTGGACGAACATCGACCTGCGGATCACGAAGGGGTTCGACATCGGGCCGGCTCAGCTCGAGGCGCTCTTCGAGGTGTTCAACCTCTTCGGCAGCTCGGTCTTCCGGGTGGCCGGCAACGACCAGCAGGAGCCGGTCCTCACGGACCTGGTCACGCCGAACCCCGAGTACGGCCTCGGCAGTTCCCTGGTCGGGAACCAGCGCCAGGCCCAGCTCGGCCTGCGCCTCGTCTTCTGACGCCCATGGAGCGCCGGCCCCATGGAGCGCCGGCGTCCTCGCCGGCCTACCCCCCCTGACGTACGGAGCGCCCGCCCATGGAGCGCCGGCGTCCTCGCCGGCCTACCCGCCCTGACATATGGAGCGCCGGCCCCATGGAGCGCCGGCGTCCTCGCCGGCCTACCCCCACCGCCGGCCCCTCACCCACTCTCCTGCCGGCACCGCCGCCACGCCGACCGACCGTGGGCCGGGAGGCCCACGGTCCATGCCCGCCTACGGCGCTGGCCGGCGAGGACGCCGGCGCTCCAGTTGGTGGCCGGTGAGAGCGCCCACCCCATGGAGCGCCGGCGTCCTCGCCGGCCTGACCCACCCTGACATATGGAGCGCCGGCCCCATGGAGCGCCGGCCCCATGGAGCGCCGGCGCTCCATG
>JAAXGQ010000043.1:0-54312 GCA_012271265.1 Vicinamibacteraceae bacterium
GCGGTGGCCGGTGAGGACACCGGTGCTCCCGGTGTGTTGGCCGGTGCGGACACCGGCGCTCCATGCGCCGGGCGCCGGAGGCGTTGAAGCCCTCCGATAGCATCGGGGCGACCTTCCGCCCGGCGGCCGGCCGGCCGCGCCAGGGTTCCCGGCACGACGCACGAAGCGAGAGGCGCCCATGCAGCAGACCACGCTCCGGGTCAACGGTGAGACCCACACGCTCGACCTCGACCCCACGACGCCGCTCCTCTACGTTCTTAGAAACGATCTCGGGCTGCGGGGCCCGCGCTTCGGCTGCGGCCTCGCCCAGTGCGGCACCTGCACGGTGCTGATGGACGGACGCGCGGTCCGCTCCTGCATCCTGCCGGTTTCCCGGACGCGCGGCGAGATCACGACCCTCGAGGGACTGTCCGGCGAAGACGGCCGGCTGCACCCCGTCCAGCAGGCCTGGATCGATGAGCAGGTCCCGCAGTGCGGATTCTGCCAGAACGGCCAGATCCTCGCGGCCTGTGCGCTCCTCGACAGGAATCCGAATCCGACCGACGACGAGATCCGGTCGCGCATGAACCCGATCCTCTGCCGCTGCATGACCTACTACCGGATCCAGGCCGCGGTGAAGCGCGCCGCGGACGCCATGGCCCCGGCGGAGGCGGACCGGTGAGCGGCGCCCGCGACACCACGCCAGCGATCGGGCGCGCGCTCGCCCGCTGGGGCGAAGGGCGTTCCCGGCGCGATTTCCTCAGGACCTCGGGCCTGTTCGTCTTCGGCCTGACTGCGGCGGGCCTCGCCGGCGCGGCGCGCCAGACGGACGGGTCGGTCCGGTCCGGCCCCTACCCGGATCCGGACTTCCTCGATCTCGACTCGTGGCTCGTCGTCGACGAGGACGGGCGCGCCACCTTCTACATCGGCAAGACCGACGGCGGCCAGGGCACCGGGACGGCGACGCAGCAGATGCTGTGCGACGAGCTCGACATCGCCTTCGACCGGGCCACGGTCGTCATGGGACGGACCGACCGGACCGTGGACCAGGGCGGCTCCGGGGGCTCGGACGCCATCGAGCGGGACGCGATGGTCGGCCGCCGGGTCGCGGCGGAGGCCCGCCGGGTGCTGCTGGAGATGGCGTCGGAGCGCTTCGGCGCGCCGGTCGAGGACCTGCGGGTGAGCGAAGGGGTGATCTCGCTCGCCGACGACCCCTCGCGGACGGTCGGCTACGGAGAGCTGGTCGGCGGCCGGCGCTTCGACGTGGCGCTCACCGGCGGCAACGTGAACACCACCACCGGCGTGGCGGGCATCAAGCCGGTGCAGGACCTGAAGCTGGTCGGCCAGTCGATTCCGCGCACCGACATTCCCGCCAAGGTGGCCGGAACGTTCGAGTGGGCCGTCGACGTGAACCTCCCGGGGATGGTCCACGCCCGCAACGTCCGGCCCCCCTACGCCGGCGCGACGTTGACCGCGATCGACGAGTCTTCGGTAGGCGGCATCCCCGGCCTGATCCGGGTCGTGCGCCAAGGCAACTATCTCGCCGTCGTGTGCGAGCGCGAAGAGCAGGCGATCGACGCTGCGGAACGTCTGGACGTCACCTGGGAAAAGCCCGCCGAGGCGCCGTTCCCGTCTTCGGACGACCTCTTCGACTACATGCGGAGCGCGGAGCCGGTCCCGGACTCGGACCGCCGCGTAGGAGCGCCGGTCACGGGAGACCCCGACGCCGCGCTCGCCGGCGCCTCGACCGTGGTCGAAGCCGCCTACGACGTGCCCTTCCAGGGGCACACGGCGATTGGGCCGGCGCACGCGGTGGCCGACCCCTCGGACGGCCAGATGACGATCTACACGAACGACATGAAGCCGTACAGCCACCGGACGGGGATCGCCGAATTCCTGGGGATGCCGCCGGAGCAGGTGCGGGTGATCTGGATGGAGGGACCGCAGGTCTACGGGCGCACGGCGGCCGACGACGCCGGCTTCGAGGCGGCGTACCTGGCCCGGGAGCTGGGTCGCCCGGTGCGGGTCCAGTGGACGCGCCACGAGGAAACCGCGTGGGACACCAAGGGTCCCGCCTTCGCGATCGACCTCCGGGGAGGCCTCGACGCCGACGGCAACCTCGTCGCGCTCGACTACCAGGGCCGGATCGCGAACTACGCGCACGTCGGCTACAACCAGGCGCAGACGGTGCTCATCGCGCAACTCATGGGGCGCCGGCCCGAACGGCCGTCACCCGGGGGCGCCCGAGGTCCGGACGCGATGTACCACGTCCCGAACCGGCGCCAGGAGACGCGGGCGGTCCGCTTCCCGCTGGCGTACGAGACGCCGCTGCGCACCGGAAACCTCCGGGATCCCAACGGTCCGCAGACGACGTTCGCGGCGGAGTCGTTCGTGGACGAGCTGGCCGCGGCGGCGGACGCCGACCCGGTCGCGTTCCGGCTCCGACTCCTCGGCGGCGCGAGCGACGACGACGCGATCTTCCGCCGGGCGCGCTCGATCGCCGTGGTCGAAGCGGCCGCCGAGGCCTACGGATGGGACCCGAGGCCGTCACCGCGTCCGGTCGGCAGCGGGCGCCTGCTGACCGGGCGGGGGATCGCCTACGCCTACCGCGCCAGCACGACCGTCGCCGTGGTCGCCGCAGTCGAGGTGGACCGCCAAACCGGCCGGGTGTGGGTCCGGCGGATGACGTGCGCCCATGACTGCGGGCTGGTCATCAACCCCGACGGCCTGGAGAACACGATCCAGGGGAATCTCCTGCACGGGATCAGCCGGACGCTCTACGAGGAAGTGCGGTTCGACGGCGCGACGGTCACCAGCGTGGACTGGCGCAGCCACCCCACGCTGACGCACCGCGACGCGCCCGAGCGGATCGACGTGGTGGTGGTGAACGGCGACCCGAGCCCGGACCGGCCGGATCTCCGTCCCTACGGGGCGGGCGAACCCTCACACCGCCCCGTCCCCGCCGCGATCGCGAACGCCATCCACGACGCCAGCGGCGTCCGGATGCGCCGCCTCCCCCTTGGCCCCGACCGCGTCCTCGGGGAACTCCAGACCGCCGGAATCTGACGCCCGAGCGGCGCACGGAGCGCGCCGGTATTCTTGAAATCGACGAGGCGCGCATGCGACGAAGAACCTTTCTGGGATCCACCGGCGGCGCCCTGACCGCCATCGCTGCGGGGGCCGAGGCGCGACTCGCGAGCGCCGTCACCCGCCTCGGCGCGAAGACCCCCCAGGAGGCGGCCCGGGACGAGGATTTCTGGTTCCGGGTCCGCGAGTCCTTCACCATCGACCGGAACCACATCAACCTGAATTCGGGCTCGGTCAGCCCCGCCCCGGCCCCGGTGCAGCGTGCGATGCAGCAGTACTGGAACATCACCAACATGGGCCCGTCGCTCTACGTGGACGAGCTGCTCGGCCCCCGCGTCGAGGTCGCGCGCCGCCGTCTCGCCGAGACCTTCGGGTGCAGCCCCGAGGAGCTGGCCTTCACCCGAAACGCCAGCGAAGCGATGGAGATCGTTCAGTTCGGCATCCCGCTGGATCCCGGCGACGAGGTGCTCACCACGACGCAGGACTACCCCCGCATGCTGATGACCTTCCGGCAGCGGGAGCGCCGCGATGGAATCGTCCTGCGCACCGTGCCCTATCCCACGCCGCCCGAGGACCTGTCGGAACTGACCGCGATCCTGGAACGCGCCATCACCCCCCGGACGAAACTCCTGCTGATCTGCCACACCACCTTCACCACCGGGCAGATCTTCCCGGTCGGCGAGATCTGCCGCATGGCGCGCCGTCACGGCGTGGAGACCCTCGTGGACGGCGCCCACGGATTCGCACACTTCCCCTTCACCCGCGACGAGCTCGACTGCGACTACTACGGCACCAGCCTCCACAAGTGGCTCTTCGCCCCGGTGGGCACCGGCTTCCTCTATGTCCGCAAGTCCAGGATCCCGAATGTCTGGCCCCTGATGAGCGCCCCGGAAAGCCAGGACGACGACATCCGCAAGTTCGAGCAGATCGGGACGAACCCCATCGCGATCCGGGGACCGATCACCGAGGCGGTGACGTTCCACGAGGGGCTTGGGGCGGAACGGAAGGCGGAGCGCCTCGTCTACCTCCGGCGGCGCTGGGCCGAGCGGGTCAAGGAGTTGCCCCGCGTCCGGGTGCTCAATCCGCCGGACATCCGCCAGGCCTGCGGCATCGGCGCGATGCGCATCGAGGGGGTGGACTCCGGGGCGCTCACCGACTTTCTCGAAGCGAAGTACCGGATCCACGTGCGCCCGCGCTTCGTCCGGGGCGAGTTCGACTGCATCCGGGTTTCCCCGAGCGTCTTCACCACTCTCGAGGAGATCGATCTCTTCTCCGCCGCGATCGAGGATGCGGCCAGCAACGGGGTCTCGGCATGAGCTCGAAAAACGACGGCCTCCCCCGGCGGGACTTCCTGAAGGGCGCCGTCTGGGCGCTCCCCGCGACCGCAACCGCGGCCTGCGGCGGCGGCGGGGGCGTCGGCGGCGCCGAGGAGCCGACCGCGACCGAGGCGCCAACCGGGGGCCCACCGGCCGGCGTAGCGCTGTGGGGCCAGGACCTCGGACTCGGTGAGATGTATGAGGGGGCAGGGGACGAGACCGAGGTCGAGCTCTACATCCGGAAGTGCGCCGACCACGGGGTTTCCCGCGTGTTCGCTCCCGGCGCCTCCGCCGAACTCGTTCAGGCCGGCGCCGCGCGAAACGTCGAGGTGCATCCCTACAAGGCGGTCGCCTCCGCCGGCGGGATCCGGATGTACCCCGCCTGGTCGAGCAATTTCATGGTCCCCCGTTTCGGCTCCGCGGAGGGCCGGGCGATCCTGAACGCGCACCGGCCGATCTGGAGCCATCCGCAACGGATCGAAAGCCTGAGCGACTTCGTGCGCGACAATCCCCGCCACCGCCACCGCAATCGGGAACGAACCGACGAACTGAAGCCGTACGAGCGGGTGTTCCTGAGCCCCGGGCTTCCCGAGGGGCGCGCGGAGGAGGCGCGGGCCTTCGCCGCGCTGCTCGCCCGGAGCGGCGGGCGGGGGATCCAGGCCGAGTTCGTCTCCATCAACGAAGACGGGAACGGGGTCACCACCGACGGCTACGAGGATTCCATCGCCGGCGCCTTCCGCGAGGCGACCGGCCGCAATCCCTTCGACCTCCCGAACGACGATCAGGACTGGGTGCAATTCCGCGCCGACCGCTGGACCGAGATGGTCCGGGCAATCCGCGACGCGGTGAAGGCCGAGCGCGCCGATGCGGTCTTCACCATCACCGTCATCAACCGCGATGCGGACGGCTATATGCCCCGCATGCAGGACTGGGCGGCGTGGGTGGAGCAGGGGCTCTCTGACGAGATGCACCTCTGGTTCCGGTCCACGACGGACCTCCCGACGATCGAACGCCACTGCCGCCACTTCGTGGACACGGTGGCCGGCCGGGTGCCCACCATGGCCGAGTTCTCCTGTTACCACCCGGGGAGCCTCCAGGACCAGACGGCCATCCTGGAGGCGGCCCGCATCGCCCGGGGGGCGGGGATGGATGGCCTCGGCATCTATCGCAGCCACGCGGTGGAGCAGCTCGGCTTCTGGCCAATCCTCGAGGCGATGACCCGCCTCTGACCGCCCCAGGGAGCGCCGGCGTCCTCGCCGGCCCGCGCCGCACTCCCGTCAGGCTCTTCGCACCTTCGGGGGAGCGACGGGCTCTCGGCGCTGGAGCGCCGGCGTGCTCGCATGAGCTCGCGGGGAGGGCGCCCCTCGCCGCGGCTTTCCGAAAGTCGCTTGTCTGCGCGTCCTCCGCCAACGCAGCCTGCCGCGGCTCTGACGCGCTGCCCTGCTACAGGAGGAGCGGATCCGGCGCCACCTCGTGTCCGGTGTTGTACACGTTCATCATTGCCGGCAGCCGAGGTCGCCCCTCTCGGCCCTTCCCCCTGTTCAGCCACTCCTCGATACACCAGATCTGCAGCCGACGAAAGACGGTGCCGTCGCTGGACTCGAACCGACCCATCTCCTGGGCCGCCGTCATCATTCCCGACGTTATCGCCTTCTTGCGGAGGACGACGAACACCCCCGCTGCGGCGTTCCTGGACCGGATCACATCGCGAAAGGCACGGACCTGCTCAACCCCGACGTTCCGACCGCTCTTCACTTCAGCGAGCACGAGATTGCGCCCTTCCTTCGTCTTGTAAAGGAGGCACCCTACGCCATCCTTGCCTCCGTCTCCGCCCTTCTTTTCGTTGGGGACCAACCCGGGCAGCTGCGTAATGGCCCAGGACTCGAACTGGCCGCGACCCCCCTTGGCAGCAGCCATGAACTTGGCGGTCTCGTAGTCCACCGGGATGCCGTCCGTCTTCACGTTCCAGATGTTGAAGCGATTCAGGCGCTCCTTCATTACGGTTTCGATGGCAAAGGATGAAATGTCGACTCCCGCCCAACGGCGGCCCTCCTCTTCAGCAGCATGGATGGTCGTGCCGCAGCCGCAGAAAGGATCAAGCACAAGATCCCGCGGATTCGTTGTAGCCAGGATCAGGCGTTTTAGGAGGGCGATCGGCTTCTGGGTCGGGTAGCCCATCTTCTGGACGTCGTTCGCCTCGATCCTGCTGAAGTCCGTGAACACGTCCGTCACGGCCTTCCCCGTCGTGGACTTCCAGAAGCGCTTGAGTCTTGGTATTCCGCGTCCGTCCCTGGGCCAATAGATCAGACCCGCCGCGTCGAGAGCATCCAGCCGCTCATGGACTGTCGAGCCGGGCATGGGCCAGTCCGGCACGAGAGCGTGCCTGATGATGAAGTGGTACATGCCTCCCTGCGGGGAGGTAGGGGTCCGCCAGTGATTCTTGCCGCCAGGTCCCGGACTGATTCCTCGCCACGGCTGACCGGACTCACCAGTGCGGCGGCCGTCTGCTGTCAGATTGTCGGCGCTCCATACTCCGAGATGGGGCCGGTCGTCGTCCATGTGCCTGTACTGCGTCCTCCTGTTCTTCAGGTCCTGTTCGGTGTTCCTCGGCAGGAACTGACGATTCCAGGTTACGGGCCCTCCCCCCCTGTAGAACAGAATGATGTCGTGGACCCGCCCGAATCTGTTGCCGTCGTTTCTGCTTGTGGTCCGCCGCCACACGATCTCGTTCAGGAAGTTGCGCTCGCCGAAGATCGCGTCCATGACTATCTTCAGGTAGTGGCTCATCGTGGGATCGCAATGGAGGAAAATCGAGCCGTTGCGCTTCAGCAGCACCTTGCACTCGAGCAGCCTTTCCGCCATGTAGGCGAGATAGGCGAACCGGCGCTTGCGCCTGAGGATGGTCTCGAGGCCCGCGATGGCGTCGCGTAGATCCTCGGGCACACTCGCCCTGTTCATGAGTTGCCAGACTCGCTCATCATCAGCTTCGCCCCAGTTCCAGGTGTCGCTGAATGCGAGAAGCTGAGCGTTGCGCCTGGGGATCGCCTCAAAGATGATGTTGTAGTTCTGGTTCGAGTTGAAGGGCGGGTCCAGGTAGATCATGTCCACCTGATCTTCGCCCCATCGGCGCATTACATCGAGGCAGTCCCCGTAATAGAGAGTGCGGTCGGCCAGCGGGCCGCGAAACGGAGTGAGGTCCATGGGGTCTGCGGGAGTCCTCTAGTTCACCCGTAGCACAGAACGGCAGGATGCGCCAACTGAGTGGAGGGGAGGGTCGGTCAGTTCCGTCGGCCCTTCGGTCGTTCTTCGGCGACGCCCGGATCGGCGACACCCGGAGCCCTCGAGGCTGACGCCTCCACGAACCCAAGACGGTCCCGGCGGAGATGCCCCACGTACTCCTCCTCGGCCTCGCCCACAAGGAGCCGCTTCACGGGAACGGCGTTCGAGACGACACTGACCGGTTGCTTCTCACAGCGCGGTGCTACTAGCATCGGCTCCCGGCTCTTCGGGCCGGAGGGTAGCAGATCGAGGACCGGATTCCGGTGAAGGTGACTCAGAGCGTCACATGGAGGGCCGCGGGCGGTTGCGAGCCACGGTACGCAATTCTTTCATTTCCCTTCCGGGTGGCCGGACTCCGGCCCCGGCGCGGGGTCGCGACCAGGGGTTGATGATGCGAAGTGCCGCTTTCGGGGTGTCCCGGAGTTCGCCCAGGCCGGGTCGGGGAGCGCGCTCTTCGGCGGTCCTGGTTCTACTCGCGCTCGGCGCCTGCAGTCCGCCGGCTCCCCGGGAGCTGGCGGCGTGGGACCGGAGCGACGAGGGGAACCGCGCCCGGATCGACCACGGCGCCTGGCAGGAAATCCTCGAGGCCTACGTGGCGGCGGACCCGAGCGGCGTCCACCTCGTCGACTACGCCGGCCTTGCCGGAAACGAAGCGGAACGGACGCGTCTCGACGGCTACGTGGGGTCACTGGAGGCGGTCGACCCCCGCGAGTACTCCCGGGCCGAACAGATGGCCTACTGGATCAACTTCTACAACGCGCTGACCGTCAAGGTCGTGGTGGACGCCTACCCGGTGGACAGCATCCGCGACATTCACGAAGGCGTCGTCCCCTACACCGGCCCGTGGGACGACGCGCACGCCCGCGTCGCGGGTCAGGACCTGACGCTCAACGACATGGAGCACGGCATCCTGCGCCCCATCTGGCAGGACCCCCGGATCCATTACGCGGTCAACTGCGCCGCCCTGAGCTGTCCCAACCTGCTCCTGACCGCGTTCACGGCGGAAAACACCGAGGCGCTGCTCGAGGCGGGCGCCGTCGCCTACGTGAACAGCACCCGGGGGGTGGACGTGGTGGACGAGGATCTGATCATCCTCTCCAGCATCTACGACTGGTACGCCGTGGACTTCGGCGAAACGGAAGCCGACGTGATCGCCCACCTCCAGGTTTACGCCGACGACGAGCTGGGGGCGTTTCTCGCGGACTTCGGCGGCGCGATCGATTACGACTACGACTGGACTCTCAACCGGCAGGCTCCCTGAGGCGCCCGCCTCGCCGCCGCGACGGTGAACACCCCGGGAACAGGGTGAAGCGGCATTCCAGGCGGCAAGGCGGTGTTGCTGCGTTGCGTTCCGCCTTGTCAGCCACGCGCCTGTTCCCGGCCACCGTCGGTGCTTCCGCCACCTCATCCACCGGCTGTGGAGCTGGAGCCGGACTCCTTTCCTTCGGTGTCGGCGCGCCGACATTGCGCCGTCGCGAATGAGCGCGATCGGGGCTGTTCCGATCGTCTTCTCTGCCGGCGCCTGGACGCAGGACCCCCGGGGCTCCGCGCCAAGTACGATACGTGCATGACGCGTCTCCTCCTCCGTTCCTGCTCTCGCCTCGCCCTGGCCTGCCTGCTCCTGGCCGGCGCCGCCCCGCTCGCGTCCGCCCTCCAGAACGCGGATCCCGCCCGGGGTTTCCTGGACGGCCAGTGGGATCGCCAGCAGGAGATCGAAGCCATGTTCCGGGCGGTGCCCGATCCGGCCCGGCTCCGGGAGTACATGGAGTACATGAGCGAGGAGCCGCACATCGCCGGACTCGGCCGGGGCAGCCTCCGGGTCGCGGAGTACGCGGTGGAGAAGTTCCGTTCGTTCGGCCTCGACGCCGCGATCGAAGAGACCGAGGCTCTCATGCCGCTTCCGGTCGAACGCCATGTGGAGGTGCTGGGGCCCGAGCCCTACACGCTGCGGCTCACGGAGCCGGAGGTCCCGGAAGACGAGGACACCTTCGACGAAGGCCAGCTTTCTCCCTACAACGCCTTTGCCGCCGACGGAGACGCAACGGGCGAGGTGGTCTACGTGAACTACGGGATTCCCGAGGACTACGAGAAGCTCGCCGACCTCGGGATTTCCGTGGAGGGGAAGATCGTGCTGGCCCGCTACGGGCGGAGCTGGCGCGGCATCAAGGCGAAGCTCGCGCAGGAAAACGGGGCGCGGGGCGCCCTCATGTACTCGGATCCGGCAGACGATGGCTATTACCAGGGCCTCACCTATCCCGAAGGGCCGTACCGTCCGCAATGGGGCGTCCAGACCGGTTCGATCCTCGACATGCCGGTCCGTCCCGGCGATCCGCTGACTCCCGGCTGGGGCGCGAAGGAGGACCGGGAGAAGCTGACCCGGGAGACGGCCGGGACGCTCGTCCGGATTCCGGTGCTGCCGATCTCGTGGGGGGACGCGCTTCCCATCCTCGAACAGCTCCGGGGCACGGCGGCTCCGAACGACGACTGGAAGGGAGCCCTGCCGATCACCTACCACATCGGCCCCGGGCCGGCGACGGTGCGGATACGCACCGTGAACGACTGGCAGGTGCGTCCGATCTACAACGTGGTCGCGCGGATCGAGGGCTCCACCTGGCCGGACCAGTGGATCGTCCACGGCAACCACCATGATGCCTGGTGCAACGGCGCCATGGATCCGATCAGCGGCGCCGTCCAGCTCATGGAGACCGCCCGGGGTTTCGGCGAGCTGCTCAAGGCAGGCATCCGTCCCGCCCGCACCGTCATCTTCGCTCTCTGGGACGCCGAGGAGTGGGGGCTCCTGGGGTCCACGGAGTGGGCCGAAACCCACCGCGAGGACCTCGGGGAGAAGGGCGTCGTCTACATCAATACCGACAGCAACGGAAAGGGCTGGCTCGGCATGGCCGGGAGCCACACCCTGGAGCGCTTCCTCAACGAGGTGGCGCGGGACATCGAGGACCCGGAACGAGGGGTCAGCGTCTACGAGGCGGCGCGCGCCCGGCGGCTCGAGACCGCGGCGAATCCGGACGCCAGGCAGCAGATCGAGCAGAGCGATGACCTGCGGCTCGCGGCGCTGGGGTCCGGGTCGGACTACACCGTCTTCCTCGACCACCTCACCATGGCCTCGCTGAATCTGGGCTTCGGGGGCGACAGTCCGGGCGGTGTCTACCACTCCGCCTACGACACTCTCCACTGGTACCTGACGTTCGCCGACGGCGAGTTCGTCTTCGGCCGGGCCCTGTCGCAACTCGTCGGCACCGCCATCCTTCGCCTCGCCAACGCGGCGGTGCTGCCGTTCGGGTTCACGGCCCTGGCCGACGCCATGAGCGGTTATGTCGAGGAGATCCGCGAAACCCACGCAGCGATGGAGTCCCCCGACGCAATCGACTTCGAGTCCCTCGAAGCGGCATTGGCGGCCCTTGAGGCGGCCGGCGAGGGATATGAAGAAGCGCTTGCCGGGCTGAGCGCCGTCGAGGCCGAGGGGGTTCTGGGCAGCGAAGCGGCCGTCCAGCTCAACCAGTTGCTCTACACCACCGAGCGGAGGCTCGGATACGAGGAGGGGTTGCCCAACCGGGAGTGGTTCCGCCACCAAGTGTACGCGCCCGGCCTCTACACCGGGTACGGGGTCAAGACCATTCCCGGTGTCCGGGAGGGCATCGAGGAAGAGGAATGGGATGCGGCCCGGTTCTACGTCCAGGTCGTCAGCCAGGCGCTCGGTGATCTCACCGGCCAGATCCAGGAGGCCGAACGGATCCTCGCCGACCTTCGCTGACCGAGCCACGGCCCGCGCGGGCGCCGGTGAGAGTTCCGCGGCTTGCGCGCTGATCCGTTCCCGTCTTCCGCAACGGATCGCCGCGCGTTCCCCCGGCTGCGTCCGATGTCCAGGCTTCTGGCCTTTGCCGCGATCTATCTGATCTGGGGCTCCACCTACCTCGCCATCCGGGTCGGGGTGGAGGAGGTTCCGCCGTTCGTGCTCGGCGGAGCCCGGTTCCTTCTCTCCGGCGCCATCCTCTATGTCTTCGGAAGGCGTCGGTCGGGCCCGCTCACCCGCCGGGAGTGGCTGGAGTGCGCCGGCCTCGGCCTGCTCTTCTTCACCGCCACCCACGGTCTTGGCCACTGGGCCCAGGCGCGCATCCCGTCGGGTACGGCGTCGGTGATCGTGGCGACGGTGGTCTTCTGGATCGCCGGGCTCGACGCGGCGCTGGTGAAACACCGTTTCCCGCGCCCGCTGCCCCTTCTCTGCATCGTGCTCGGCTTCGCCGGCGTGCTGGTCCTGGTCGCGCCCTGGAAGGCGGAGGCCGTTGTCGACCCGGCCGGCGTGCTGGCGATGCTGGGCGCGCCCGTCGCCTGGGCCCTCGCGAGCATCTGGTCCCGGTGCGCGACCAGGCCGCGGTCCCTCATTCTGGCCTCCGGCGCACAGATGCTGGTCGGCGGGGCCGCCCTCCTCGGGCTGGCCACGGCCAGCGGATCCTGGACCGGCTTCGATCCCCGAGCGGTCGGGTTGCCGGCTCTTTCTGCCCTCGTCTACCTGATCCTCTTCGGTTCGATCGTCGCCTTCCTGTCCTACCGATGGCTCCTGACCCAGGTGGATCCTTCCGTCGCGGCGACCTACGCCTTCGTGAACCCGCTGGTCGCAGTCCTCCTTGGCGCCTCGGTGCTCGGAGAAGAACTCTCCGCCCGGCTCGGGGTGGCGCTGGGGCTCATCGTGGTCCCCGTCGCGCTCCTGCAGTGGGACGAGTTCCGCCACCGCCGCTTCCCCCGGTCATCTCCCGGCCCACCGGGCCCCGGCATCCTGGTCCCCACCAGGGAGGACCCCACCCGGAGATCGCGCCGGGACTTGAGGAAGCGTCGCGCCACGGGGACGGACGCTGACAAACGGACAGGACCGGGCGGGGGTGTAACTTCTTCCCGGCGTCGTCCGTAGGGACAGACAAAGGAATGCCGAGAGATCGTCCCGTTGGGGGCTTCCCGCCGAGAGGGCGGGAGGCCCGGCGTTTACACGGCCTGCCATCGGTGCGGTCCGGGTGCGGGTTTCGGCGGGGGGCGGCCTGGTTGGTCGTGGTTGCCGCAGCGGCCGGCGCCGCCCCGGCGGCGTCCGGTCAGGCTGCTTCCGGGAGTTCCGGGGAGGCGCCGGAGCTGGTGGGACGCGTTGTGGACGCCGCGGACGGAAGCCCGATTTCGGGCGCCGTGGTGGCCGGCGGGGGCGCCTCCACCGTTACGGGAGCGGATGGAGGGTTCCGTCTCCGCGCTGCCCCCGGGCTGGCAGCCGTCGCGGTCGCGGCGGAGGGGTACTTCGACCTCCAGGCGGCCGTTCCCGGGGAAGGGGAGCTCGTGGTCCGTCTCGTTTCGCAGACCCTTGCCGAGGAGGTCACGGTGAGCGCGTCGGTTCCCGAGGCCGACCGCCCCGCCGTGACGCGGGTCGCCCCGGCGGCGGTGCTGGAGACGGCTGGCACGGTGGACAACATCTTCCGCGCCCTCACGACCCTCCCCGGCGTCACCCCCACCTCCGACTTCGGCAGTTATCTCTCAGTGCGGGGCGGCACGCCGGACCAGAACCTCACCCTGATGGACGGGATCGAGGTGCACAACCCCTACCGGCTCTTCGGGCTCGTCAGCGCCTTCAACCCGGAGACGGTCGCGGATTTCTCACTGGCCGCGGGCGGGTTTGGAGCGAAGTACGGGGACCGGCTGTCATCGCTCCTGATCGTCGAGAACCGAAACGGAAGCCAGGACTTCGCCGCGACCTCCGCTCTCAGCATCACCGACGGGAACCTTCTGGCCGAGGGACCGCTGCCCCGAGGCGGGTCGTTCGTGGCCACGGCCCGCCGCACCTACTACGACTTCATCGTGGGTCGGATCCTCGACCAGGACTTTCCTTCGTTCCAGGATTTTCAGGCCCGCCTTGAATGGGCGTTCGGCCCCGGCCACCGCCTCACTTTCACCGGCGTCCGCAGCCGCGAGGACACCAACTTCTCCTTTTCCAACGAGGAGGAAGGCGCCGAGGTGGACTTCGACTCCGACACCCGGAACGACCTCGGCGCCGCCCGCTTCGACGCGGTCGTGTCCGACCGCCTGACGACGAGCACGATCGTCGCCTGGTACCGCAACACCGAAGACCTCGCCTTCGACGGCCTGATCCCGAGCGAAGAACGAGCCTCCGCGGGAGGCGAAGAGTTGCTGTCGGAACTCGGCTTCGAGCGCGAGATCGTCGTGCGGGACCTCTCGCTCCGGCAGGAAGTCGGCTACCAGGCGGCGGAGGATCACTTCCTGGAAACCGGGTTCGAGCTTCACGGCATCGATTCCGGCATCGAACAGTCGATCAGGGGCATTCGCAACGAAGGCGAGGCGAATCCAACGAGCATCCAGGGCGGATCCGCACTCCCGGATTTTCTCGACTCCGACCTCCGAGGGCTGCGGGGGGGCGCCTGGATCCAGGATGCCTGGAACCTCCATGAAGCGCTTGCGGTCGAGCCGGGTCTGCGTCTCGAGTGGAGCACCGTGAACGGGCAGAGCACGCTCTCGCCGAGGCTGGCGGCGACGTGGAGCCTCGGGTCCGGGCTCCGGTTGCGGGCAGCCGGGGGGCTCTACACCCAGAGCCCAGGCTGGGAGAAGCTCCAGGCGTCCGACTACTTTCTCGACCTCAGCGGCGCCGCCGATCTCGAGCATGAGCGCGCCGCACATGCAGTTCTCGGTGTCGAAAAGGAACTTCCCGGGGCCTCCCGTCTGCGGGTCGAGGGCTACTGGAAGCGCTTTGACGGCCTCCTCGTGGGCCGACTGGAAACCGAAGAGGAACGGCGGGCCCGGGTCGCCGACTACGAATTCCCCGAAGCGCTTCGCGCCAGCGTCCCCACCGATCCGATGATCACGATCACGCCGGGGAACATCGGGGGCGGCGTGGCGCGCGGCCTCGATGTCTACCTGGCCCGTCTCGATCCCGGTGCCCGGCTGGCCGGATGGGTGTCGTGGTCGTGGGGCAGGGCGGAGCGCGAGACCTACGGGCAGCGCTATCCCTTCGAGTACGACCGTCCGCACGCTCTGAACGTGGTCGGTCAGTTGCGCCTCAGGGACACCCTGCGGCTTGCGGGCACCTGGAGGCTCGCCAGCGGCTTTCCCTACACCTCGGCCGAGGGGGTCCGCGTCGCGGCCCGAAGAGATTCCCGGGGACGCTACGTTCCCGACACCGACGAAGATGGCAACCTGGTCTACACGCCCGACTTCGGTGGGGTCGGGAATCTGCACGCCGCGCGGCTCCCGGCCTACGCCCGGCTCGACCTGCGGTTGACCTGGCAGCCCCGGGGCCGAGAGGGCCGCTGGCAGCTCTACGCCGAGGTCATCAACGCCTTCGGCCGCGACAACGGCGTGGATGTCGAGACCAACGTGGTCCGGGATGCTGCCGGCGGCCTTCCCCGGGTCGAGGAGTCCCCCAGCTTCGGTTTCCCCCGCATCCCGACGGTGGGGATCCGCTTCCGCTTCTGACTCCGCCCGGGACCTTACGGATCAGGAAGGCCGGAAGGCTTCCCGGACCGCGTTCCGGATGTCTTCCTGAAGGGCGGGCAGTCCCTCCACGCGGGGACCGCCGCCTTCGGCGCGGTCGGCGCGTCCGCCCCCGCGGCCGCCGATCCGGGCGGCCGCCTCCCGGAGCAGCCGGTTCGCCGGAAGGCGCCGGGCTACCTCTGGGGACATCCCCAGGATGACCGCGGCGCGTCCGCCCCGGATGTTCGCCGAGAGCGCCACCCAGGGACTGCCGTCCTGGCGGTCACGGAAGACATCCATCAGGCGGCGGTGCTCCTGCTTCGAGACCCCCTGAAGAGCTTCCGGCATCCAGATGCGGACTCCGGCGATTTCGTCAAGGTCGGCGTCCGGAGAGGCGGCTGACGACCCGCCCAGCGCCACCTGGTCGCGGAGCCGCTCGACCTCCTTCTCCATCCGCTTCAGCTCCGCCTGCATCCGCTCGATCTTCTTCGGCGCCGTCTCCGGGGAGGTCCTCGCCGCCCGGCCGATCGTCTCCAGCAGCCTCCGGCCCCGCCGGACATGGTCCATGGCGGCGACGCCGGTCAGAGCGGTGATGCGCCGCACCCCCGCCGCCACCGATCCCTCGGACACGACCACAAACACGCCGGCTTCCCCGGTGGCGCCGAGGTGGGTGCCGCCACAGAGCTCGATGCTGAACTCCGGGACCTCGATGACCCGCACCTCGGTTCCATACCTGTCTCCGAAGAACGCGAGCGCCCCCCGGGCCAGGGCCTCGTCGAGGGACATCACACTGGCGAGAACCTCGCGGTTCGCGCGGATCTGGAGGTTGACCCGTCCCTCGATCGCCTCCAGCTCCCCCGGGGTCAGCGGCGCGAAATGGGTGAAGTCGAACCGGAGCCGATCGGGAGCGACGAGCGAGCCCGCCTGCTTCACATGCGGGCCCAGGACATCGCGAAGCGCGGCGTGGACCAGGTGGGTGACCGTGTGGTGGCGGGCCGCGCCGGAGCGGCGCCGACCGTTCACCACGGCCTCGGCCGGTTCTCCGGCGCCGACTTCGCCCTCGCGGACCCGGACGGTGTGGACCACGACTCCGTCCCGGGCGCGGGTGTCCCGCACCTCGGCCAGACCCCCCTCGCTGCGAATGACGCCCCGATCGCCCACCTGTCCGCCACCCTCGGGATAGAACGGCGTGCGCTCGAGCACCAGCTCGCCCTCCTGCCCGGCGGTGAGCGCGGGGAGAGGACGGAGGCGATCCTGCCCGTCGCGCCCGAGGGCGGCGACGACCCGGATCCCGCGGTCCTCGAGTTCGTCGTATCCCGTGAAGGGGGTGGTCTCGCCGCCGGTCAGCTCGCGGTAGCGATCCTGCCCCGGGGCGGGGCGTCCTTTCCAGGAGCGCCGGGCCTGCTCCCGCTGAGCGCGCATCCGCTCACGGAATCCCGCCTCGTCCACTCCGAGACCATGCTCGCCGGCCACTTCCTCCACGAGGTCCACCGGGAGGCCGAAGGTGTCGTAGAGCCGGAAGACATCCTTTCCTGGAAGGACGCCGGCGGCGCGGACGCCCGGCCGCTCCAGCACCCGGTCCAGCTGGGTCATCGCGGTTGCGACGGTGCTGGTGAACCGATCTTCCTCGAATGCCGCCACGCGCAGGATCAGGTCGCGCGACAGGCCCAGCTCGGGCCAGGCGCCTTCCATCGCCGAAATGGCTTCTTCGGTGATCGCGGCGAGGAAGGGAACGGCCACGCCGGCCCGCTTGCCGAAACGAACCGCGCGCCGCAGGATCTTTCGCAGCACGTAACCCCGCCCCTCGTTCGCCGGCAGGACGCCGTCGGCGACGAGGAAGGCCGTCGCCCGCGCGTGGTCGGCGATGACCCGGGCCGCGGCGCGGGCCAGCTCGGGGTCCGCATCCCGGGCGGCGCGGGCCTCGGTTTCCCGGATCAGGCTCCGGAACAGATCGGTGTCGTAGTTCGAGGGGACACCCTGCATGACCGCGGCGAGCCGTTCCAGTCCCATCCCGGTGTCCACCGAGGGCGCCGGAAGCGGTGTGAGAGTCCCGTCCTCCGCCCGATCGAACTGCATGAAGACCAGATTCCAGATCTCCAGGTGTCGGTCCGGCCCCGCGAAGTCCGATCCCTGGTCGTAATGGATCTCCGAACAGGGACCGCAGGGCCCGGTGTCCCCCATCGACCAGAAGTTCTCGGCTGCGGGCAGCCGGGCGATGCGCTCCTCGGGCACGAAGCGCCGCCAGAACCCGGCGGCTTCCTCGTCCGCCGGGGCCGATGCGTCGCCGGCGAAGACGGAGACCGACAGCCGTTCGGGCGCCAGGCCGAGCTGCCTGGTGAGGAACTCCCACGCGAGGACGATCGTCTGCTCCTTGAAGTAGTCCCCGAAGGAGAAGTTCCCGAGCATCTCGAAGAAGGTGTGGTGCCTCGGGGTGAAGCCGACGTTCTCCAGGTCGTTGTGTTTGCCCCCGGCCCGCACGCACTTCTGGACGCTCACGGCCCGGGGATGGCCGGGCGTCGCCTGCCCGAGGAAGTAATCCTTGAACTGATTCATCCCCGCGTTGGCAAACAGCAGGGTGGGGTCTCCCTGCGGCACGAGCGGCGAACTCCGGACGACCTGATGGTCCCGCCTCGCGAAGTACTCGACGAATGCGCGCCGGAGGTCGTCCCCCCGGGTGGGAGGAGACCTCACGGGTTCACGCTCCCGCGCTCCGCGGTCCGGGACTCGAAGAGGGCCTTGCGCGCGGCGGTGGGCGAGAATCCCCGGTTCACCAGCCGACGGAACTGGCGCTGCTGCCACTTGCGGACCGGGTCGGGGCGGTCGGACCAGGCGCCGTCAGGGTCGGGGAGTGGACGCTCCGGCGGGGCTTCCCGGCGGGCGAAGCGGGCGAGGGCGCGCGCTGCGGCCCGATCCTCTTCTCCTTCGGGGAACGCCGCCGAGAGCGCGGCTCCGATGGAGGCGCCCCCGAACCGCCGCCGCCTGAGGTCGAGCCGGATCCGCGCCGGGCCATACCCGCCGCGCCGGGCGCGGATGCGGGCCACCTCGATGGCGAGGCGCGCGTCGTCGAGGTAGCCGCGGCTGGAGAGGCGCTCGATCGCCGCGTCGATGTCGGCCTCCGGATACTCCCTCCGGGCGAGCCGTTCCCGCACTTCACCCTCGCTGAGGTCGCGGCGGGCTATTAGCGCGATGGCGGCGGACCAGGCGGTGGGCCGGGCTTCCGGATCGCGTTTCCGGGAGCGGGCGAACGGCATGAGCATGAGCCTAACGCGGCCCCGGAGGGGGCGATGCGGGGGTCGGCGTCCCGCGTCCGGGCCCGTGGGCCGGCCCGTCGGAAGACTCAGGAATCGGACCAGTCGGCGCCGCAGAAGGCGCACATCAGCGCATGCGGGGACCGGACGCGACCGCAGCCCCAGCACGGCGGGCTGCTCCGCCGCTCGGTGGCGCGAACCCGGGTCCGTACCGCTTCCAGCTCCTCGTTGGCGGGCCCGAAGGAGCTGAGTTCCCGGAGGTCCTCCAGCAGGCCGGCCGCCGTCGTGTAGCGCTTCGAGACCATCGGGTCGAGCGCCTTGGCGACGATGGCGTCGAGCTCCCGCGAGAGCGTCGCGTTGTGCCGGCGGGGGTGTGCGTTGCCCCCGGCCTCGACCAGCGCCTGCTGCCGTTTCGGATCCGGATCCCGGTACGGGAGCGACCTGGTGAGCATCTCGAAGAGCACCACGCCCATGGAGTAGATGTCGGAAGCGAAGACGGCCTCTCCCCGGAACTGCTCTGGAGCCAGGTAGTGCGGATTCCCGACGTGTTGCGACCCGTGTTCGGCAACGTTGATCGTGCGCGCGATGCCGAAGTCGCTGAGCTTCGCGGTCTCGTCCGACAGCAGGATGTTGTCGGCGCTGAGGTCGCCGTGCAGCAGTTGAAGGCGGTGGGCGTGCTCGAGAGCGGTGAGCACCTGTCCGGCGATCCGCATCGCGAGCAAAGCCGGGAACGGCGCCTCGGCCTCGATCCGCCTGGAAAGGGGGCTGCCCTCCACCCATTCCATGACGACGAACAGCACGTCGTCCTGTTCGTCGCAGACGATCAGCCGCACGATGTTCGGGTGTTCCAGGCCGACCAGAACCCGGGACTCCCTGAGGAGCGCCTCGCGGCCGGCCTCGCTTTGGTCGAAGGGCACCTTGATCGCCCGGCGCACGTCGAGCAGCACGTCGCGCACCAGGTACACCGTGCCGAAGGCGCCGTGCCCGAGGTTCCGGAGCACCTCGTAATTCCCGAGGCGGCTGCCGAGGTTCAGCATCCGGGGGCGCTCCGGTCGTGAACTTCGGGTTCCCCGCCGGAGCCCAGCAGCGCCCAGGCGGCGACGGCCGCAGCGGTTCCGCTCCGGAGGACCCGATCTCCAAGCAGCAGCTGCCGGAACCCGCTCTCCCTGGCCGCCCGGACCTCGTCGGGACTGAACCCTCCTTCGGGCCCGATCGCCACCGCCCGACGGACCCTGCAGTCAGGGCCGGCGGGCGGGCGGTTCCGGCCGGCTGGGCAGGCGATCCAGCGCTCGCGGGGCAGGGCCGAGCCGATCCAGGTGGCGAACGCCTGCGGCGGGCCCACGACCGGGACGGTGGCCCGGCCGCACTGGCGCGCGCCGGAGAGGACGGCGGCCCGCCAGCGGGCCACCCTGCCCGAAGACGCCCGGCCCAGGGATCGCTCCGTGATCAGGGGGATGAGCGAAGCGGCTCCGACTTCGGCGAGCCGACGCGCGGCGGCCGTGAAGGCGTCACCCTTGAGCACGGCCAATCCCACCGTCAACCGGATCGATGGCTCCCGTGAGTGCAGCGCCTCCCCGCGAAGGAGGCGGCAACGACCGGCCCCATCCGTCTCGACGAAGCGGGCGGTGAAGGCGTGCCCCATGCCATCGAACACTTCGACCCGCGACTGGCGGGGAAGCCGGAGAACGCGCATCAGGTGGTGGGACTCGCCCCGGTCCAGCCAGATGTCGCGCAAACCGGCTGCCTCGGGAGCAAGGAAGCGACGGGGGGTCATGGGAAGAAGTGGGGATCGGGCCCCTGTTCTCGGGCCCGCGCGAGAGTAGCGGGGATCCGGCGGCTGGAGTCGGGTGGCTCGGGGATTTCGGTGCGGAGCCGGAGGACCCGGAGGCCGCTCGCCTTCCGGGAAGCCGGCGATCACCACCAGGCCCTCTGTCTTGACCGTCTCTCGGCGCGAGGGGCAGGTTCCCCGCCGGACACCGCCTCCTTGCCGCTTCCGCCGGCGCCGGGTCAGTCGCCCTTTGGCGACCCGGAGGAAAAGAGGCGTCCAAACAGGGAACCCTTCGTGGAGAACGCCCCTTCGGGCTCGTCCTGATCGGCTCCCGGCGCCGCCTTCGACCTGCCCGGACGCCGCTCTCGCGCGCCGTTCATCGAGGACCCTTCGTCTGCGGCGCCTCGGGGGCCCCTCTTCGCTGCATTCTCACCGGGCTTGAGCGCGGCGGCCAGCGACTCCATGGCGCGGCGCGTCTCCCGGTTCATCCGCTTCGGAATCTCCACCCCGATCGTGACCAGATGATCCCCGCGGCCGCGCCCACGAAGGGCCGGAAAACCCTTCCCGGACAACGAGAGCGTGGCTTCGGGCTGGGTGCCCGCCGGAACCCGCACTGTTTCCGGGCCCCAGATGGTCCCGACCTCGATCCGGGTCCCGAGAGCTGCCTCCGGAATCGAGAGGGACGCCCGGGTCAACACGTCGTTCCCGTCGCGTTCCATCCCCGGGGCCGGCCTGACGTGGATCCGCACGTACATGTCCCCGGGGGGACCGCCGTTTCTCCCCAGGTGCCCCTGACCGGGAATGCGCAACTGCACCCCGTCGTCGATCCCGGCGGGGATCCGTACCGGGATCTCCCGCTCGACCGCCACCCGGCCCCGCCCGCTGCACTCCGGGCAGGGGGTACGGATCATCTCCCCCTGTCCGCGGCAGGCGGAGCAGGTCCGGCTCATCACCATCATGCCTCGGGCGATCGTCTCCTGCCCGGAGCCCCGGCACCGCCCGCAGACGATCGGGCGCGTCCCCTGGCGGGCTCCGCTCCCGGAACACGGATCACAGGGTTCCTCCCGTGCCCCGAGCACCCGCTTCTCCGTCGGGTGGCGCGGCTCGTCGAACTCCACCGCGAGCTCGTACTGGACATCCCGGCCGCGCTCGGGCCGCCGCCGCGATCCCCGTTGCCCGAAGAGATCGCCGAAGATGTCAAAGACGCTGCCGCCGAAGAGATCCTCGATGTCGCGGGCCACGTCGCTGTTCACCCGGGGTCCGGAGCCACCGACCCCGGCGCGGCCGAAGCGGTCGTAGCGGGCCCGCTGCTCCGGGTCCTTCAACACGCTGTAGGCCTCGGACGCCTGCTTGAAGGCCTCCCCCGCCGACGGATCGTCCGGATTCCGGTCCGGGTGAAACCGGACCGCGAGCGCGCGGTAGGCCTTCTTGATGCCGGCGGGCGAGGCATCCCGCGGGACGCCGAGAATCTCGTAGTAGTCGCGCTCGGATTCAGCCATGGGTCATATGGCCCCCGCGGGACGGCTTCCGATCGGATGGAACCCCGGCCGGCAGGTCGGCGGTGGCACGGCTCGAGGTCTGGCGCGGGAGCAGGCCGCTTCCTGACTCAGGGAACGCCGCGCGACGCCCCGGATCCGGATCACGCCTCCGCTTCGCCCGCTTCGCCCGCCTCGCCGGGAGCCGCATCGGGGCCGTCGCCCTCGGCCACGATGACCTTCGCGTGGCGGACGACCCGGTCGCCTCGCCGGTATCCCCGTTCGAAGACCGCGATGATCTGGCCGTCCCGCTCGCCGGCCTTGGCCGGGCTCCGTAGCATCGCCTCGTGCACCCGGAAATCGAAAGGCATGCCGTCGGCTTCGATCTCTTCGATCCCATGCTCGGCGAGCGCCTTCCGAAAGCGCTGCACGACGAGCCTCACGCCCTCTGCGAGATCGGCGAGGGCCTTCCGGGGATCCGGTCCGTCCGCCTCGGGATCGCGCCCCAGCGCGTTGTCGGCGCCTGCCGCAGCCCGCTCGAGGTCGTCGAGGACCGGCAGGAAGCCGAGACAGGTGTCCTCTTCGACCCGCGCCTGTTTCTTTTTCAGGTCTTCCCGGGTGCGCCGCTTGTAGTTGGCGAATTCCGCCTGGCTCCGCCGGGCCAGATTCTGAAGTTCGGCAAGGCTCCGTTCCGCCTCGTCCCGGGCGGCGTTCGCGTGGTCGAGATCCTGACGAAGGGAGTCGTTCTCAAGCAACAGGGATGCGGCGTCGGGATCGGCGGCGCCCTGTTCCTCCGGATCGGGAGCGTTCTCCTCGGATTCGGACCGGCGGTCTTCGGATGAATCGGTCATGGCTCGCAAGAGGCTGCCCGGAATCAGGCTAGCACGCCCATTTGGGCAAAACGGCGCCCGAACGCGGCGACCATCGAGGCGGCCACCGATTCGGGAGAGATCGGAAAGCGGGCGGCGGCTTCG
This sequence comes from Vicinamibacteraceae bacterium, assembly GCA_012271265.1. Classification (GTDB taxonomy): domain Bacteria; phylum Acidobacteriota; class Vicinamibacteria; order Marinacidobacterales; family Marinacidobacteraceae; genus JAAXGQ01. The sequence goes on from JAAXGQ010000043.1 coordinate 22,597, forward strand.
GCGAGTCCGACGGCCGTCAGGGGCGCGTCGGCAGGGAGTCCGACGGCCCGGTTCGTCATGGCGGAATCCACCGTCCAGGGGATGGATCCGTGCTGCAGGAAGGCGCCGCGGCGCCAACGCTGGGCCCCGGCCACCAGCTTCCGCCCGCCCACGGCGAGTTCATGGCCGGTCGCGACGGCGAGGCAGGGGAGCCGCGCCGCGGCCCGGTCGCGCCCGCCCGCATTCCTCTCCGGATCGAGGACGACGAAGGGCTCCAGCCCTTCACGGATGGCGCTCATGACGAGGCGGTAGGCGCCCAGGACTCCCGCCGCCGTGCCCCTCGGAGCAGCGAACGCGTAGGTCAGGTCATCCGGACGATGGAGGAGCGCCCGGCCGCCCGTCGGGCGCCGGATCCAGACAATGCCGAGGCGGGCGAGCGCCTCGGGATCGGCCGCCTCGGCGAGCTCCTGCCGGCGCCCCAGACTCAGGGTGGGGCGCGACCAGCGGTAGAGCCGCAGCATCGGGGGAGCGCCAGCGTCCGCGAGCTCCAGCATCTCCCGGTCGCGCTGCATGTGCCGGGCCCCTTCTTCGGGGGGGCCGATCCAGTCCAGGCCGGCAGGCCGGAAGTCGAGCGGAACGGCGCGCGGCGCCGGACTTTCTGCCGCTCGCACCGGAAGATGATCAGCCGAGGACCGTTTCGATCGGGGTGTACTCGCGTCCCTGGGACTCGGCCACGGGAGCGCAGGTGAGGTGACCGGCGTAGGTGTTGACCCCGGCGCGCAATCCGGCGTCGCGGCGCACGGCCTCCTCCACGCCCAGATCCGCGATCCGCATGGCGTAGTCGAGGGTGACGTTCGTGAGGGCGTAGGTCGAAGTTCGAGGCATGGCGCCCGGCATGTTGGCGACGCAGTAGTGGACGACGCCGTCCACGTCGAAGGTGGGATCCGAGTGCGTCGTGGGCCGGGTGGTTTCCGCGCAGCCTCCCTGGTCGACGGCCACGTCCACGAGCACGGATCCTCGCGGCATGGCCGCCACCATGGCGTTCGTGATGATCCGGGGCGCGGCGGCGCCCGGCACCAGCACCGCCCCGACGACCAGGTCCGCCTCGGTGAGCATTCGGCCGAGAGTGATGGCGCTCGATTTCAGGGTCGTGATCTGGTTGCCGAACACGTCATCGAGATAGCGCATCCGCGCGGCGCTCTTCTCCAGCACGGTCACCCGGGCGCCCATGCCCACCGCCATCTTGGCGGCGTTCAGGCCCACCACGCCCCCGCCGACGATGACCACGTTCCCTCGGGGAACGCCGGGCACACCGCCGATCAGCACACCGGATCCGCCGCAGGACATGTGGAGGTAGTGGGCCCCCTCGGAGATCGCCATCCGCCCGGCGACCTCGCTCATCGGGGTCAGCAGCGGCAGAGTGCCGTCGGGAGCGGTGATCGTTTCGTAGGCGATTCCGGTGACGCGGCGCTCGAGGAGTCCCTGCGTCAGATCGGGTAGGGGGGCGAGGTGCAGGTAGGTATAGAGGATCTGTCCTTCCCGGAGCATTTCGACCTCGACGGGAAGGACCTCCTTGACCTTCACGACCATGTCGGCGGTCGAGTAGACCTCCTCGGCCGTCGGGACGATCGTTGCTCCGGCGGAAAGGAATTCGCTGTCGAGGATGCGGCTCCCCCGGCCGGCGCCGCTTTCGACGACGACTTCGTGCCCGCGCGCGACCAGCGCGTCCACTCCGGCGGGGACGAGCCCCACCCGGTGTTCGCTGTCCTTGATTTCGCGGACCGTTCCGATCCTCATCCGGGGTCAGCCTTTCGCGGTTGTCTTCCGGTCAGCATGCTCCGGCGGCTGGTGGTGGATGACTCCGTCGAACTCGGCGCCGAGCGCCACGACCACGTGCGGCGCAGTCACGTCGCCAACGAGGGACCCACTCCCGGCGAGTTCGACGAGTTCCTTCGCCTCGATGTTCCCCCGCACATTGCCGTGAACGGTGACGCGGCGCCCGTGGAGCCTGCTGGCCTCGACCGACCCTCCTTCCGGCACGGTGACCGCCGCCTGAGAGTGAACATCGCCCTTGACCGATCCCTCGACGCAGATGTCCTCGGACGAGGTGATCTTCCCTTCGACCGTGGCCGGCCCTCCAATCCAGGTGCTGCGGGTGCTCCGCGGAGCCTGCGTCCGGGTGGGGGCAGGGCGTGGGGGGAGGGGTCGCTCCACGGCAGACTCCTTTTCGGGGGCGGATTTGCCTTCGTGGCTGGAACGTCGGAAGAGGGCCATGGCTCAACACCCCGGGCACTTCGGGCGGGAGCGGGCGACGGGGCTCGAACCCGCGACACCGAGCTTGGGAAGCTCGTACTCTGCCAACTGAGATACGCCCGCCCGGACCCCGCAATTCTAGCCGAGCAGGTGGGGGCCGAAGCGTCAGGATCGAGAGCCGGGACCCCAGGCTAGCCAGGGGAGGAAGCGGGCGCCTCGAACAGCCGCAACACCTCCCGAACCGCCTGTTGGCCGGCCTCGGCGCGGCCCGCCTCGAACCCCTCGACCGTGAGCCGCAGGACCGGTTCGGTATGGGATGGCCGCAGGGTGAACCTCCAGTCCGGAAAGTCCATCGTGAGTCCGTCGAGCCCGGTCGCCGCGCCGCCCGGGAAAGCAGCGCGGACCGCGGCCAGGGCTTTCCCGGCAGGCGCGGCGGAGAGGCTCAGCTCCTCAAGGACGAAGTAGCGCCGGCGCAGGTTGCCGGCGATCTCCGAGAGCGGTCGATCCGCGGCGCCGATGCACTGCACGAGCCGGAGGATCGGGAGAAGGGCGTTATCGGCATAGCCCGCCGCCCGGAAGTAGAAGTGACCGCTCAGCTCTCCGCCGAATCGGGCATCCTCCCGTCGCATCCGGCGCTTCATGTACGCATGTCCCACCCGGTTCGGGCAGGGCCTGCCGCCGGCACGGAGGATGGCTTCCGGCGTCGCGCGCGAAGAGCGGAGGTCGAAGACGACCGCGGCCCCGGGCTCGGCGCGAATCTCCTGCGGAGCCAGGATCGCCGTCGTGAAGTCCCCCGGAATGAAGGTTCCGCTGTCGTCCACGAAGGCGCAGCGATCGGCGTCCCCGTCCCAGAGAACGCCGAAGTCGGCGCGCTCCGCGAGGACGCGCCGCACGAGCTGGCGCCGGTTTTCCGGTTGGAGGGGATTGCCGCCGTGATTGGGGAAACGCCCGTCGGGTTCGAAAAAGAGCGGGATGAACGTTCCGGGAAAGCCGCCGAGGACGCGCGCGGCCATGACCCCCCCCATCCCGTTTCCGGCGTCGAGCACGATCCGAAGCGACGGAAGCGAAGAGGGCGGGGCCGCCTCGTGCAGGAAGGCCCGGTAGGGCTCGCTGATGTCGAGGACGCCCTCCCCGGGGAGGGACCTGCGGCGCTCCCGGGTTTCATGGGCGACCTCCGGCGGCGGGATGGCGGCGGCGGCATCCCGCACTGCCGGCAGGCCGTTTTCCTGGAACACCGGGGCGGCATCCCGTTCGACCAGCTTGATTCCGTTGTCGCCGGGCGGGTTGTGGGACGCGGTGACCATGCCGCCGCCGGCAAGCGCGTGGGCCCGAACGGCGAACCACATCGCATCCGTCGCCAGCATCCCGAAGTGAACTACCTCGCCGCCGCCGGACCGCAGGCCGGCGGCGAATGCCGCGGCGAGCGCCGGGCTGGTGGCGCGCATGTCGCGGGCCACCCCGATCCGGCCTCCACCAAGGTAGGTCACGAAGGCCTTCCCGATCCGGAAGGCAAGGGAGGGGGACAGGGGCATCGGCGCCGGTCCGCGCACGTCGTACGCCTTGAACAGCGCGTGCTCGGCGGCGGTCAGGCCGGTGCTCACGGAGACCTCCGATCCGGAGACCACGGGATCCGGCTGAAGCCGGGAACCACGCTCTTGTCGCCGAGGACGACCCCCTCGATCAGCGCTTCGCGGCCGACGAAGCCCGCCGCTCCCACCACCGCCCGCCGGACTACGGCTTCCGGTCCGACGCGGGTCCCGGCCCAGAGGATCGCGTCCTCGACCGCGGCGCCTTCCTCCACGACGACGCGGCGCCCGAGGACGGCGTAGGGACCGATGCGGGCTCTGGCCCGGACGACGGCGCGGTCACCCACGTAAGCGGGGCCGCTAAGTACCGCCTCCGGATGGATCGAGGCGGCCTTTCCCACGATGACCCCTCCGGGGTTCGCCGGACCCGCTCCGTGGATCCGGATGCGGCCGTCGAGGGCGTCCCGGTGGGCCTGGCGGTATCGCGAGATCACGCCGATGTCCAGGAAGTACCCCTCGTGGCGATGGGCGACGATGCGCCGCCCGGAGCGGATCACCTCCGGAAAGACATCGCGTTCCAGCGACACCGGCCTGCCTCGGGGGATGAAATCGAAGATGCCGGGATCCATGAAGTAGGCCCCGACGCTGATGTCGGCGGCGCCGGCTTCCGGGGCCTTCTCTTCGAACGCAGTGACGCGGGCCATTCCTTGCCGCTCGCAGGTCGCGATCCGGCCGTAGGCCGCCGCGTCCGGGACGCGGGTCAGGGCCAGCGTGAGCGCGGCGGCACTCGTCCTGTGGGTCGCGGCCAGGGCGCGGAAGTCCAGGTTCCAGAGGACGTCGCCGTTCATGCAGAGGAAGGGCTCCCGAAGGCGTGCGCGCAGCCTTCCGAGAGCGCCGCCGGTTCCGAGCGGCAGCGGTTCCACCGCGTACTCGAGGCGGAGTCCGAAGGCGGCGCCGTCCCCGAACATGGGCCGGAGGCGCCGGGGCAGGTGCCCGAGGCACAGAACCACGTCGCGAAATCCCGCCTGGCGGAGCAGATCGAACTGGGTGGCGAGAAACGGTTGGCCAAGGATCGGAACCACGGCCTTGGGGCGGCCGGCGGTCAACGGCCGGAGGCGGGCCCCCCGGCCCCCGACGAGGATGACCGCCTTCACCCGCTCCCGGGGCCCACCACCCATGAATTCATGGCTGGCAGGGTATCGTGAGGCGGCTCAGCGCCCTCTCTCCGGGCCTGCAGCCGCCCGACCGCAATCCGCCGTTCCGCGGGCGCCCGGCTGGACCATGGAGCGCCGCCCCTGGAGCGCCGGCGTCCTCGCCGGCCTGCGCCGCACCTGCGCTCCCTCAGCCAGTCACCTGCCGACCGCGCCGGCCCATGGAGCGCCGGCGTCCTCGCCGGCCTGCGCCGCTGGGGAGGTCCACCGGCCAACCTGCTTCCGCAGGGTCGGGAGACCGGCGTTCGGTGGTGGTGACTGATAGCATCGGGGCCGGCGCCTCGGGCGCGGGAACGGAACCACGTGCAGGAGCGGCCTGGATGAGCCTCGCGAACCGGCTCACCCTGGCGCGGATCTTCCTCACCCCGCTGGTGGCGGTGGTCATGCTCTCGACGTGGCGGGGGTGGGAGGCGGCATCGCTCGCGTTGATCGGGATCGCTGCGCTCACCGATCTCCTCGACGGCAAGCTGGCGCGGCGGGCGAACGAGGTCACCGCGCTCGGCGCGATGCTCGACCCGATCGCGGACAAGTTCTTCATCTCCACGATCTTCATCTGTCTGGTCGCGCGCGGTCTGAGCCCCGCGTGGATTGCGATCGTGATCGTGGGCCGGGAGTTCGCGGTGACCGCGCTCCGCATGGCGGCCCGGGAGCGGGGCGGGAGCGTGCCGGTTCGGATGCTGGGGAAGATCAAGATGCACGCCCAGGTCTACGCGTCGCTCCTGGTGGTCTTCGGCGCCTGGGTTCCCGAAACCAGGCCGTTGGGTGTTCTCGGGCTCTGGGTCGCCGCCGCCCTCACCCTCTGGTCAGGCGCTGACTACTTCGCCCGCTCCCGCCGTGCCGTCTTCGGCTGACGACGGGACGACGCGCGCCCGACTCCTCGCCGAGGTTCCGGAGGTCTTCCTCGGGGCCGACGCCCGCGCGGCCTGGTCCGGTCGATCCGGACTGCTTCACGGGCAAAAGCGCCACGCACAGGTCGACGTCTTCCACTTCGCCCGCTGGACCGGCGAGGCGGGATCGGGGCTTCGGGACCTCATCGCCGCGCGTTTCCAGCGCGGCGCGGAAGGGGGCTGGCCGGTCGTGGGGGTCGCCGTCCCCGCGAGGGATTTCGCGGCGGGATCGGAGGCCCTGGTCGAGGGGCTCGTGGCCGGCGATGTGGTCATGACGGCGTCCGACGGCGGCCTGCTTCTGGTCCACCGCGGCGACCGGCTGGTTCCGGCCGTGGTCGTCTGAGCGGGAAGCGTCAGCGGCGTTCGTTGTCCGGCGTCGAGGCGCGGGCGAGAATTTCCCGAATCCGCTCCCGGGCCCCCACCGTGTGCTCGCTGTCCGGATGTTCCTCGACGAGCCTCTGGTAGTGGACCAGGGCCTCGTTCTCGCGTTCGCAGTCGGTCAGCGCCTGCGCCAGGCGGGCCCGCACCTCGGCGATGCGGTCAAAGCCGGGGTGCGCTTCCAGGATCTCCTCGAGCCTCGGAATGGCTCCCCGGCACCACCGGCGAATGTCCTGGTAGAACTCCGCCTTGAGCAGCAGCGAAGTGGCCAGGTCGTTCTCGCAGGTTGCGAGGCGAGTCCGGGCTTCCGCGGCGTAGCGCGAGTTCGGGTAGAGCTCGAGCAGCTTCTGGAACTCCTCCGCGGCCAGCCGGGTGTCCTCCTGATCGCGATCGGCGCTTCGCCGCCGCTCGAAGTGTCCGAATGCAATCTGGTACTGGGCGTAGTCGGCGCGGGGGTGATTCGGGAAGAACGTCAGGTAGTCGCGGTATTCCGTCGCCGCCAGCAGCGCGTTCTGGGCGCCGCGCTGGTTGTTGTAGGTATCGGCGATGCCGAGCCGGGCGTCGCCGGCGAACTGGCTGCGCGGATAACTGTCGAGCAACTGGCGGAACCAGGTCCGCGCCGTGTTCCAGTCGCGCGCGTCAAGCGCCTGTTGACCCAGCGCGAGAAGGCGTCGATCGGCCTGGGCGCCGGTCGGAACATCCGGCAATTGGCGCTCGGCGCAGGCCGCCGCAAGGGCGATGACGAGCCCGAGCGAGACTCCTCCAACCCGGTTGAGGCAGCGCCTCGGGCGGTCGGGCAGGGAGTTCATGGAACCATCGGGAATGCTAGCCCGCTCCGGTTTTGCCGAGCCCATGGCGGACCGCGGCGGGGAGCCGTCGCACGCTCCCGTCGCGCCGGATCGTGGCGTGGCGGGTCTCGGCCGTAGCCGTCAAGGTTCCGTCGGCGGGGCGGGTCACGCGATAGCGGAAGCGGATCCCGGAGCGGCCCCAGGGCCGGGCTTCGGCCTCGATGCGGAGTTCGTCGTCGTAACGCACCGGGCGGCGGTACCTGCAGGACAGCTCCACGACCGGCAGGTGGACTCCCGCCGCCTCCAGATCCCGATAGGGAAGGGCATGTTCCCGAAGCCAGGCGGTGCGGGCCACCTCCAGCCAGGGAAGGAAGGCTCCGTGGTACCCGACGCCCATCTGGTCGGTTTCCGCATAGCGCACGCGGAGAACGACCGCGGTCCCGGGGAGCGAACCGTCCGCCCCCGACACGACCGCCTCAGGCGGCGCGCATGGCCCGGACCACGGCGCCGGGGTCCGCAGCGCCGAATACCGCCGACCCCGAGACCAGAGTGTCGGCGCCGGCCGCCCGGGCCGCCGGCGCGCGCCGCGCATTCATGCCTCCGTCCACCACGATCCCGAACCCGGGATGGACCTCGTCGGCGATGGCCCGCAGCCGCCGGACCCGGCGCATGCTGCCCCGAATGTAGGTCTGTCCGCTCCAGCCGGGGTTCACCGACATGACCACGGCGTAGTCGGCGAGGGCGATCGCATCCCGGAGTGGTTCGAGGGGGGTCAGCGGATTCAACGCCAGGCCGGTCCGGACACCGAGCCCGGAGAGGTGGGCCAGCAGGCGGTGAAGATGAGGCGCCGTTTCCGGATGCACGGCGATGGCGTCGGCCCCCGCCTCGGCGTAGAGCGGCGCCATTTCCGTCGGGTTCCCGATCATCAGGTGGGCGTCGAGCGGAAGGCTCGTGGCGCGCCGGACCGCCTTGATCACGGTCGGTCCGAAGGTCAGGTTCGGCACGTAGTGGCCGTCCATGACGTCGAGGTGGAGCCCGTCGGCGCCGGCCTCCTCCACGATGCGGATGTCTTCCCCCAGCCGGGTGAAGTCGGCAGAGAGGAGAGAAGGGGTCACCCTCATGAGGGCCGGTCCGTCACTGGCTCAGGGTCAGCCCGATGTAGTCGGCGCGGGTCACCTTGGCCCCGGCAGCGGGCGCCTGGTTCACGACGACTCCGCGCGGCGCCCCCGGGTAAGGCACGCTCCGGATTTCCCGGACCTTGAGCGCGGCCCGACTCAGGTCGCCGGCGATGTCGCCGTAGCGCCGGCCGATGAAGTCCGGCATCACGAAGGCCTCGGGTTCCGAGCCGGCGGAAAGCAGCAGGGAAACCGCAGCGCCGGGAGCGACTTCCGACCAGGCGATGGGAGCCTGGGCGATGACGCGCCCCGCCAGGTAGGTGTCGCTCTCGACCTCGGCGATCCGGCCCACGGCGAGGTCCGTCGCCTCGAGTTGGCGCCGGGCCTCGATCAGCGTGCTGCCTTCGACCCTTGGGACCACGCGACGCGTCGGGCCCAGACTGGCGTAGACCCGGACGGAGCGCCCGCGCCGGAAGACGGCCCCGGCGCCGGGTTCCTGATGGGCCACCAGCCCCACCGGAATCCGATCGTTGAAGCGGTCGCCCCCGGCCGCCATGCGAAGCCCCACCTCGGCAAGCAGGGCCTCGGCCGTCTCCGGATCCAGCCCGGTCACGTCCGGCACCCGCGGATCGGCGCTTCCGGAGGCGATCAGGAACGACGCCACCGCCGCACAGACGAAGACGGAGCCGAGCACGAAGGCGCTTCCCAGGTACCACAGACTGCGGCCGAGGAAGCGCCCGGGCTTCGCGCCCACGATGCGGAATCGGATCCTGCGTGACAAAACGGACCTCCGACGATTGCCGGCGGCGCAATTCTACGTTGTCCCTCCGGGGCGACGGATCAGGAGGGCGGCAAAGTACCCATCCGTTCCGTGAGCCTCGGGAGCGAGCCGGAGGGCGCCGTCCTCATCCACCAGCGACGCCATCCGGGGCGGCACCTGGCCGCTGAGGGGCACGCGGGCCAGATCCTCCCGCTCCTCCAGCAGCGACGCGACGACCTCGCTCGTTTCTTCGGGCTCCAGGGAGCACACCACGTAGAGCAGCATCCCCGCCGGGGCCAGCAGGCGGGCGGCGGCGCCCAGAATTCGTCGGCTCACGGCCCCCAGCGCCGCGATGCGCTCCGGCGAGCTGGTCCACTTGATGTCCGGGTTCCGGGCGAGCGTCCCGAGGCCGCTGCACGGGGCGTCGACCAGGATGCGGTCGAGGCGCCCGTCCCGGAGAGCCGGTCGGGCGGCGTCGGCCACGAACGGCACGACGCCAGCCGTCCGGAGGCGGCCCACGGTCCGGCCGAGCACCGAGATCCGGGCGGGCCGGAGGTCGCCGGCCAGCACCGGCCGGGGATCGGCCCGCTCCGCCAGGATCGTGGCCTTCCCTCCCGGCGCCGCGCAAAGGTCGGCGATCCGCCGGGCGCCGGCCACCGGAAGCAGCCAGCCCATGAGTTGGGAGCCGGCATCCTGGATGTGCACGACCCCCTCCCGGTGGAGCGGCGACTGCTGCGGGTTGCCCTCGATGACCCGAAGGCAGCGCGGCGCCAGGGGAAAGCGTTCGCTGGCCACCCCGTCGTCCCGGAGCCGCCTGCGCACGGCGGCGACATCCTCGCCGCGGCGAACGCGCACGTAATTCCGGGGCACACGGGTGTTCGCCTCGAGCCGCGCCCGTGCTCCGTCGGGGCCGAGAGCGGCGAGGCAGCGGTCCACCAGCCAGTCAGGATGCGAAAGCCCGACGCGCAGATACAGGGACGGATCCCCACCGCGCCAGGGCCAGGGGTGGTGCGCGCGGAGGTAGGCGCGGAGCACGGCGTTCACCAGCCGCGAGGCCCCGACGCCCGCCACCGAAGCCGTGAGGGAAACGGTCTCGTGGACGGCCGCCCGTTCGGGCACCCGGGTCAGGTAACGGAGTTGGTAGAGACCGAGCCGGAGGCAGGTCCGGACGGCGGGCCCGAGGTCGGCCACCGGGGTCCGCGCATAGGAGTCGAGCGCGTGGTCGAGGAGCCGCCTCCAGCGCAGCACCCCGAAGACCAGCTCGCGCGCCAGGGCGCGGTCCCGGGAACCGTCCCGCGAGCCATCCTTCGCATCCTCCATCCAGGCGAGCAGCGAGTCGGGCCGGGGCGCAGGTCGGTCGGGCTTCGCCCGTTCGAGTCGGATCAGGACCCGGAAGGCAAGTCGCCGGGCGGGCGTCGCGACCTGGGTCCGCCTGCTGCCGGCCATCAGCGCCGGGACGCCAGAACGTCCGAGAGCGCGGCGGGATCGTCCGTAAGGATGCCGTCCACGCCCAGGTCGAGGAGACGGTTCATGTCCTCCGCACGGTTCACGGTCCAGACGATCACCGGCAGGCGGACGCGCCGCGCCGCACGCAGGAACCGCGGGGTCACCACCCGGATGGCGCCGATCCCCTCGCTGACCAGCAGGGCGTCCGCAGGAGCGCGGAACAGCCCCTCGAGTCCGAGAAGGGAGAGTCCCCAGAAGCCGGCGGCTTCGGTAAATCCTGCCCCCGTCGGGACATCCGGGCAGAGTTCGCGAAAGACATCGAGGGCCGCCTGCTCGAACGCCCCGACCAGAACCTCACCCGACTTGCCCGCGCGCTGGATCATCTCGCAGAGCGGCGCGGCCGCAGCCGCCGCCTTCATCTCGATCACCATGCGCTGCCCGGGATGCGCGGCGAAGACCTCGGTGAGCGTGGGGATCCCGACGGGATCGTCGCGGTAGGCGAAACGGCCCTCCCGATCGCGGAACCGATGCCCGGCATTGAGTTCCCGAAGTTCCGCGAGGCTCCGCCCGGCGACCTCCCCCGACCCGTCGGTCGTGCGGTCGAGGGTGCGGTCATGGAAGACCACGAGTTCGCCGTCACGGGAAAGATGGACATCCATCTCGAGGGCATCGACATCGTGGCGAACAGCCGCGGCGAACGCCGCGAGGGTTTCCTCGGGAGCCAGCAGGGAGCCGCCGCGATGCGCCAGATTGCGGACCGGGGGGTTGAAGAAGGAAACGACCGGACGGGCCGGGCGCGAGTCCGCGACCACGGCGAGAAGGAACCAGCCGCCCGCAACGGCGATCGCCCCGCGTCCCGCGGCGCGAAAGAGCCATCTGCTCACCCTGCCCATGTCAGTCCCTCACCTTCGACTCTCCGGGGTTCGGATCGTCGTTCGCGGCGGCCGTGGCCCGGTCGAGGAACCGGCCGTGGAACGGCTTCCAGCCGCGCGAGAGAATTGTTCCCCGGAGGAGGTCGGCCACGGCCATCTTCCGTCGGCCGGCGGCCTGGACCATCTGCGGGCGCAGGGTCTCCTCCCCGCCGCAGCGGATTGCGATCTCCGGGCGCGCCCGGGACCCGACGACCGCAAAGGACCCTGGCGGCGCGGGAACGGCATCGTTCGGGGGCCCGACGGTTGCCGCGTGCACCCGCAGCGGGCCGGCCCCGAACGGGCCGCCGGGACCCGTCCGGGTGAACGCGGTGGGGCGGGGAGAAAACGCCCGGACGCGACTCGCCAGAGAGGCGGCCCCAAGCTCCCAGTCGAGCGCCGCGTCGACCCGGGTGATGCGTGGCGCCCAGGTCGCTGCCGCATCGTTCTGCGGACGCGGACGAAGCACGCCTCGGTCGAGCCCGTCCAGGGTATCGAGCAGCACCTCCGCGCCGATCGGCGCGAGCCGGCCGAGCAGACTGCCTCCGGTGTCGCAGTCCGTGATCTCTGTTTCCCGCTGCAGCAGAATGGGGCCGGTGTCTAGGCCGACATCCATCAGCATGGTCGTCACGCCCGTCCGCCGGTGGCCGCGGGCGACCGCCCAGATGGCCGGCGCGGCCCCCCGGAGCCGGGGAAGCAGGGAAGCGTGAACATTGACCGCCCCGAGCCGAGGAACGGCGAGCAGTCGGCGGGAAAGGATCTGACCGTAGTCGGCCACCACGAGAACATCGGGCTTTCGGGCAGCGACCGGCGCCCAGGACCGGCGGAGGCGAATCCGCTTCGGCTGCAGCAGCGGGAGGCCCAGTTCGTCCGCGATGTGTCCGATTTCGCTGCGGAGCAGCCGCCGACCACGTCCCGCCGGACGATCGGGCTGTGTCACGACCGCGCGCACGCGGTGGGCCCGGTGGACGGCGCGAAGGCAGGGCGCCGCGAACCCGGAGGTGCCGAGAAACACCACGTCGAGGCGCGGCGGCCCACCCCGATCCGTCATCGCCCCGTTCGAACGCGCGCTGCGGCGGAGACGTGCGAATGCGTCGCCTCGGGACGGGTGCGTCCCCTTACCAGTCTCCGCGGCGGATGCGGCGGCGCAGCTTGCGCCGGATGAGGTCCCGCTTCAGCGCCCCAAGGCGCTCCATGAAGAGGCGTCCGTCCAGGTGATCCACCTCATGACCGAAGGCGCGCGCCAGCAGGCCGGTGGCTTCCATCTCGAATGAGGAGCCGTCGAGCCGCTGGCCTCGGACACGAACCCGGGCCGGCCGCCGGGTGACGCCCGAGTATCCCGGCACCGAGAGGCATCCCTCCTCGGCGAGCTGGCGCCCTTCGGCTTCCAGGATCTCGGGGTTCGCCATGACGATCAGCTCGCCTTCCCGATCGCCCGCACTGATGTCAATCACGATGAGCCGCTCGTTGATCCCGATCTGGGGCGCGGCGAGCCCCACCCCCGGGGCGGCGTACATCGTGGCTACCATGTCATCGACAAGGGACTGCCAGTCGCGGGAGAAGTCGGTGATGGGAACGGAAACCGTCGAGAGCGGCTCCGCTCCGTAGCGCAGAATGTTCCGAACCGGCACGAAGGGGCGGATTCTAAAGGGGGGATCGGAACGGCCGAAGACCGCATGATGTCCACCACCGTCGGTCCCCGGGGGGCCTCCCCCGAGACCTCCCGCCTGGAGGCGGAAGTCCTCGGCATGCACTGCGCCGGCTGTGTGGCGAGCGTCGAAAAGGCGGTCGGCCGGACCCCGGGGGTCATCGCGGCTTCGGTGAACCTCGCCACCGGCCGGATGGCGGTCGAGCTCGAGGCGGGAAGCCGGGTGGATCAGACGCTCCGGGACGCCATTGCCGCGGCGGTCGGGGAGGCCGGTGACTATCGCCTGGCTCCGGAACCCGAACCGGCCCCGGAAGCGGGAGCCGCCGGCCCCGCGGCGGGGAGCGACGCGCCGCCGTCAGGCCGGGCCCTCCGGCCGGCGGGCGCTGCACTCGCGCTCGCGGCCGTGGCGATGGGGCTCTCGATGAGCCCGGTGGGCGCCTCGGCCGGCGGGCGCGTCGCGCAGCTCCTTCTGTCCGCGCCCGTCGTCCTCTGGCTGGGCCGGGGCTTCCTTCTCGCGCTCGGGGCCGCGGCGCGACGGCGGATCTTCGGTATGGACAGTCTGATCGGCATGGGCGCCGGGGTCGCGTTCGCGGCATCGACCGTCCAACTGCTGTTCGGCGTTCCGGACGCTCCCCTCTTCTTCGACACCGCGGCGCTCATCGTGGCGTTTGTCCTGCTCGGCAGGTACTTCGAGGGGCGGGCCCGAGGCCGGGCGGCTCGAGCCCTCAACCGGCTGCTGGCGATTGCTCCCGACCGGGCGCGCGTTTCCCGAGGCGACGTCTGGAAGGAGGTTGCGGTGGCGGCGGTCCGCGTGGGGGAGCGGGTGCTCGTCCGTCCTGGCGAGCGAATTCCCCTCGACGGGGCGATCGTGCGCGGTGGCGCGGCCCTCGACGAATCTCTGGTCAGCGGAGAAAGCGTCCCGGTGGAACGGACCGTCCCGGACCGGGTTCCCGCGGGGGCGATGAACCTCACCGGCGCGATCGAGATCGAAGTGCGCCGGGAGGCGGCGGAGAGTGCGGTCTCCCGCATCGGCCGGGCCGTCCGGCAGGCGCAGGCCGACAAGATTCCGCTGCAACGGGCCGCCGACCGGGTCGCCAGTGTCTTCGTCCCGGCGGTCATGGCGGTGGCCGGAGCGACCGCGGCGATCTGGGGCCTGGCCGGAGGCGGAGCGCTCTTTGCCGTGGAGCGGGCGGTGGCGGTTCTGGTCGTGGCGTGTCCTTGTGCTCTCGGTCTCGCGGTCCCCACCGCGGTCCTGGTGGCGACCGGGCGGAGTGCCCGGCGAGGCATCCTTTTTCGGTCCGGATCGGCTCTGGAAGGCCTCGCCCGGGTGCGTGCCGTGGCCCTGGACAAGACGGGCACCCTGACCGCGGGAGAGCCCACGGTGGCGCTCGTCGCCCCGGCGCCTGGCGCCACCCCGGACGAACTCCTCGAGGCGGCCGCCTCTGCCGAGCAAGGCTCCGAGCACCCGCTCGGCGTCGCTCTCGTCGCCTTCGCCCGCTCCGGAGGGACGCGCCTCCAGCCTCTCCGCCGCTTCGAGGCCATTCCGGGCAAAGGCGTGACGGCGACATTGGAGAACGGCGTGGTGATTCATGTCGGGAGTCCCCGTTTCGCCCGGGAACTTGGCGCCGCGGCGCCGGCAGGTGACGCTGGGGAACCCGGGGTTTCCGGGCGGCTCGTCGTGCTCCGGGATGGAATCTTCCTGGGGGCGGTCGGCTTCCGCGACCATCCGCGCCCGGAGGCGCGGGAACTGGTGCGGCAGCTCCACGATGACGGGCTCGCAGTGGCGCTCTTCTCCGGCGACGCCCCCGGGGCGGTGGCCGCGGTCGGCCGTGAGGCGGGGATCGAGAGCACCGAGGGCGGCCTGCTGCCCGACGGGAAGCTCGAGGCGGTGGATCGCCTGCGGGCCGCGCATGGGCCGGTCGCCATGGTCGGGGACGGCATCAACGACGCCCCGGCGCTGGCTCACGCCGACATTGGCATCGCCTTCGCCGAGGGGACCGAAGTTGCGCGCGAGGCGGCGGCGGTGACGGTCATGCGGCCCAACCTGCGTCTCGTCGCCGAGGCGCTCGCGATCGCGCGACGCGCAACGCGGATCATCCGCCAGAACCTCTTCTGGGCCTTTCTCTATAACACGGCGGCCATTCCGCTGGCTGCCGGGGTGTTCCATCCCGGGACCGGCCTCCTGCTGCCTCCGGAAGCGGCAGCCGCGGCGATGGCCCTTTCCTCCATCTCGGTGGTGGGCAACGCTTTGCGACTCGGAAGATCGGCCCCGTCCCGGCGCCTTTCTGGCGCGGCGAGCCGTCCGGCCTGATCAGTCCCGGCCGGGAGGGCTGGCGTACTCCATGGGCCGCGAGCGGAACGGCCGACGCCGGCCCTTCCCGCGGCGCGGCCCGGAGAATCCCGTCGGACCGGGCGGCGTCCGCGGCGCCTTCGCGATCAGCCTGCGCGCCAGCTTCTCGATGTCCGCCAGGCAGGCTCGGGCTGCCGGAGCCACGGCCGGCCCGGAAAGCCGAGCCCGCTCCAGGGTCCGGGCGGCTGCGTTTGCCGCCTCCCGGGCTTCGGCGTCGCGGTCGGCGGCGCCGCCGCGGCGCAGGCTGCGCTCGAGGTGCGCCGCAAGCTGCGCGGCCCCGCCCCGGGCCGGCGCCTTTGCCGAGCGCGAGTCGAGGGCCCGCGTCTCGGCCAGCCGGGCCTCGAGCCGCCCGATCAGCCGATGCTGGTCGAACCGGGTGCCGGCAAACGTGTCGGGTGACGCCTCGAAGGCGTCCTGGAGGCTCGCGACGAACTCCCGCTCGATCGCGGGCACGCCGGTCCTCCGCTCCGATCCTGGCGCCGGATCGCGATAGAGACGCCGGTACTCGCTCCAGATCGGTTCCGCCGCCCGGGCCCGCTCTCCGGGGTCGAGGGCGGCCAGCCCGGCGAGAGCTTCCCGGAGCGCCTGTTCTTCCTCCGGCTTGAGGCAGGTCGCGACGCCCTTCCCCGAGCCTCCGTTGCGGGCAGCGCCATCGCGGAATCGGTCCCGGGCGCGGTCGCAGGCGGTCCGGAATTCCTCCCAGAGCGGATCCGAACGCTTCCTGGGGATGGGCGGAGCTTCCTTCCAGGCGCGCATGAGGTCGCGGACTGCGCTCCGGACCTGGCCGGCATCCGCGACATCCTCCAGCTTCCGGGCCTGGCTGATCAACTCCTCGCGCACCGGAACATTCGCTTCGAGCTCGGCCACATGCCGTTTACGGGCCTTCTTCCACTGGGTGAAGTACTGGTCGTTGGCGCTGTGGAAGCGCTTCCACAGCGCGTCGGTCTGCTTGCCCAGCCCCTTGGAATTCTCGCGCCAGGAGGTCATCAGCCCCCGCATCTCGGCGACCCGCTTCGGATCCGCGCTCTCCGCGATGGATTCGGCCCGGACGACCAGGGACGCCAGTGCCTCGAGCCTCCGGTTCTGCTCCTGTTCCGCTGCCTCCCGAATCGGCCCGACCCGCTCCAGCAGCTCGGCGCAGACTTCGGTCCACTCGTCCCAGATTTCCTGTCCCTGCTCGCCCCGGGTATGCCGCGCCCGGAACCAGGAGTGCTCCAGGCGGGTCAGCTCCCGGTCCACGCGGCGGAGGTCCTTGACTTCGAGCAGCGCCCGCGCCTTGCGAAGGAGTTCCTGCTGCTCGTCCAGGTTCGACCAGAACTGCCATTCCCGCAGTTCCCGGGCCTCGCGGAGGCGCGGCATGAGCGCCGCCTGGGAGCGCTGTAGCCGACCCTGCCGTTCCGGTCCGGCAAAGCGCCACGCATCACTGCTCCGTAGGGCCGCGAGGTCCCTGAGCGCCGACTCCGCCTGTCCGAGGCGGAACGGCTCGGCGGTTTCCAGGGCGGCGAGGCGCTCTTCGAGCCGTTCCAGGCGCTTTTCCGCCTTGCGTCTCTTTCGTTGCCGCTCTTCCTCGACTCCGGTGAGGGCGGCATCAACCCGCTCCATGGCTTCGTGAAACGGTGCGGGATCGGCTCCCTGGGGCAACGCAAGCCGCTCGAAGCGCTTCTTCAGGCCTGCCCAGTCCTTGCGCGCCAGCCCCGCGTCGCGACCCGATACGCCCCCCTCGGCGGATTTGGCGAGGGCCTTGGCCTGATCCACCATCTCCTCGAAACGGAAGGCCGCGATCCGCTGGCGCTTCCGCTCCCAGGCCCGGTCGCGCGCACTCTTCACCGCCGATCGCCAGCGGTCTGCCGCGCCGTCCGGGGAGTCCCCGAGCAGCCGCCCGAGCTGCTGATCGCAGGCGTCCACCTGGGCCAGGGTGAGCTCCTCGGCGGGATCCTCCAACCGGGCGAGAACCGATGCGGCCTCCTTCGGCATCCGGTCGGGGGCCGGCGCCGCGCGCGCGACGACCGTCGGAGGAACGAGCATCCGATGGGCCAGGCCGGGCCGCGCCGCCGTCCGGGTACTCGCGGTTTCCGCCGCCTCGAGGCGGGCGAGCAACTCCGGCTCCACCGGCCCTTCCCCGACCAGCGCCCGGGCGCGGTCAAGGAGCGCCCGCCGTGCTCCGGCAGCGCCGCCGCGCGCCTGAAGGGCCTCGAGGCGATCGAGCCATTCGCGAATCCTGGCTTCGCGAGCGCGCACCTGCTCGGGGTGGTCCGCCGGCACGCGCTCGTCGAACAGGCGGCGCGCCAGGCCCCGCACTTTCGCAGTGGGCGCCTTCTCGGCCACGCGAAGGAGTTCGTCCGGGTCGACGAGACGCCGGGTCGCGGCCTGCGCGACGTGCTTGGCCTTCGCCGAGAGCGCCACCCGGGCGAGCGCGGCCTGGCCGCGAACCGCCGCGAGCGCCTGCTTTCTGGCCTGCGGCGCCTTCGCGGTCGCGGCGACGCGGGTGAGCGCCTCATCCCGCCCGACGTCGCCCTCGGCCCCGACGAGACGCGCTACGGCCTCGCTCCAGACCGGACGGAAGTGGGCCCGGCAGGCCACCCTTGCCACTGCGGGGAGCGGCTCGATCAGTTCGAGCGCCCGCTGCGACTCGCCGAGGTCCCGATTGTCCGCCGCGATCCGGACCAGGAGATGCTCGCTGCGCTTGCGGGCGAGCTCGCGGACATCCGGGTCGCTGGCCTCGGCCACGATCTGCAGCAGCAGCCGGGGCGCCTTGAGCCGCTGGACCGCCTCCGCGCGGACCCCGGCATCGGGATCGCCGCACGCCACCCCGACAAGCGTGTCCGTCTCGTGTTCGGCGAGATTCTCGACGTACTGCCGGCGAACGTCCGCGTCACGGCTCCGCAGCGGCGACCGGAAGCGATCCAGAAGAAGCATCGGGGGCGCGAGAATATAGCCTTAGCCTCCGCCCCCGCCCGTGAGCCCCCCGGACTCGAACGCCGCTCTCCGCTGGTCCGCGGCTCCGCTTGCCCTGTTGCTCGCGCTGGGGCTCCTGGATCAACAGGTTGTCGCGCCGTTGATCGCCGTCATCGCGGCCGGACTCGGGGTCTCCGTGGCGGAGGCGGGTCTCGCGGTCTCCGCCTACGCCGTGGCCGCTTCGGCCGCGGCCCTGCTGATCGGCCCCGTTTCGGACGCACGGGGCCGGCGACCGTTCCTGCTGGCGGCCACAGCCCTTCTGGCGGCTGCCGCGGGGCTCGTCGCGGGTTTCCCCGGCTACGCGTCCTTCCTCGTGGCCCGGGTCGGCGCGGGCATCGCCGGCGGAACGATCGCGGCGCTGGCCGTGGCATGGGTCGGCGACCGGGTGGCTTACGAGCGTCGCGGCCGGATCATGGCGCTTCTCCTGGGGGCGGCCATGGGGGCGGCCATCCTGGGCCAGGTCGGCGCCGCGTTCGCGTCGGCCCGGTGGGGGCATCAGCCCGTTTACGCCGTCCTTGCGGCGGGCGCGGCGCTGACCCTGGTTCCGCTGGCCATGCTGCGCGAGCCGCGGAGGCGATTCGACGACCGGGCTCTCCGGCTTCGGCTCGCGGGGTACCAGGCCTTCTTCCGCTCCGCGACTCTTCGCCGGGCCGCCCTGGCTGCCTTCTGCCTCTCGGCAAGTCTGGTCGGGGTGTCCACCTACGCCTCGGGCTGGCTGCAGGAGTTTCGGGGCTACACCGTTGCCGAGGTGGGCCTGATGTACGGCGGGCTCGGGGCTGCAGTGCTCGTCGTCCAGCCCCTGGCCGGCCCGCTGGCGGATCGGTTCGGAAAGCGTCGCTTCACCATCGCGACGTCCGTGGCCCTGGCCCTGGTCACCGTCACGCTGCCCCTCCTGCCGGGCTGGGCGGCGCTCGTCGGCCTTCTCGGATTCGGCGTCATCGGGGTGGCGCGGATGGGGGCGTTTGCCGCGCTTCGCAGCGAATTGGCCGGGCCCCGGCGGCGTGCCGCGTTCCTGGCTTTCTCGAACACCGCTTCACAGATCGGCATCGCCGCGGCCGCGGCCGTTGGCAGCATCCTCTACGGGGTCGGATTCCAGGCAGTCTGCTGGGGCATGGCCGGCTTCGGGGTGCTCGCCGTGTTCCTGGTGTCCGGAATCGGGCCTCCCGAAGCCGATACGCCCGCTGCCCCCGGAGACGCCGCCGCATGAGCCGCCGCCGGAAGTGGCTCCTGCGTACGCTTCTCGGTCTTCTCGTGGGCGCCATCCTCTTCGTTCTCCTGATTCCGGTGGCGGTCGGGGTGGCTCTCACCACCGCCACCGGGACCCGGCCGCAGGATCGGGCTCTCACCACCACGCCCCGCGATTTCGGGCTGCGCTACCGGAGCGTCCTGCTCCCCACCGAAGACGCGCTCCGGGTCTCGGCCTGGCTGCTTCCCGGTTCGGAGCCCGTCCCCTGCGGGGTGGTCATCGCCCACGGGCTGTTCCGGTCGCGGCGCGAAGTCCTCGATCGGGCGGTCTTCCTCGCCCGCGCCGGTTGCGAAGTCCTCGCGATCGATCTCCGCCGGCACGGCGACACTCGGGGGGGGCGGACCACGCTCGGCCACGACGAGCGCTTCGACGTGATCGCCGCGGCCCACTACCTCCGGAAGCGCTCTCCCGGAACCCGCCTCTACCTGATGGGCGTTTCCATGGGCGCAGCGGGGGTGGCGGGCGCCGGCGCGGCGCTCGCCGACCCACCGTCCGGTGTCGTTCTCGACAGCACCTTCCGGAACGCGCCGGAGGTCATTGACCAGTACGCGGACCTGCTCTTCGGGCTGCCTCCCTTTCCCGCCGGGGACCTGACGCGGATGGGCATGCGCCTTTCGGCGCAGTTCCGTGCCGAGGACCTCGACGTGGAGGAGCATTCCCGAACCCTGGGCCTGCGAGGCGTTCCCGTTCTGGTGATCGTCGGGACGGAGGATCGCCGGGCGCCGCCCGGGAGTCAGGAGGCGGTGTTTCGGGCAAACGGCCTTTCCGGGAGCCGGATGCTGACCGTCCGAGGAGCGGGCCACGGGAGGCCGTGCCTCGTCGATCCCGCGGCCTGCCGCGAGGCTTTCGCGGCCTTCATGGGGCTGTCTTTGCCGTGACCCTCGCCAACCAGCTCACGGTGGCGCGGCTGCTGCTCGCGCCGGTGGTCGTCACCTGCGTGATCTACGCCCGGTTCGGATGGGCTCTGGCCGCGCTCGCCCTGGCCGGCCTCACCGACGCGGTGGACGGGGCGGTGGCGCGCTGGCGGCAAGAGGACAGTCAGCTCGGGGCGCTGCTCGATCCGCTTGCCGACAAGGTCCTTGTGGTCTCGGCGGTGGCCATCCTGGCGGCGCCGCTGGAGGGCCTGACCGTCCGCATCCCGGCCTGGGTCGCCGTGGCGATCCTGGCTCGGGACGCGGTGATCCTGCTTGTCACCGGGGCCTACAACCTTGCGGTCGAGCGGCGCGACTTCCGTCCTACCCGGCTGGGGAAATGGGCGACAGCGGTGAACGTCACCGGGATCTTCTGGATCCTCGTCGCCAACCACCTGCGCCTCGAGTCGGCCGTCACCACCATCATCCTGGGAATGATGGCGGCGCTGACAGCGCTGACTTCGATCCAGTACCTGGTGCGCGTGCGGGAGCTCTGATCCCGGCGGGACTCAGCTGTCTCTCCGTCCGTCGCGCCGGATCTGGGGGATGAGCGCACCCGCCGTGACGGCTGCCCCGATGAGGCGAACCGCCGGGTCGCCGCCGAGGAGAAGCAGTGCTCCGGCGCCGGCGCCGAGCCGCTCCCACCCGCCGGCGCGGCGCAGTCCCGTCCCGTAGAGGGCGACGGCGAGGCCGGCCATCGCGAGCAGGCCGGTGAGGAAGGCCACGCCCTGCGCCGCGCCCGGGACGGCGCCGGCTTCCGGGATCAGCGGCGTGGTGGCCATGAGCAGAGGGACCACGAAGAGTCCGAGCGCGAGCCGGACTGCCTGGATCGCGGTGGGCATCGGGCGCCCGCCCGCCACGCCGGCGCCGGCGAAGGCGGCGAGTGCAATCGGCGGCGTGACGTTCGAGGTTTGCGAGAGCCAGAAGAGGATCAGGTGTGCGGTCAGGATGGGAAGGCCGAGTCCGGTGAGCGCCGGCGCCGCCACGACCGCCACGACGATGTAGGCCGCCGTCACCGGCAATCCCATGCCCAGAACCAGAGCAACGAGCGCCGACAGCAGGAGCGCGGGAAGGAGACTGGTCTCGGCGGCGCCGAGAAGCAGTTCCGCAAACTGGAGCCCGACGCCGGTCTGGCCGATCACCCCGACCACCACGCCGGCGGCGGCGCACGCAAGCGAGACCGGAACCGCGGTCACCGCGCCCCGGGCGAGCCCCTGGGCGAGGGCTGCCGGACCGATCCGGGTCCGCCGGCGCACCGCCCCGGCGGCCACGACCGCGACGCAGCCGGCGGCTCCCACCAGCATCGGGGAGTAGTTCAGCAGCAGCAGGACGACGACCACGATGATGGAGAGGAGGAAATGGGCGCCCTCGACCAGGGTCGGCACGATCCTCGGCCGCGACGCCATCACCGGGATCCGCCGGCGTACCGCGAGCCCATGCACGAAGAACAGGGTTCCAGCGAAGAACAGGGTCGCCGGCAACAGCGAGACGAGGACGATGCGGGTGTACGGCGTGTTCGTGAGTTCCGCCATCAGGAACGCGCCGGCGCCCATGATCGGCGGCATGAGCTGGCCGCCGGTGGACGCCGCCGCCTCGATCCCCCCGGCCTCTTCCCGGGAAAAGCCCAGCCGCTTCATCATCGGGATCGTGAGCGCCCCGGTGGTCACCGTGTTGGCGATGGCGGAACCAGAGACCGATCCGAGAGCCGCCGAGGACAGGACGGCAGCCTTGGCTGGTCCGCCCCGCGCCTTTCCGGCCAGCGCAAAGGCGAGGTCGATGAAAAAGCGCCCGCCGCCGGTGGACTCGAGGAGCGCTCCGAACAGCACGAACACGAAGACGGTGCTGCTCGCCACGCCGAGCGGCAGGCCAAACAGCCCGGCGCCGGTGAAGACCTCGAAGCGGACGATGCGCTCGAGCTCGAACCCCCGGTGGGCGAGGATCCCCGGCAGCGCCGCCCCGAACGCGTTGTAGGCCAGGAAAGCGACCACCACGCTGCTCATCACCGCGCCCACCCGACGGCGGGTCCCCTCGAGGAGCAGACCGAGGAGGACGATTCCGGCGGCGAGATCCAGGAGCGGAAGCCCGTAGAGGATGGCGTCGATACCCTGGCGATCGAACCCGATCACCCGGATTCCGGCGGCGAGCGCCGCCACCGCGAGGACGCTGTCGCGGATGCGCCCGCCCCGGGTCGCGGCGCGCGCCCCGACAAACGCCAGGACCAGGATCCAGGTGAGATGAATCGGCCGGAGCCACGTGGCCCCCAGGGTTCCGGTGAACGCCTGCCAGAGCTGAAACAGGGAGAGGCCGGCGCCGAGGACGAGAACGACGGCCGGAAGCGGCGCGGCGCCCCCCGCCGGACCAGGCGTTTCCTTCATCGGCAAGTCCGCGCCGCCGGGGATGGGGACCGACCTCGGACCCCGGAATCGGTCATGGCCGGATCGCGACGGCCGCCCCGCCCGGTTCCGCGTGGGCTTCTCCCGGAATCACGGCCTCCCGCTCCTCCCGGTAATGGCGCGCCGCTCCCGGGTGGAGGGGCAGGCCGCCCACGGACGCCACGTTGTCCAGCCGGATGAACTCCGCGTTCCGGGTCACCGAGAAGAACTCCTCCCGTCCGGCGAGGAGCGAGGCGGCCAGGGCCGCCGCCAGCTCGTCCGGCATGTCCGCATGCACCACGAGCATGTTCCACAGCGACGGAGTCAGCGTGGGTTCGTCCACTCCCCGGTAGACGCCCGGGGGCACGGAAAAGCCCTGGTAGGCGGGATTCGCCGCCTCGACGGCCGCGATCTCCCCGCCGCTGAAAGGAACCAGACGGAGCTCGCGGGTCAGGCCGAGTTCGATCACCGAAGACACGCCCAGCCCCGCTGCCAGGAAGACCGCGTCCAGAGTGCCGTCTTTGAGGCCGTTGATGCTCTGGTTGTAATTCATGTGTCGGACCCGGAAGTCCCGATCGGCAATCCCCAGCGCCCGAAGCACGTTGCGGGCGGTGACCTCGTTGCCCGACCCCGGCGGACCCAGCGAGACCCGCTTCCCCGGAAGGTCGGACGGCGACTCGACACCCCGCCCGGCCACGCTGAGCAGGTGCACCACGTTCGGATAGATCCGCGCGAGCACCCGAATCGGCAGCGCCGTGGGAAACCGGCCGGTCCCGGCGATGGCGTCGGTGACCGCATCGGCCTGGCTGAAGCCGATGTCGCTCTCACCCTTCGCGACCTGGATGAGATTCGTGACCGAGCCGGCGCTGACTTCTGCCTTGACGACGAGTCCGGGGAGGTCGCGGGTCCAGCGGCTCGCGAGCGCGCCGCCCAGCGGGTAGTAGATCCCTGCCGTCGTGCCGGTGGCGAGCGCGAAGGGACGGGGGCGGTCGGGGTCGCAGGCAGCCAGCGTTCCGACCACCGGCAGCGCGGCCGCGGCGACGGCGGGCGCCAGCCGCAGGCCCCGCCCCCGCTTCCGTTCCCCGTCCGGCACCGGCTCCACTTCTGCCAGTCTACCGGGCGCCGATCCTGGCGCCGGGAGCGTCAGCCAGGGCTCTCCTCGAGCTCCCGCCGCAGCCGGTAGACGAGATCGAGAGCCGCGCGGGGCGTGAGCCCGTCGGGATCGGCCCGGCGCAGCGCTTCGATCACCTCGGTTGCGCGGGGCCCGAGCCCGTCGCCGTCAGGAGGCCCCGGCTCCTCGGGCCGCACCGTCCTGGGGTCCCGGTCAAGGCCCCGCAGCACTTCGAGCGCCCGGTTCACCAGCGGGAGCGGGACGCCCGCAAGCCGAGCCACCTGGATCCCGTAGCTGCGGCTCGTCCCGCCGGGCAGCACCTGGCGCAGAAAGACGATTTCCTCCCGGTGCTCCCGCGCTTCGACGTGGAAGTTCACCACGGCGGACTCGCTGGCGGCGAGTGAAGTCAGCTCGTGGTAGTGGGTCGCGAACAGCGTCTTCATACGCAGTTCGGGCCTCCGGACGATGTGTTCCACAAGCGCCCAGGCGAGGGCCACGCCGTCGTAGGTCGCCGTTCCCCGGCCCACTTCGTCGAGGAGCACAAGGCTCCGCCGGGTGGCGTGGTGCAGGATGTGGGCGGTCTCCTCCATCTCGGTGAGGAACGTGGACCGGCCCCGCGAGAGGTCGTCCGTCGCCCCGACACGGGCGAACACCCGATCCACCAGGGGCAGCCGCGCCGTCCGCGCCGGAACGAGGCAACCCGCCTGGGCCATGATCGCGATGAGGGCGGCCTGGCGCAGATAGGTCGACTTGCCGCCCATGTTCGGCCCGGTCAGGACCATCAGGAATCCGTCCTCGTCGAGCCGGAGATCGTTCGGCACGAACTCCTCGTCAGCCACCGCCTCGACCACCGGATGGCGGCCGCCGGTGATCGTCAGATCGAAGCCGTCGTGCATCGTGGGGCGGACATGGGAGGTCTCGGCGGCAACGGCGGCCAGCGCCAGGGCCAGGTCAGCCTCGCCGAGAGCCGCCGCGGTCTCCTGGAGACGGGGTGTGGCGCGCCCGATGTCTTCTTCGAGCTCCGCGAAAAGCCGCGCCTCGATCGCCCGGATGTCGTCATCGGCCCGCGCAACGCGCTCTTCGAACTCCTTCAGTTCGGTGGTGACGTAGCGCTCGGCGGCCACCAGCGTCTGCCGGCGGGTGTAGTCGTCCGGGACCCGGCCGTCATGACCCTTCCTGACTTCGATCGTGTATCCGAACACCTGGCTGTAGCGGATCCGGAGCGACCGGATGCCGGTGCGCGCGCGCTCCCGCGCCTCCATGTCACGGATGCGCCCGCGCGCCTCGATGCGCAGCCGGCGCAGCCCGTCGAGCTCGGGTGAAAGACCGGTGCGGATCACCCCCCCCTCGCGAAGCAGGGCAGGGGCTTCCGGGTCGATCGCGCGCTCGATCCGCTCCCTCACCTCGGGGAGATCGCGAAGTCGCTGACCGAGTTCACCGAGGAGCGGGGCCGCGGCTCCGTCGAGGAGTGCCCGCAGGCGGGCGGTTGTCGTCAGCGCTTCGGCGATCCGCAGATACTCCCGGGGCCCGGCCACCCGGAGCGAGGCGCGGGCTGCGAGCCGTTCAAGATCGGGGCAGCCCGTCAGGACGGCCCGCCCGTCGCTGCGGAGGCGCGGGGCCGCGGCAATTTCCTCCACGGCTTCGTGGCGGGCCTCCACCACGGCCCGGTCGAGCCGGGGCTGCGCCAGCCGCCGCCGCAGCAGTCGCGACCCCATGCCGGTGCGCGAGCGGTCCAGAGTCTCGGCCAGGGTTGCCCCAGGCGCGGCATCGGCCGTCAGCGGATCGAAGATTTCCAGATTCCGCACGGTGACCCGATCCACGACCATACGTCCGGCGTCGTCGAGGCGCCGGAGGCTGACCAGGTGGCGGATTCGGCTTCTCTGGGTCTCGCCGAGGTAGCGCACCGCCGCGCCGGCGGCGGCGGCCGCAGCCGGCATCGCCTCGATTCCGAACGGCTCCAGCGAGGCCGTGCCGAAATGGCGCAGGAGAGCCTCGCGGGCGGATTCAGGGCCAAACCAGAGCCCTGGCCGCCGGGTCACGAGTGTCTCTCCTGCTGCGCTCCCGACAAGCGCCCGCGGCGGCGCGTCCTCGGCGGCGAGCAACTCCCGGGGGCGAAACGCGGCCATGGCGTCGGCTGCCTGGCGGAACCGCCCGCCGCCCCCGAACTCCGCCGCGCAGAAGTCGCCGGTAGAGAGATCGGCGAAGGCCGCTCCAAGCGCCGGGCGGGCGCCGCCGGTCTCCGCGACCGCCATCAGGTACGCCGCTTCCGCGGCTTCGAGGTAGTCGGGGTCCAGATAGGTCGAGGGCGTGGCGACCCGGACGATCTCCCGCGCCACCGGACCGCGTGACATCCCGGCGGGCTCGATCTGATCGCAGACGGCAACCCGGAAGCCGGCGCGCACCAGGCGGCCGATGTAGGTCTCGGCGGCGTGGTGGGGAACACCGGCCATCGGGATCGGTTCCCCGGCGGCGTCCCGCTGGCGGGACGTGAGAGCGATGTTCAGGACCGCGGCGGCGCGGCGTGCGTCCTCGAAGAACATTTCGTAGAAGTCGCCCATCCGAAAGAAGAGGATGGCGTCCTCGGCGCCGCGCTTGAGGTCGAGGTATTGACGCATCGCCGGCGACACCCGCTGCCTCTGCCGGGCCGTGGGAGCGCGGGTGCGGGGTTCCTTCCCCGGATCCCTCGGGAAGAGCAGCGGCGCGGTCACAAAGGCGCCGATGCTAACCAAGCGCGCCGGGCGGGGCCGTGGATCGACCCTGTCGGGGCGGCCCCCGCGGTAGGCTGATTCGGCGGAGCAACGGACGGAGCAGCGGACAGGGCAGGGGGCGGCCGAAGGGAGACGCATGCCGACCGGGGAAAGCCAGTGGGTCCTGGCCTTCGACGTCACCGGCCCGTTGGGAAGCGCGACCGTGGCCCGCGTGACGGGTCCATGCCCTGGCGGTGGCCCGCTACGAGTGCGGGTGGAGCACACGGAGACGTTTTCTCCATCGAACCGGCACGCGGCGCATCTTCTCCCGGCGATCCGGCGCGCCCTCGAACGCGCCGGCGTCGGGCTGGGTGAGCTGCACCGGCTGGCAGCCACGCGCGGCCCCGGGTCGTTCACCGGCCTTCGGGTGGGACTTGCCTCGCTTCACGGTCTGGCGCTGGCGTCGGGGCTTCCGGCGGTGGGGGTATCGAGCCTCGGCGCAGCTGCGCTCGCAGACCGGGAGAGCGGGGCTCCCGGACGTTGTCTGGCCGTCGTGGATGCGCTCCGGGGGGAACTCTTCGCCGCGGTGTACGACGGCGGGCCGCTTCCTCGGCGAGTCGCCGGGCCCCGCCGCCTCCGCCCCGGGGAGGTCGGTTCCTGGGCGGGCCGGCACGGGGCGGCCCGGATCTGCGGACCGGGGATGACGCGCTACCGGGAGCCGATCGCGAGGAGCGCGCCCGGCGTCGGGCTCGCGCCGATGGCGGGGCCTCTCGCCCCCGCAGCGGTCCGTCTCGCCGCCGCGCGCCCGCTGGAATCCTTCTCTCCAAAGGAGAGGAACCTGGAGCCGCTGTACCTGCGCGCCCCGGACATCCACGCGCCCTGAGGGGCCGGCCAATCCGTGGAAGCCCCTTCGGCTAGGCTAGGAGGCGCCCATGGAACGAACCCAAGCCGCAGAACCCGAGCCACGAGCCACGGCCGCGTCGCCGCCGGACCAGGCCGCAATCCTGGAGAAACTCGTTCGCCAGCACCGCGAACTCGACGCGCGCCTGACCGAACTCTCGCTTCGCCCGGCCCTCTCGCCCACCGAAGAGTTCGAGCGCGCGGTCATGAAGAAGCGCAAGCTGGCCCTGAAGGACCGCATCGCCGTCCTCTCCGCTTCTTCCTGACGTTTCCGACCGCCCGGATGGCGGCGCCGCGGACGTCCAACGGCGGGCCTCGGAGTCCCGCATGAGGATCGCCCGCGAAGGCTGGATCTTCATTCTGATCCCCCTCGGCGCAGCTGCGTTGTTCGCCGCCGCCGGCGCCTCGTTCGAGGCGCCCGCCATGCGCTGGCTCGGCGGAGCCTCGCTGCTGCTCTCGGGATTCTGCGCCTGGTTCTTCCGGGATCCCCGCCGCGCCCCGCCGGCTCAGGAGGACCTGCTCGTGGCCCCGGCGGACGGGCGGGTGACCGCGGTCGGCCCGGCGGAGGAGGGCGCGCCGGGCATGCGCCAGGTGGTGATCTTTCTCTCCGTGTTCGACGTGCACATCAACCGGTCCCCGGCCGCCGGCGCGGTCCGGGAGGTGCGCTATCGGCCCGGCCGCTTCCGGGCTGCTTTCCGTCCCGACGCCGGGGAGACGAACGAGTGCAACGAACTCGAGATCGTGACCCCGCGGGGCACGATTCTGGTCCGGCAGATCGTCGGGGTGCTGGCGCGCCGGATTGTCTGCCGTTCCCGTCCGGGCGACGAGCTGGCCCGAGGCGAGCGCTTCGGCCTGATTCGCTTCGGGTCGCGGACGGACGCACTCCTGCCTCCCGGCGTCACCCTTCTCGTCCGTCCCGGCGACCGCGTTCGAGGCGGCGAAACACCGATCGCCCGCTGGTCATGAAGACGCCCCGCCTCCGCACCCGCCGCGGGGTCTTCCTGGTTCCCGCGCTGTTCACCGTCGCGAATATCTTCTTCGGGTTCTTCTCGATCGTGCAGAGCATCCGCGGCGAGTTCGCCGACGCGGCGCTGGCCATCGGGTTCGCGATCCTCGCCGACCTCGTGGACGGGAGGGTGGCCCGCTTCGCCGGGGCGACGAGCCGGTTCGGCAAGGAGCTCGACTCCCTGGCCGACATGGGTTCGTTCGGGATCGCTCCCGCGGTGCTCGCCTGGGCGTGGGTGCTCCACGCCTGGCCCCGCGTCGGCTGGCTGGTCGCCGCACTTTTCTCGGTCTGCGCCGCGGTGCGCCTCGCGCGGTTCAACGTGGGCCGGATCAGCAGCGACCCCCGCTACTACATCGGCCTCTCCTCGCCGGCGGCGGCCGCCGTCGTCGGCGCCGTCGTCTACTGGCATCCCGAGCCGCCGGGCCCGGGTGTCCCCGAGGCAGCGGTCCTGTTCGGCATCCTGGGGTTGGCGCTCATGATGAACAGTCCGGTGCGCTATCTCAGTTTCAAGGGATTCGCGACGCGGAACCCGCACTCCCACCGGGCGCTGGTCATCGTGGCCGTGTTCATCGTCGCTGCGCTCGCCGAACCGGTGGCCGTCTTCGCGATTCTGGCCGGCGGTTACTTTCTGTCGCCGCTGTTTCCGGTCGTCGCGAGACTCGTCCGCCGCACGCCCGCGGCGACCGACGCAACTCCCCCGGTGGACTGACGACCGTCGGCGCGCCGACGCCGCACCCGCCGGGCGGCGGTATCCTCTCCGCCCGTGTTGCTGCGGGAGAGGCGGACCGGGGGAGGCAGACTCCCCGAGCCTTGGGGGAGCCGTCCCTCCTCGTGGCCCCGGCGCCGGGTGCTTCGCCTGCTTGGGACCGCCGCGGGAGCGGCCGGAGCCGCTGCCGTGGGAGCTTCCGCCTCGGGCGCCGGCGTCTTCACCGACTCGGCGCTTCGCGACCTGTCGCGGCGCGTTCACGGGGTGCGCCGGCGGTTCGGCCTGAACAACGCGATCGGGATCCACATCGAGGATCTCCTGACCGGCGAGCCCCTGCTGGGCCACAACGCCGATCGCAGGTATGTGCCGGCTTCCGGCATGAAGCTGCCGGTGATGGCGGCCTGCATCCACTACCTCGGTCCCAGCTTCCGCTTCGCCACGGACCTGCTGGTCGACGCCCCCCCGACCGATGCGGGAGTCATCGAGGGACCGGTCACGGTCGTCGGGTCGGGAGATCCGAGCATCACGCGCCACGACCTGGAGTTCGTGGCGAGATCGCTGGCCGCCTACGGGATCACCCGAATCGAGGGGGATCTGATCCTCGACGACTCCTGCTTCGAGCCGCAGGAGACGGACCGGGAACTGGTCCGGCGCCGCCTCCGGTTTCGCGAGCCCATCCAGAGCGGCCTGGGCTACATGTGGAACCGGGTGGAGATCGCCGGTGTTCCCGGCAACGGAAACCGCCCCGACATCCGGGACGAGGGATACGGCTACTACCAGCTTCGGAACCGGATGGTGCTTCGGAACTCCGCCAGGCCCTACATCCTCGTGCGGCGGGGGCGCGGGCGGACGGCGACCGTCGAAGGGCGCATCCTTCGCGGCGGCGCCGAGCGTGTTGCCCGGTTCACGGCCACGGAGCCGGCGCTCTACTTCGGTCATGCCCTCCGCGGGAAGCTCGCGGAACAGGGAGTGACGACCGCGGGCGAACCCCGCCGGCTGCAACCGGACGACACGCGCCCCGAACTCCTGCTCTACCGCCACCAGTCGGCCCCGATGAGCCAGGTCGTCGAGGCGCTCGGCAAGTACAGCAACAACTGGTCTTCCGAGCAGCTCTTCTTTGCCCTGGGAGGGTTGCGCTGGGGCGGGCCGGCGACAGCCGAGCGCGGCTCCCGCGTGATCGAGGAGTACCTCGTCGGGCTCGGCTTCCGGGCCAGCGAGTTCCGGATCGCCGACGGCTCCGGCCTGTCTCGCGACAACCGGCTGTCAGCGCGGATGCTGGCGGCGGTGGTCCGGGATCTCTATGCCCAGCCCGACCTGCGCGACGACTTCCTCTGTTCGCTCGCCGTCTCCGGAGTCGACGGCACGCTCGCCCGGCGCATGTGGGGGTCGACGACCCTTGGTCGGGTGATCGCCAAGACCGGGAGCCTCTCCGGGGTCAGCTCGCTGTCCGGCGTGGCGTTTCCGGCGGAGCCCGGAGGGCGGCCCGTCGGTTTTTCGGTCATCACCAACGGGCTCCGCAACCAGTGGGCCGGGGACCAGGTCGAAAACGAGATCGCGGGCCAGCTCGTGCGCTGGAGCGGCGCCGCGACCTGAGCCGGGCGGCGCCCCGGGCGCCCCATGAAACCGCTCCCCGGCCTGGATCCGCCGGAATACCTCGACTGGCGGGAGGATCCCACGCTGGTTCGGGAGTTCGGAGAAACGGCCCTCGCGGATCCGGATCGCGCTCCTCTGGTCCGGGCTATCTCGCGAGACCAGCGGCTGCGTCTTTACGAAGGGCTCGTCCGGAACCGTCTCCACGACCTCCAGCTCAAACGCTGGGTGCGTTCCGGAGTGCTCTCCAAGGCCTGGCTCGGCCCGGGTGAGGAAGCGGTGACCGTGGGCGCGTGCCACGCCCTCGGCCCGCGGGACGCGGTCGGCCCCATGATCCGGAACATCGGGGCCTGTCACGAACGGGGCATGCCGCTCGTGGAGATGTTTCGCGGCGCGCTGGGCGCCGCGGACGGCCCGACCGGGGGCAGGGATCTCCACTTCGGTGACCTGGAGCGGGGCATCGTCGCGCCGATCAGCATGGTGGGCTCGCTCGTCCCGGTCATGGCCGGCATGGCCCTGGCCTTCCGGCTCCGCGGCGAGCGCCGGGCGGCCCTCACCTGGGTCGGAGACGGGGCGGTGGCGACGGCAGGCTTCCATGAAGGGATGAGCACCGCCGTCGCCCTTCGGGTTCCTCTGGTCGTCGTGATCCAGAACAACCGCATCGCGCTCGGCACGCCGCTCCCCCGCGAAAGGGACGCTCAGCTCCGCCGGTACGGCGACTTCTGGGGAAGGCCCACCCTGGCGGCGGACGGGAACAACGTCCTCGACGTGTTCGCGGCGGTGAGGGTGGCGCGCCGGCACGCCCTCGCCGCCGGCCCGGCGATCGTCGTGGCCGACACCTGTCGGATGGGAGGGCACGCAACGCACGACGAGGACCAGACCCGGAAACTCCTTCCGGCGGCGCTCATCGCCCACTACGGCCGTCGGGATCCCGTGCGCCTCTACGGGGCCTGGTTGGCGCGGGGAGGGGCGGCGCAGCCCCC
>JAAXGQ010000043.1:54431-58951 GCA_012271265.1 Vicinamibacteraceae bacterium
ATCAGCCCTTCTTCCTTGGCGGGAGGGGAAAGTGGTTCAGGCCCAGGCGGGCGGCGGACTTGTCGGTCTGGTCCACAATCGCGGCGGCGGCGATCCCGATCGCGATCACGATCGACTCGCTGATTTCCTCCTTGGTGGCGCCGACCTGGAGGGCCTTGGTCAGATGCCCGTCGAGGCAGCCCTCGCACTTCGCCACCACGGAACAGGCGATCGCGATGAGCTCCTGGGTACGGGTGTCGAGGTGTTTGTTCTCGGAGAAGTAGGTCTCCTTGTAGAACTGGCCGTAGATGGCCTTCATCCTCGGCTCGAGCATGGAGTACGAGTCCGGCGCCGGCCGCTGGCCGTTGTCCGGCTCGTTGGTCCGGGAAGCTTCTTCCCGCTGATAGTCGATACCGGGGATGCCTCGCCGCCGGGCTCCCGCGCCGTCCTGCGCCATGTGAATGTTCGCCTCGCGCCCGCCCGCTGCCGGACGGGAGTTGATCTCGTTCGCCAGCTGAGCGGGGCGCCAGAGGGCGCCGGGCCCCGCCGGGGGCGGTGAAAGGGGGAAAAAATCGTACCACTCCCAACGCCGCCGTTTTCCTCAGGTTCCCCAGCCGGCTGCCGGCCCCGGGCGCCCCGGTCTCTGACCCAATGTTCTTCCGATAACGGATATTATGTAAAATCCCAGATCGGAAACAGGCCGGCACGACCCGGCAGCCTTTCCCCGGGCCGGTGACCGCGGGCCTCGGACGCCGGTCCCCTGCCTGGCCCCGCGCCGGGAAGCGGCGCGTCAATCCGCGTGCGACGGGCCGCGCGTGCCCGCTCGCTACTGGTTCGTGGCTTCGAGAAACCCCGTGACTTCCCGATGGAACACGAAGAGGGCGTCCTTGTCTTCGCTCGGGGACTCGAAGTTGTAGGTCCGTCCCCCCCGCACCTTCAGCCGCAGGTTGTTGTTGAGGTAGTCCACCTCGAAGGCCTCCACGCTGGCGAACCCGACCCGGAATCCATCCTGGCGGTCGGTCTGGTAGACGAAGCCGTCCGGGGTGGCGGCCAGGGTGCCGCGCGTGGAGCGGAACACGCGCTTGTGCACGACTTCGATCCGGGCATCCAGCGTGGGGGCGAGCGCCACGAAATCCACCCGCACCGGAACGCGCTCCCTCCCGACCTCGACCCGCCGCCGAAACACCTCGTAGCCCTCGCTGGCGACGGTGAGTTCGTAGGCTCCCGGCTGGAGATCCGGGATCGTCACCGGGGTGTTCCCCCGGAAGGCGCGATTCACGAAGACCGTCGCGCCCGGGATGTCGCTCTCCACCGCCAGGGAGCCAAGCATCTCCCTGAGTTCCGCCACGAGCGCGCGGGTGCCGCCAGCCGGAATCACCACATCCACATCGAACGGATGGAATCCGTCGCGCACCACCCGCACCGGGTACGGCCCCACCTCGAGTCCGCTCCACGAGCCGGGAATCGTCCCCAGCTCCTCCTCGCCCAGGAAGACCCGCGCCCCGTCCGTCCCTTCCACGTGCAGGGTTCCGGTCGTCGGCGCCTTGGGAGGGGGCGCCTTCGGGCGCGGGGGTGGCGGAGGCGGCGGCTCCGCGACCGGAGCGGGAGTCTTGGGCGGCGTCTCGACGGGAGCCTCGGCCGGTCCTTCGCTCCCGCCGCATCCGAAGAGCCCGACTGCAAGGATCCCGGCCAGAGCCGCCCCGGTCCGGTCGGTCGCGCGTCGCTTCATGATCCGTTTCATGCCAGGCGGCGGTAGCCCCGGTTCTGGTAGATCAGCGGAGCGGCGTCGGGGCGCTCCACGGCGGCGTCGAGGACCCGCCCCACGAAGAGGGTGTGGTCCCCCTCGTCGTGCGTCGCCGCGGTCTGGCACTCGACCCAGCCGAGGCAGCCGGCGAGTTGGGGCGGGGCCCCTCCTGCCCCTGATCCCGGCGCGTCCGTGAAGGCTCCGGAGAACTGTTCTTCCGAAGATTTCCCGGGTGTCGCGAAGTGGCTGGACACGGCGGCCTGGTCCTCACCCAGCAGATGGACCCGAAACCGTCCGGCGGCAATCGCCGCATGAGCCGCGGCCGTACGCGCGATCGAGACCAGCAGCAGCGGCGGCGCCATGCTCACCGAGGTCATGGAGCTCACGGTGATCCCCCGGGGCCCCTCGTCGCCCACGGCCGTCACCACCGTGACCAGCTGCGGCGCCTGCCGCATGAGGGCGCGAAGCCCGGAGGCGGCGGCGACCTCCGTCATGCCGGCGAAGCGGGCGGGTCGTACTCCTCGAAATCGGCGCTGTAGTGCAGCCTGACGGCTCCCCGCAGCGTGTTCGCAAGCGGGCAGCCCCGTTCGTGGACCGCGAGGGCGCGCTCCGCCGCGGCGCGCTTTCCGCGAGGCAGCGCCACCCGGTAGCGAATCCTGATCGACCGGATCGCCATGACCCCTTGCTCATCCACAATGTCGCCCTCGACGTCTGCCGTGAGCCGGTCCGGATGGCTTGGAATGCCGCGTGCTTCGAGCGCCCGCCCGAACGTGCCGGTCATTCAACCGCCCGTCGCCGCGACCACATAGTCGAGGGTCGCCGGCAGTTCCTCCGTGGGAGTCATGCCGTAGAAGGCGGCGATCCCGGTGTGGACGCCGAAGCGCACCGGGTTGTCGAAGTCCTCCAGGTACGCCTGGCGAACCGGGCCCGCCTGCTTGACGATGCGGGCGTGGCAGGTGTGGACGACCCTCGGCTCGGTGGCGCTCACCGGAACGCTCCGAAGATCTTCTCGTGCAGCGCCCGCACCCGGGCGCCATCACGGCCCACCGGAAGCTCGAGCCGCAGCGTGGTGCTGGTAGGCGCGCTGCAGGCATTGTCGGTGCAGAGCTGATAGCGCAGCAGCACCTCGGCCGCCGCTGGATCGCTCACGTCCGCGGACGCGCTCACCGGAATGCGGATCGCGATCTCCCCTTCGTAGAGGTCGTATTCCCCGAGCCCGGACAGGTCCCGCCGGATCGGCTCCGGATAGTCGGGCTCCCCGGCCGCGAAGGGCCCGCCCTCCACCATCTGGACCTGGGTCGCGGTCGGAAACGCCTCTTCCGGCCCGTAGAGGTGATAGCCCGGATCGAGTTCCGCGAGGACGGCGAGTGCGAGGGCGTCCCCGGGCCGGACCGGGGTCTGCGAAGCCACAA
Organism: Vicinamibacteraceae bacterium; assembly: GCA_012271265.1. Classification (GTDB taxonomy): domain Bacteria; phylum Acidobacteriota; class Vicinamibacteria; order Marinacidobacterales; family Marinacidobacteraceae; genus JAAXGQ01. The sequence continues at coordinate 57,567 of JAAXGQ010000043.1, forward strand.
GTTCGAAGCGGACCGAGTTTTCCCAGTCCGGAATCTCGATCTGGGCGGGCGTTTCCGTCGGGGACGTGACGGCGGCAACCGCCAGGGCAAACGCGGAAAGGATGGTCATGTCGGCGGAACCTCGGGAAGAAAGGCGCCGGCCCCGGAGGCCGGCAGCCGGGATCAGGAACCGGGCAGCGCCGCGATCCGCTCCAGGATTTCGGCCGGCGGCGTGCGCTCCCGGTAGTTCACCCAGACGTTGACGAAGCGAACGGTGCCCTCGCGGTCGATGATCACGGTGGCGGGGTGCGGAATCCCCTCCCGCTCCGTTCCGTCATGGTCGGGATTGGGGATGCCGTAGTCCCGGATCACGGTGCTTCCGTCCACCAGGATCGGGAAGGTCCAGTCATTTTCGGCCAGCCAGGTCCGGGTTTCCTCCGCGTCGTACTTCGAGATCCCGAGAATGGTCACGTCCCGGGCCCGGAACTGATCCAGATGCTGTTGCAGCTCGCCGAGCTGCGCCTTGCAGAATGGTCACCAACCGCCGCTGCGGAAGAACTCGAGCACGACCGGCCCCTTCTCCGTCAGTTCGGAGAGCCGATGCGTCGCGCCGTGGGCGTCCTGCAGCTCGAAGTCGGGAGCCGCCTGGCCCGCCCGCACCGTGGGTGTTTCCATGTCCTGGCCCGCCGCCCCGAGCGGAGCGAGCAGGAAAGCAGCAGCCGCGACGGCCACGATCCGGCCGGCGGTGAAGCGCCTGTTCATCATGGGCCAAGTCTAGCCCGGCCCACGCGCCCCCTTGCCGAAATGGGCAGGGGAGCAGCGGCCATCGGATACAGTTCGAACGACCTTTTTCGCGGCGTTCCAGGCCGCCCTGACCTTCGACCTTGCAGACCTCCGGCGCACTTCTGCCGTCGGGGGGAGGATTGCCGCCGGAGCGGGACCCCTGCCCTCCCCGCCGGCTGCTCGCGGGGCTCCTTCCGTTGGTCGCAGTACTCGGGTTTGCCGGGTCGGCCTCGGGGCAGGTCGTCGAACGGGTCGTGGACGGCGACACGATCGTCGTGCGCGGCGTCGGGAGCGTCCGGCTCATTGGAGTGGACACTCCGGAAACGGTCGATCCCCGTCGGCCCGTCCAGTTCTTCGGGCGCGAGGCCAGCGCTTTCACCCGGCGGATGGTCGAGGGCCGCCGGGTGCGGCTCGAATACGACCAGGAACGCACCGACCGCTATGGACGGACCCTCGCCTACGTGTGGCTCGAGGACGGGACGCACGTCAACGCCGAGATCATTCGCCAGGGCTACGGTTTCGCCTACACCAGCTTTCCGTTCCGCTACATGGAGGACTTCCGCCGCTACCAGCGTGAAGCCCGCCTTGCCGAGGTCGGTCTCTGGGGCGCCGAGGGCGATGGC
>JAAXGQ010000043.1:58973-73322 GCA_012271265.1 Vicinamibacteraceae bacterium
CACGGGATCGCGCCGGTGCGCCGCGGCCATCCGGCCTACCCGTTCATGAACGACCGCGACGGCGACGGCGTGGTCTGCGAGTCGGCCGGCCGGGGCGCCCGCACGGGCTCGGGCGCCCGAAGCACGAGCTCCAGCCGGCGCGCCGGCGGCGCGTCCCGCTGGGACGACAACGGCAACGGGCGAGTCAGTTGCGCCGAAGCCCGGCGCCACGGGATCGCGCCGGTGCGCCGCGGCCACCCGGCCTACCCCTTCATGAACGACCGCGACGGCGACGGCGTGGTCTGCGAGGGAGACTGAACCGCAGGAGCCGACTTCGCTCCCGGGAACCGGTCCGGCCCGGGCGGGTCAGTCTTCGGGCGGATCCGTGCGCGTCTCCGGGGCTTCCTCGAGTTCCTTCAGGAACGCCCGGACGGCGGCGATGACCTCGCTCCGCCGCACGTCGCTTCGCCGAAACCGCATCCTGAGGCGGACGTGCCCGCCCTTCGGGGTCCAGGTCACCTCGTGGGGCCCCTTGCGCCGCCGCTTCTTCGTCGGGGACGGCGCCGGCGTTACGGAAAGGCCGCGCGCCAGCAGGCGCGCCGCCGCTTCCATCGCCGCGTCATCGCTCTGCCGGGCAACCTTCAGCAGCTGGCGGCGGGAGACGATCCCTGCCGCCTGGCAGAGGTCCCGAATCCGCGGCGGAATGCGCAGCAGGGTCAGGCTCTCCGTCACCGAGACGCGGGAGCGGCCCAGCTCCCGCGCCAGGGATTCGTGGGTGTGGCCGTGGTCGTCCACGAGTCCCGCGCAGGCTTCGGCTTCCTCGAAGGGGGCAAGGTCCTCGCGGAGCAGATTCTCGACGAGCGCCAGCTCCAGCCTTTCCCTGGCGGTCGCCTCCTTCTCGATGCAGGGGATCACGTCCAGTCCGGCGCGGACTGCGGCGCGGAAGCGTCGTTCCCCGGCGATGATCTGGTAGTCCTTTTCGCCGAGCTTCCGGACCAGAATCGGCTGGAGCAGACCGTGGTCCCGGATCGAGGCGACAAGCGGGTCGAGGTCACCGAGGTGGTGGCGCGGCTGATCGGGGTTGGGGTGCACGTGCCGCGCCGCGATCAGGCTGCCGGGGAGCGCGGCCTCCCGCCGCGATCGGGAAGCGTCGGGCATCAGCGCCCTCGACTCACTGGGCGTCCCCGAGGTCTTCGTCGGCCAACCCTTCGAGCCAGTCGCCGAGCGCCTCGCTGTCTTCCGGCGGCTCCGAGTCGTCGATGAGTTCCTGTCCGGCAGTCCGCGCCCCCCGCTGGAGGACCCGCTGGTGGACGAAGATCGGAGCGCGGGTGCGGAGCGCGACGGCGATCGCGTCGCTCGGGCGGGCGTCGATCGCCAGCTTTCTCCGCTTGTGCTCCAGGTGGATGTGGGCGAAGAAGGTGTTGTTGCGGACGTCGTGGATGACGATCCGGGTCACCCTGGCATCCATTTCGCGGAGCAACTCCCGGATCAGGTCGTGGGTGAACGGCCTGGGGGGCTCGAAGTTCTCGATCTGCAGCCCGATGGACCGCACCTCGAGCGCGCCCACCCAGACCGGCACTTCGCGCTCGCCCGGTCCCTCCTCCCGGAGCATGACCACGGCGGCGTTGGTGCGCGGGACCATCATGATCGCCCGGATGCTGACCTCGACCTCCATGGGGACGGGCTTCCTGCGGGGGGCCATCAGTGGTCCGTGCGCTCCTACGAGGCCGCCGGGGCGGGAATGACCGGAAGCGGAACCTCGGGAAGCGGTCCGGACAGGAGCGGCGGGTCGCCGGCGCGCGTCGCGCGCGCTTCCGCTCCCCGGAGTTCCCCAAGGAGCGAGTTCGGTCCGTAGCCGACGATCCGGACCGGCTGGAACGACCCGACAAGCCGCATCGGACCCGGGAAGTTGACCACCCGGTTGTCGGGTCCCCGTCCGCACAACTGATTCCCGCGCCGGCTCTCGCCCTCGATGAGCACCTCCACCGTCGCCCCGACGCGATCCCGGTTCAGTTCGAGCTGAATCTCGCGCTGCCGGGCCTGGAGCTCGATCAGCCGGGCTCCTTTCTCCTCGTCCGGCACGTCGTCCGGCAGCCGCCTGGAGGCGAACGTGTGCGGCCGCTCGGAGTACTTGAACGAGTAGGCGGAAGCGAAGCGCACTTCGTCCAGCAGGGTGAGGGTGTCCTCGAACTCGGCCCGGGTCTCGCCTGAGAACCCCACGATCAGATCGGTGGACAGAGCGAGATCCGGCACGCGCCGCCGCGCCTCCTCCACGAGCCGGAGGAACTCCTCGCGGCTGTAGCCCCGGCGCATCCGCGCAAGCACCGTGGTCGAGCCCGACTGTGCGGGCAGATGCATGTGGGGCATGAGCGGGCCGCCTGTGGCGAAGCGATCCATGAGCGACTCGCTGAAGTCCTTGGGGTGAGGGCTGGTGAACCGGATCCGGCGGATGCCGGAAACCGTCCCCACCGCATCCGTGAGTTCGGCGAAGTCCCGTCCGTCATCCGGATCGCGGTAGGAGTTCACGTTCTGCCCGAGTAACTGGATCTCGGAGAAGCCGGCCTCGGCCAGCGACGCGGCTTCGCGCACGATGGCTCCGATCGGGCGGCAGCGTTCCCTGCCCCGGGTGAACGGGACCACGCAGAAGGAGCAGAAGTTGTCGCACCCCTCCATGATCGTGATGTACGCCTTCACGCCGGGAACCCGCTCGATCTGCTCGGGCGGGATGTCCAGGTTGTCCCGATGCCTCCCGATCTCGAGGATCTGCCGCTCCCCCTCCTGGAGCCGCCGCACGATCTCCGGCAGCCGGACGAGGGCCTGCGTGCCGAGGACGAAGTCGACCGCCGGCGCCCGGGCGAAGATCGCGGCACCTTCCTGCTGCGCCACGCAGCCGGCCACGCCGATCAGCTGCGGCCGCTCCCCCGAGGCGCCGCGCGCGAGCTGGTCCACCCGGGTGAACACCTTTTCCTGCGCCTTTTCCCGCACCGAGCAGGTGTTGAGGACGACAACGGCCGGAGCTTCGGCCGCGCGATCCCCGGTGACGAATCCGCTGCGGCCGAGGGCGGCGGCCATCTTCTCCGAGTCGTGGACGTTCATCTGGCAGCCCCAGGTCTCGATCCGGTACCGGGGATGCGGTCTGGGCGGGGATGGGGCGGTCACGATGAAGCGGCGGGCGGCGTTTCGGAGGAGGCGAGCAGGGCCCCGGCGTGTTCGCGCGCACTCGCGGTCACTTCCGGGCCAGCGAGCATTCTCGCGATCTCCTCGACGCGGTCGCCGCCCTCGAGGTGGCGCACGCGGACGCCGTCCCGCGATTCTAGTTTTTCGACCACGAGTTGCGAGGCGCCGAGCGCAGCGACCTGCGGCAGGTGGGTGACCGCCACGACCTGCCGCGCGGCGGCGAGCTCCCGCAGGCGGCGCCCCACGGCGTCCGCGATCCGCCCCGAGGTGCCGGTGTCCGCCTCGTCGAAGACCAGGGCTCCGGCGCCATCGGCGGCGCATGCGGCCCGGAGCGCGAGGAAGAACCGGGTGGACTCGCCGCCGGAGGCGATCCGCGCCAGCGGTCCCGGTGGGACCCTCGGGTCGGCGCTGAAGAGGAACTCCAGCCGGTCAAGGCCGTGCTCGGTGAAGGCTCCCGCGCCTTCTTCTCCTCCTCCCCGGACGGCTCCTTCGACTGCGATCCGGAACGCCGCTTTGCCAAGACCCAGGCCGGCGAGCTCGGCCCGCACCCGCTCGCCGAGATCGGCGGCGGCCTCGCGGCGCGCCCTGGAGAGGCGTCGTGCGAGCTGGAGGTACTGCGCGGCCGCGTCCTCCGCAGCCCGGGCTGCTTCCCGCGCCCGGTCGCCCCGGTCCGAGAGCTCGCGGAGCCCGTGGCGGGCGTCCTCCATCCGGTCAAGCAGAGCGTCCGCTCCTCCGCCGCCAGCGGTGTAGCGGCGCTCCAGGCGATGGATCAGCGCCAGCCGTTCCTCAATCGCGTTCCGCCGCGCGGGCCCCGCGCGGACCTCGCCGCGGCGATCCCGCACTGCCTCGGCCAGATCCTCCACTTCGGCGAGGAGATCCGGCCGATTGGCGAGGAGGCGCTGGACGCCTGGATCCGCGGCAGCCGCTTCCTCGAGGGCCCGCAGGGCGACGAACAGCAGCGAGCCGGCGGAGGTATCCGCTCCGTGGAGCGCCTCGTAGGCCGTGTCGAGGAGCTCGCGGAGCCGCCCGGCGTCGGCCAGCACCCGGCGCTCGGCGAGGAGGCTCTCCGTTTCCCCCCGCTCGAGGCGCGCGGCCTCGATGTCCCGGACGGCGGTCTCCATCTCTTCGCGGTCGGCGTCCGCCTGCCGGACCACGGCGGCGAGGCGGTCCCGCTCGCGCTCCGAGGCGCGCAACCGGCGATGGGCGGCGCGCACTGCGGCGGCCTGCCCGGCGAGGCCTCCGACCGCATCGACCGCTTCCCGCGCCGCACCCGGCCGCAGGGCGGTGCGGTACTCCCCCTGGCTGTAGATCTCGGCGAGCCAGGCGCCGATCCCCCGCAGGACGCCCACCGGGACCGCCGCCCCGTTCACCCGGATCCGGCTGGAGACCCGGGTCGCCCCGGTGCGGCGCAGCACGCGGCGAATCACCAGCTCCCCGTCCCCGGCCGGAATCCCCGCCGACTCCAGCGCCCCCGCCAGGGGTCCTTCTCGGGGCGCCTCGTCGAGAAGGAAGCCCGCCTCCAGGATCGCCGTCGGCCCGGCCGGCCCGACGAGGCGCGCCTCGGCCCGCCCACCCAAGGTCAGCGCCAGGGAACGCAACAGAACGCTCTTGCCGACCCCCGTTTCACCGGTGACCACGTTGAGCCCGGGTTCGAAGTCCAGACGGACATCATCGAGGAGCGCCACGTTCCGGGCGCGCAGCCAATCCAGCATGACCGTCTCCTGCGCCCGGACCGCGGCGCCCTCCCTGCCGCGATTCCAAAGCGGCGGGGCGACGGCGTATTGTGGCCCGCGCGTCCCGGCCGGCGCCTCCGAGAGCCGCCGGCAGCGCTCGGCAAGGGGGCCGATGCGGGGTACACTAGCGTTGGTTTTTTCTGCCCTACCCGCCTGTTTCGGTGTCCCTCCGGCACGTCCTGCCCCTCTTCGTGCCGGGCGTCCTTCTCTCCCTTCCGGCCCAGGCCGGCCAGGAGACCCCGTTCGCGGAGGATCTCGATTCCGGAGGCGGCTTCTTCGGTGACGGAGGCATCCTCGGCCTCATCATCGAAGCCGGTCCGGTTGCGTGGCTGGTCCTCCTCAGCCTGCTCGTCTTCAGCCTGGTGTCCTGGGCGATCATCCTGGGCAAGCACCGGCAGCTGGGGACCGCCGAGCGCCAGTCCGCGGCCTTCCTGCGGGCCTTTCGGGCAGCGTCCGGTTTCACCGACCTGGTCCGGGCGGCGCGGCAGCATCCCATGGGGCCGCTGGCCCGGCTGTTCCGGGCCGGCTACCGGGAGGTCTACGACCAGTCGAGCGGCGACGGCGAGCCAGCGCGCCTCCGCGTCGCCAACATGGAAGCGGTGGCCCGTTCCCTGCTTCTCGCGGCTTCGAAGGAGAGCAACCGCCTCGGAGAGCGGATGACCTTTCTGGCCACGACGGGCGGCTCCACCCCGTTCATCGGCCTGTTCGGCACCGTCTGGGGCATCATGAACGCGTTCCAGGACATTGCCCTGACCCAGGCGGCGAACATCAGCGTGGTGGCCCCCGGAGTTTCCGAGGCGCTGATCGCCACCGCGGCCGGGCTGGGAGCTGCCATTCCTGCGGTGATCGCCTACAACGGCTACCTGGCACGGATCCGGCGTATCGAATCGGACATGGACGATTTCTCCCTGGAGTACGTCGCCATGCTCGAGCGGCGGCTCGGCGCGTGACGCGATGGCCGGTGGACTGGTGGGCAGAGGCTCCGGGGCCGGGGGCTCCGGCGGTTCGGCGCTTTCCCGGCTGGGAGCCCGGCGTCGCTCCGGGGGCGGCGCGCTCTCGGAAATCAACATCACCCCCTTCGTGGACGTCGTGCTGGTGCTCCTCATCATCTTCATGGTCACGGCGCCGCTTCTCGTCCGCTCCCTCACCGTGGACCTGCCCACCGCCCGGATGCGATCGGCGGAATCCACCGAACGGGTCATCGTCACCGTCGACGATCAGGGCCGCACCTTCATCAAGGAGGCAGCGGTGAATCCGTTGCTGCTCGAAGAACGTTTGCGCGAAATCGTGGAATTCGAGGGTGCCCGCGAGGGGTACCTCCAGGGCGATCGCTCCCTGGAATACGGTCAGGTCATCGATGTCATCGACGCGATGAAGCGGGCCGGATTCGACCGGGTGGGTCTGGTCTACGCCTATCCCGGCGAGCAGGGCCGACGATGAATCCCTCCGCTCTGCCCGCCGACAATTTCAGCCGGCATCTGAAGATCTCGGCCGTCGCCCACTTCGCGGTGATCGGCGCCCTTGCGGCATCAGCGGCGATCGGGCCCGACGAACCCGTCTTCCCGGCGTCGGCCAGCTTCATCGAGCTCGGCATGTCCGGCCCGAATCCCGCTCCGAACCTCGGCGCTCCGGCCCCGGAGGTCGTCGCCGCGGACCCGTCCCCGCCGGAACCGGAGCCACCGGCGCCGGAGCCGGCTCCCGCGCCGCCTCCGATGGAGCGCCCCGAGGTCGCGCGGCCGACCTCCGAGAACCGGGATCGCATGCCCCGCCCCGACGCCCGCACCCGCCGTGTGGAGCCGAGGGAGCGTCCGGATTCCGGCCTGCGCGGGTCGGACGCCGCCTGGGCGGAATCGGCCCCCCTCGAGAGCGCGCCGCGCAGGCGGCGCCCGATCGACACGAAGGCCCGGCCGACCGCGCGCCGCGCCGCGGCAGGCGCTTCGGACGCTTCCGGCATCGGCCTCGGCGGCGCCCCCGGAGGGACGCGTTTTGACCAGGACTTCGAGTATTCCTACTACCAACGCCAGATGATCGCGCGAATCCAGGCCAACTGGCAGCAGATCCCGGTGCGGGGCGAGCGCAAGGTCGTGATCCGCTTCACCATCCACAAGACCGGCGCCATCTCCGGCGCCGAAGTGGAAACCTCGAGCGGACAGCCGCTGCTGGACCGCGCCGCCTATCGGGCCGTCGTCCTCGCGGAACCCATGCCCCCGCTTCCCGAAAGCTATCCGCGCGACCAAGTGGGCGTGCACCTCCTGTTCACCTATTCGGGGCACGGGCCGGACACCCGGGAGATCCGGTGATCCGGGGCTGTGGGAAGGAGAATCCGGAGGACGCCATGATGCTCGCTTCCCTTCGCCGACCCCTCCTCGCTCTTTTGGCAGCGGCCGTCCTGACGGCGGGGTTCCAGGCCTTCTCCGGAACGCTGCCTGCCTGGGGCGCATCCGCTCCGAAGACCCAGGCGGCGGGGGACTGGTATCTCGATATCACCCGGCCGGGAGCGCCCGTCCGGATCGCGATCCCGGACTTTCGGGCGGCTGCGCCAATGGGCGAAGCGGAGCCGGCCGCGGCCGTCGCGATGAGCGACGTGATCCGCGATGACATCAGCTTCGCCGGCGTCTACCGGATGCTTCCGCCTCGCTTCTACCGCATCGCCGAGTCCGGCTCCGCCCCGGGAGCCATCGACTACTACCAGTGGGAATCGGTGGGAGCGGACATCCTGGTGGAGGGCGTGACCGACACCGGGGGCGACCAGCTCGTCGTGGAGGTCCGGCTCCACGCCGTCCGGGCGCAGGAGAACGTGTTCGCGCGCCGCTACACCGCGGAGTCCGGGGCGTCGAGGATGCTCGCCCACCGGATCGCCGACGACATCCTGCTTCAGGCGGGGAACTACCAGGGGGTCGCCCGCACCCGGATCGCATTCGCCACCAACCGGCGTCAGGAGCGGGCGAAAGAGATCTACCTGATGGACTACGACGGTCACGATCAGCGGCCGGTGACCGCCAACGGCTCCCTGAATCTCACCCCGAGCTGGTCCCCGGACGGCCGCGCTCTCTCCTACATCTCCTACCGCGAAGGAGCGCCGGCGCTCTACCTGGCGTTCCTCTACCAGGGGAGGGGCGAGAAGCTGGTGGGCGAACACCAGTCGTTCACGCCGGCCTGGTCTCCCGACGGACAGTGGATCGCCTTCGCCTCGAACCGCGACGGGCAGTCGGAGATCTACCTCGCCGCCGCCGACGGGAGCGAAGTGCGGCGGCTGACCGATCACCGGGCCATCGACGTGGCCCCGACGTGGGCGCCGAACGGCCGCACGCTCGCCTTTACCTCCGACCGCACCGGCCAGCCGCAGATCTACGCGATGGACCGGGACGGCCTCAACCTGCGTCGCGTTTCGTTCGAAGGGATGTACAACGATTCTGCCGCCTGGTCGCCCTCTCGCAGCCGAAGCGAGATCGCCTACGCTTCGCGGATCGAGCGGCAGCCGTTCGACATCGTGGTGCACGATTTCGAGACCCGTCAGACCCGCCAGCTCACCACCGGCCGGGGCAGCAACGAGAGCCCGTCCTGGGCCCCGAACGGAGAGCACCTGGTGTTCACCTCGAATCGCACCGGGGGCGACCAGGTGTTCACGATGCACCGGGACGGCTCGAACGTCCGTCAGTTGACGCGGGATGGCCTGAACTCGACCCCGCGATGGGGTAACCCGCCCGCGGATCCGCCGTGATCGCGCAGCAGCAAGGTTCCATGGTGAACCCATGAAGACATCGACGACGATCGCGCGGCCCACGTCCGTGCTCCGGTCTCTTTCGTTCCCCGTCCGGGGCGTGGCGGCGGTGCTGCTTCTTGCGGCTCTTGTCGCCGGCGGATGCTCGTCGGTGAACCGCGAGCCGGCGACCGCCCGCCTCCCGGAGACGCCCGGCGCGGGGACCGGAACCGCGGGGTCGTCCACGGCCGGCAGCACCGGGGCCACGACGCCCGAACGCGCGTCAGGCGGGCTGACCGAAGAGGAGATTCTGGCCATGCCGCCCGGCGGCGGGGTTTCGTCCGAGGCGATCGATCCGCTCACGATGGACCTGGCCGACCTGAACGCGAGCGGCGCGCTCCGGGACGTGCTCTTCAACTTCGACAGCGCCGATCTCGACGGCGCGGCCCGCGCCATCCTCGAGGCGAACGCCGCCTGGCTGCTCCGCTACCCAACCGTGGAAATCCTGGTCGAGGGCCACTGCGACGAACGGGGCACGGTGGAATACAACCTGGCGCTCGGTGAGGAGCGGGCGCGGTCGGCGCGCGACTACCTCGCGTCTCTCGGCGTGGCCAGCGACCGGATGCGCACCATCACCTACGGAAAGGAGTTCCCCCTCGATCCGGCGCATGACGAGGAGGCGTGGCGGATCAATCGCCGGGCGCACCTGGAGATCGTGGCCCGATGAAGCACGACCGCTTGGCTGACCGCCACTCCCGCACTGCGCTGCGCCCCCTGCCCCTGGCCGGCGCCCTCATGCTGGCGCTCGCGGTGAGCGCGGCCGACGCTGCGGGGGGGCAGCGGAACCAGGACCGCATGCTGGCCGAGATCCGGGCAATCCAGGCGCAACTGAGCCAGTTGACCGAGAGCCAGACCACGCTGGTCGAAGCGGTCAACGCCCTGCTTCGCGAGCGCGGAGACGAAATCCGGACCGAGCGGCAGGAGCGCGCCGAGACCCGGAACACGCTGGATCGGCTGGAGCGGGATGTCTCGACGCTGAGCGAGGCCTTTACGCAGACGAACCGGCGCCTCTCGGAACTGATGGCCGAGGTACAATCGCTCCAGGAAGCACAGGAGCGGGCGTTGCTCGCCGCTGTCGCTTCCGGTGACGACGGTTCATCCGCAGCGGAGTCCGCGGATGTGGCCGCTGAGGCGCAGCAACCCGCCGAGTCCGGGGCTGACGCTTCTGAGGGGGACTCCGACGCCGTGGCAGCCGCTTCGGCTGACGCACTGCTGGGAGGGCCGAGCATTTCCGACATGTTCCTCGAAGCGCGGGCCGATTACGTCCAGGGACGCTACGAACTCGCGTTCTCGGGTTTCGAGCAGGTCGCCGCGAGCGGCAGCGAACTCGCCGACAACGCCCGCTACTTCATGGGGGAAGTGCTGCTGGCCCAGGAAGAGCCCGAGGCGGCGCTCGAGCAGTTCGAGATCGTGACGGAGGACTTTCGGGAGAGCCCGCTGGCGGCCGATGCCTGGTACAAGCGGGGCGTCGTCCTGAAGCAGCTCGGGCACGAATCCGACGCGCGCGAGATTTTCGAGGACATTCTGGAAGTTTTTCCTGGTACCCAGGCGGCGCGCCTCGCTCGGCGGGAACTCGACGCGCTGCCGGAACCCGGATGACCGCCGGCCTCCTTGCAGTGGCGGCCGGCAAGGAGCAGACGCGATGCGCGACGTGAACAAGGTGGTCCTGCAGGGGGCTGTGGCGGACCCGCCTGAGACGCGGGAGCTCGAAGGTCGGCAGGTGGTGACGTTCACGGTCAACACCGACACCCTCCAGAGGAACCCCGACGGCTCCTCGCGACCCCAACGGGCCTGGCATCACGTCGTCGTCCGGGATCGGGCGGCTGCTGCTGCGGTCGAAGGACTGGCTCCGGGCGCGCTCGTCTACGTCGAGGGCGAACTCCGGACGCGGACTTATGTGAACCGGGCCGGCCACAGGATCTGGGAGACGGAGGTCATCGGACAGGTGGTGCAGCGGCTGGATCGGACCGATCGCGAACATGTCAACCGGGCCATCATCCTGGGGAACGTGGGTCGCGTCGATCCGTTGAAGAGCTTCGCCTGGGGTCAGGTCCTGAATCTCTCCGTGCCCACCAGCTCTGGCTGGAGTCCGCACGACGCCGGCGCGAGCGAAGTGACCGAGTGGAACCGGGTCTCGGCGTTCGACCACATCGCGAAGCAGGTGGATGAGACCGTGGCCAAGGGCCAGCGAGTCCTGGTGGAAGGCCTGGTCCGAAGCCGGACCTACACCGACCGAAACGGCGTGAAGCGCCGCTCGACCGAGATCGTCGCCGAGTCGGTCGTGACCAGCTCGCCCCGGGCCGAGCCAGCCGCTTCGCCCTCCTACGCCGGGGACAAGGGCCACCGCTACGAACCGGGGCCGGGCTCCGGCCGGGCTCCGGACGAGACCCGGGACGAGGCGCCCTTCTGAGGGGAACGACCTCGATCCCCTCTCCCGGCGCTCGCGCACCGAGCACGCCGGCGCCCGATGCTGCGGGCCGGCAAGGAGTCAAGCGAAATGAACGATGTGAACCGGGTGGTTCTGCAGGGTGTCGTGGTGGCGCAGCCCCACGTCCGTGAGTTCGAGAGCGGCAGCCGGCTGGTGAATCTCCGCTTGCGAACCGTGGGTGTCCGTCCCGCCGCGGACGGAGGCGGGCGCGAACGCACCACGCGGCACAACGTGACCGTCCGCGGCGCCCGCGCCGTTGCGGACGCCGAAGGGTTCTTCGAAGGGGTTCCGGCCTACGTCGAGGGGGACATCGGAACGCGCGAGTACATCGATCGGGAAGGCGATTCCGTCTCGATCACCGAAGTCCGCTCGGCCGTCGTGAGGAGCGTGGCGCACGGGAGGCCTGACGTGAACTGCGCCGTACTCCTCGGCCACATCACGGAGGTGTCCGATCTGCGTCAGGCCGGCAACGGTCAGATCCTCGAGTTCCGGCTCCGGACGACCGACGTCTGGACGGGCCGCGACGGAGGCCGGAACACCACCCACGAGGACCACTACGTCGTGGCCGGGGACGACCTCGCCCCGAAGCTCCGCCTCCATCCCGGCCAGCGCGTCCTGGTCAGCGGCGAACTCCATGTCCGTCGCCTCGGCGGCGAGGAGGAGCGCCCCGTCTGGCGCACCGAAATCCGGGCCAGGGAGGTCACCCCCACCGCCCACCGGACCACCCCGCACCAGGAACCCATCGAGGACGGAGAGCCCCCCTTCTGACGGGTCGCCCCGCCCGCCCGCTCCGGACCAGACCACGTCGGTCCGGATCGGCGCTCCGAACCCGCCCCCGCCGCCGGTCGGCTCCACCGCCGTCCGCGGGGCTGAACGCCAGTGGAGAGGGGACGGCAGCCGGACTTGCGACCGCCGTCCGGCCGCATGCAAGGCCGCGGTCGTGGGCATCGGCCGCTTCCCCCGGCTGTACTCAACGAACTGTTTGCGGCCGGCCGGTGACGCCGGCGTTCTCCATCTTTCGTAGCATCCCCCCGGCCCGCTGCTCCACGGGCGGGCGACAATCCACCGTGGGACGGAGCCTGGGCAGCGGCCCCGCTCGCGGCTCAGGCCTCCCGCTCCCCCAAAGGACGACTCCATGGCGAAGACGAGCCCGCGGCAAGAACCGGCGGAAGGCAAGCCGCCGCCACCATCGCTCTTTGGCGGAACGGGCAGGACCCGGCGCGTCGAAGTCGAGGAAGAGCGCGGGGCCTATGACGGGAGTGACCGACAGGAACCCAAAAGGGACGCCGCCGAGGGGACCACTCCGACACACGCGGAGCGGAAGGTTGCCGAAGAACGGGCTCGACCGGTAGCCGCGGGGAAAGCCGCCGGGGAGGCCGACCGGGCAGAAGTGGAGCGCGGGAGTGCGAAGGCCGCCAGGGAAGCCGACCGGGCGGAGGCGGATGGGAGGGTTGCGAAGGAGCCCGCCCGACGGGAAGCCGGGAAGAGAGATGTCAGGAGAGCTGCCCGGGCGGAGGCCGAGCGGAAGGTAAGTAGGCGGGCGGAAGGGCGGCGACCGCAGCAGGAGCCATCGGGGGACCGGGATCTCAACAAGGTGATCCTGCAGGGGGTCGTTTCGGAGTCTCCGCGGGTGCGGACATTCGAGAACGGAGGCCGGCTCGTCAACCTGAACGTGAAGACGGTGACCGTCGAAACGGAATCTGACGGCTCGACCCGCGAGCGCCCGGCCTGGATCCGGGTTTCCGTCCGCGGCCCGAAGAGCACGGCGGAGGCCGAGCGCTGCGACGAGGGCACGCCGGTCTATGTCGAGGGCGAGTTCTCAACACGGCAGTTCACGAACCAGGAGGACCAGCAGGTGACCTGGTCCGAAGTGCGGGCGCGGACCGTGCGCTCGGTGGCCGAAGCCGAGTCGATCAACAGCGCCCTCGTGGTGGGCGAGGTGATCCGCGTCAGCGAGCTGCGTCAGTTCGAGACCGGACAGGTGCTCGGGTTCACCGTCAGGACCACCGAGGCCTGGATGGGTCGCGACGGCCAGCAGAACGAGACCGTCGAATGGCATCGCGTGTCGGCGTGGGGAGCACTCGCCGAGAGGTTGAGCGGTCGGCTGGAAGCGGGCCAGCGAGCGCTGGTGCGCGGACGCGCGCGGATCCGTCCGTACACCGACCGCGAAGGAGTGGAGCAGCGCCGCTTCCAGATCGACGCGCACGAGGTCGTTCCCCTCGGCCAGGCGACCGAACGGCCTTCTCCTCCGGGGCAGGAACCCGCCCATGCTCACGGCTCATCCAACGCCCCCGGACCGCCCTCGGATCGCCGGCAGGATTGGGGCCGCCAGATGGACGACTTCCGGGATGCGCAGGCCCACGGCGTCGCCACCGACATCGACGAGGACGAAGTCCCCTTCTGAAGCGCGCGGGACATGCCTCTGCGTGGGACCCTGCGTGCGTCCAGGAGCGGGGAGCCGGTGCGCAGCGAACCACGAATCCTCCCTGGATTGGCGCTGCCATTGAGCCGCCCGGACGGACGTCCCCGCCCGCAAGGAGAAGCGCGGAGTCAGTAGCCGAGGAGGCGGGGGAGGAAGAGGACGGTCTGCGGGAGGAAGGCGATGACGGCGGTGAGGCCGAGCATCAGCGCCAGATAGGGCCAGAGCGGGCGAGCGACCGCCGCCGGCTCCACGCCGCCGACCGAGCAGGCGACGAGAAGACTCACCCCAACCGGTGGGAGGAAGACCGAAATCCCCTGGGTCGCCACGATGACCACCCCGAAGTGCACCGGGTCGACGCCGAGCTGCGCCGCCAGAGGCAGCAGGATCGGCGTCAGCAGGACGACCGCGGGCACACCCTCAAGCATGGCGCCGAGCGGGAGAAAGATCAGGATGGTGAGGAGCAGGAACCCCACCGGGCCGCCTCCAAGCTCAAGGAGGGACGCCGCGAGCGCCTGGGGTGCCCGCATGACCGCGAGAACCCAGCCCAGGAGGCGCGCGGCCCCCACCACGAAAAGCACCATCCCCGACACGACGGCGGCCTGGATGGCTTTCTGCCAGAGGTCGGCCCAGGTGAGCGACCGGTAGAGCGGACCGGCCAGCACGAGGGCATACGCAACGGCCACCGCTGCCGCTTCGGTCGGGGTGAAGAGACCGAAGCGGATACCGCCAAGGATGACCACGATCATGAACAGCGGCAGCACCGCGTCCAGCGCCCGCCGCCTCAGCTCCGCGAACGAGGCGCGCTCCACGGCCGGCCAGCCCTGCCTCCGCGCCTGCCACCCGATCTGCG
>JAAXGQ010000043.1:73371-76120 GCA_012271265.1 Vicinamibacteraceae bacterium
TCAGTTGCGGCGCCATGATGCCCCCGATCGCCGCGGCGTCGGCCGAGGTCGAGCCGGAAACCCCGGAGAAGAACATCTCGGCCAGCACCACAACCTGCCCCAGTCCGCCAGGCAGATGACCCACGAGCGCCCGCGCAAGCGACACGAGGCGCCGGCTGATCCCACCGACATCCATGATGAAGCCGGCCAGGATGAAGAGCGGCACCGCGAGCATCGGGAACGAGTCCATCCCGGCCACGATCTGCTGGGGGATCAGGACGAGAGGCAGATCGGCCACGATGATCGCGATGGCGGCCGCCGCCGCCAGCGCGAAGCCGATCGGCACGGCGGCCAGGACGAAGGCGCCGAAGGCGCCGACCAGGAGGCCGCCCATCACCTCCTCTCCCCCGCCCCTCCGGCGAGCAGATGGATCACCATGAGGCCGCCGGAAACCGGAGCCGCGGCGTAGACCAGCGCGACCGGAAGGTCAAGCGCGGGAGAGCGCTCTCCCATGGTCAGCGCCGTCAGCAGGGCGCCGCTCACGATGAGGAGCCCGGCGAACAGCAGAACGACCGTCCACGCCGCCCCCTCGACCCGGCGCCGCCAGCGCGGCGGCAGCCGTCGCATCGTCTCGTCGAAGCGGAAGTGCGCCCGGCGCTCCACGGCGAGCGAAGCGCCGAGAAAAGACATCCAGATGAAGCAGAAGCGCGAAACCTCTTCGCTCCAGGGATTGGGCTGGGCAACGAGGTAACGCATGAGCACCTGGAGCAGAACGACGCCCGCCACGACGGCCACGAGCCCTCCCGCGGCTCCGGTCTCGACCGCCACCAGGACCCGGTTCAGTCCCTCGAGGCGCTGCTTCACCCCGTCACCGCCCTGCCCCACCGCCGGGCGAGGCGCGCTCCGCCTCGGCCAGCAGCCGGGCGATCAGCGCCGCTCCGTCCGGGAGCCGATCCGCAACGTCGTTCCAGATGCGGGGGCGGACCGCCGGGGCGAAGGGCGCCAGGTCGGGGCGGGTGATCTCCACGCCGTGATCGACCATCTCCTCCAGTGCCTCGGTCTCCATGCGTCGCGCCGCCCGGCTCTGGTAGGCGAGCGCCTCCGCCACCGAGCGGTCGAGCGTTTCCCGAACGTCGGTGGGCAGCGCCCGATAGAACGGCTCGTTCACCAGCAGGGTGATGGGGTTGTAGGTGACCGAGGTGAAGCTGAAGAAGCGGGCCACTTCGTAGAGCCGGCTGCTCACGAAGCCGATGGCGTTCGCTTCCCCGCCGTCGATCACTCCCTGCTGGAGCGCGGAATAGACCTCGCCGTAGTTCATCGGCGTCGCCTGGACGCCGAGGGCGGAGTAGGACGCGAGATAGGTCGGGTTCTGCAGAACCCGGAGCTTGAGCCCCGCGAGGTCTTCCGGCGCCGCGACCGGGCGGCGGCGGTTGTAGACGTGACGGAAGCCGTAGTCGAGGAAGCCGAGCGATCGCACCCCCGTCCGCTCCAGCAGGCGATCGCGCCAGGCGTCCCCGACCGGCCCCTGCATCACCGCCAGACCGTGGTCCCGGGTCGTGAACAGGAATGGGAGGTCGAAGATCTGCCCCTCGGGCACCCAGCCGGAGAGGACCGGGGTCCCGCTGATCGCGAGGTGAATCGCCCCGACCTGAAGCTGCTCGAACGCGATGCGCTCTCCGCCGAGCTGGCCGGACGGGTAGATGTCCACCCGGAACTTCCCGTCCGTGCGATCGAGCATGAGTTCCCGAAGTCGCTCCGCAAGCAGGTGGAACTCGGAGCCGGACGAGAGCACGTGGGAAAACCGCACCTCCCATCCCGTGGCGGAATCTCCGGAATCCGGTCCGCGGCAGCCGGCGGCGAGAAGTGTCGCCGCCAGCACCAGACCGGTGGACGTCCGCCGGACCTGGTTCCGCCGCGATACGTTGCCGCTCGACTGCCGCGTCACTCTGTGGACAGGCTTCAGGCGCCCCAGATCGTCTGCCCGGCGTCGATGAAGAGCGAGGCGCCCGTCATCAGCCGCGATTCGTCGTTCGCGGCGAGGAAGACCACCGCCCCGACGACATCGCCCGGTTCACCGATCTGTCGCAGCGGGATGCGGGCCAGACGGCCCTCCCGGAACTCGTCCCGGGCGATGTCCGCCCGATTCATGTCGGTTTCGATCAGGCCGGGGGCAATGGCGTTCACGCGGATCCCGTGCGGGGCGAGCTCCAGCGCCATCTGCTTGGTGAGCATCTCCACTCCGGCCTTGGCCACGCAGTAGTGGGTCAGGTTCGGCGCGGCCACCGCCTGCCCCGCGGAGGACACGTTGACGATCGCTCCGGCGGTCCGCGCGGCGACCATCCCCCGTGCCACCGCCTGACCGACCAGGAAATACCCCTTCAGGTTGACGTCGAGGATCGCGTCCCACTCGGGCTCCTCGATCGTCAGGAACGGCGTCCGCCGCAGGATGCCGGCGTTGTTCACGAGGATGTCGAGCCCGCCGAGGAAGTCCTCCGCCTCGCCGACGAGACGCTCCACGTCGACGCGGGAGGCGGTGGAGCCGCCCACCGCAACCGCGCGCCGCCCAAGCCCCCCGATCTCGGCGACAACCCCATCCGCCCCGTCGCGGCTCCGCCGGTAGCCCACCGCGACATCCGCGCCTTCACCGGCGAGCCCGACCGCGATGGCCCGCCCGATGCCGCGTGAACCGCCGGTGACCAGAGCACGCTTGCCGTCGAGGCGCATGAGAAAAGGGTAAGCGGGGCCCGCGCCGGCCACCACACCGGGAGCG
>JAAXGQ010000044.1:0-1005 GCA_012271265.1 Vicinamibacteraceae bacterium
AGGACGCCGGCGCTCCATGCGGGCGGTGGCCGGCGGGGAGTGGCACCCTCAGAGCAGGTAGGCGGTGGCGAGGCCGAACTGGGCGGCCATCATGAGCAGGTACATGTGGCGCCAGGACACGTGGTTCCCGTCCGCGCCGAAGGCGTGCGGCCGCCGCAGGATGAGCCTGGCGGTGAAGGCTCCGTAGCCGGCGAGCCCCGCGCCGAGCACGGCGAGGAGCTGCGGATTGCCGGTGAGCAGTCCGAGACCCGCTCCGGCCGGAAGCAGCAGGAACGGCGCCACAAAGAAGGGAGCGATCCGTTTCGCCGCGCCGCGCAGCCCGTGCACCACCGGAAGCGTGCGACAGCCGCCGGCGCGGTCGGCCTCGACATCCGCAAAGTCCTTCGTCGTGGCCGCACCCAGCAGGAAGAGCCCGAACACGAGCCCGAGCAGCCAGGGCTCGGCGTTCCCCACGCTGCGAACGGCCGACCACCCGGCCGCGGTGAGCAGCAGACCACGAGGCGCCGCAATCGTGACGTTCGCGAGCATGCCCAGCCGCTTCGCGCGGAGCGGGGGCGCCGAGTACATCCAGACGAACAGGCTGCCTGCGAGAACAATCAGAAAACACTCCCGTGCGCCGGTGGGGGCGACAAACCACGCCGCGGCGAGCGCAAGCGCCCAGCAGGTCAGGGTGAAGGTCCAGGCCGCCGCCCGGTCGAGACGCTCCGACGGCAGGGGGCGACCCGGTTTCGCAATCCGGTCGATCTCCACGTCGTGGAGCTGGTTCAGTCCGTTGCTCGCGGCGTTCAGGAGCGCGGCCATCAGCGCCCCGAGCGCCGGGAAACCCCACGAGATTCCGGTGAGCGGCGGCTCCGCGCCGGCGGCGGCGGCGGAACCGCTGAGAAAACCGATGAGCGGAGGCAGCAGGGTGAACGGCCGGGCGAATTCCACGAGCAGAGCCACCCGCGCCGCCGGAGCGCCGGCGTCCTCGCCGGCCTGCGCCGTCTCATGGAGCGCCGGCGTCCT
>JAAXGQ010000044.1:1078-7533 GCA_012271265.1 Vicinamibacteraceae bacterium
GGCCTGCGCCGCACCGTCGGTCCCACGGGCGGTGTCCCGCCGCCAACGCCGCCAGGAGTCCCGACTCCTCGGATGGTTCATGCGGATCCGCCAGACAGCCAGCCGAGGCACACGGCGAGAAGTCCCCCGGCGAACACGGAAACGGCGTTGATCCCGTCGTTGTCGAGCACGCCTGCCCGCTCCAGGGGCGCCAGAAGCCCCTCGAGGAACGCCGCAAGAAAGCCGGCGCCCCCCGCCAGCACCAGGAGACGCGCCGGAAGGAGATCGAGAGCCCCGGCCGCCCCGGCGAGTCCGACGGCGGCGACGAGACCCGCCGCGGTGCCGGCCCGGCTCACCGCGCCCGCGGTTCCGGGCGGAACCGGGGACAGATCGGCGAGCCGCCGGGCTGGGCCGCCGATGCCCTTCCCTGCCTCGGACGAGACCGTGTCGGCCAGGGCCGTGACCAGAGCCCCCAGGAATCCGAGCGCAGCGAAGTCTCCCCCGGCGAGAGCGAAGAGCAGCGGCGGTCCGCCGTTCGCCGCCACCTGCCGGGCGCCCCGGGCGCCGCGGTCGGCCTCCGCGATGCCCCGGTCCACCTTGGCGGTCCATCGGAAGCGGGTCGCCGCCGCGGTCACGGCGAAATAGAGGACGAGCAACCCGTAGCCCGGCCACCCGAGCGCCAGCCCCACCCCGGCTCCGACGGCCCAGCCAGCGACCGCTCCCCAACGGCTCACCGTCCTGCGCCGCCACCCGGCCACGGCGAGGACGACGTTGAGCGCCTGGAGCCCGAGCATCCCCGGCAGCCCGGAGGGGGCGGTCACGCGAAGGAGCGCCGGCTCATCAGTAATAGTTGCGCCGCTGGTCCCCGCCGGTGCCGAACCCGAAGCTGGTGATCCCCCCGAGGGTGATCCCGAAGTGGAAGAGATTCTCCTGGCGGCTGGACAGGTTGTAGCGGATCCACTCGACGTTCAGGCCGCAGCACTGGACGAGGACGTCGACCCGCACCCGCAGGTTCGACATCCGGCGCTCGCTGATGTCGTAGTTGATGTTCATCCCGGTGCGGAGCGTCTGTCGCGGGAAGAAATCGGCGCCGGCGCGCAGAAAGCTCGTCGCCTTGACCTCCTGGTCCTCGGCGGTCCCGACAAGCCGCGCCCGCCGCGACCAGGTGAAGTTCATGCTGCGGTTCGAGAACCGGTCCCCGATTCTCAGGCCGCTGCGAATCGACGTGAAGATCCGGTCGTCCGGATCCCACTCCATCGTCCAGTCGCCGTTCACGCTGTCGCTGGGCCGAAACCGGAAATCCGACCGGATGGGGGACTTCTCCACCTCGCTTTCCTCCGCGTACGACGACGAGGTGTAGCGGGAATCGAACGCTCCCGACGAGGGCTCGAAGTAGTAGCTCTGCTGGACCCGCCAGGTGATGAGGTCGGTCGCCGTGCTCTCCTCGATGCCGTCCACCCACCGCTTGGCCAGGACCCGGTTCACGAGGCCGACGCTGATCTGACTCGAGTTGATCGCCCGGTCGTATCTGTCGAAGCGGTTCACCAGATCGTCGTTCTCGTCGCTCCGGCTGTAGTCCCAGCGCACCTCCGGCTCGATGAGGTGCTTCAGCCGGGCGGCGTAGAAGTTGTTCGGCGGTTCGAAGATCCGCTCCAGCTTCGGCCCGGTCACGTTGAAGCTCGTCCCGTAGAAGCGGCGGGACAGGTTCCGCGCGGGGTCGAAGTCCTTCGTTTCCGGGTCTCGCGACCCGCCGTACCGCAGGTAGCCGCCCTCGAGTTCGGCGCGGGCGTCCAGGAAGGGAATCTGGGGCATCGACAGGCCGACCGTGGGCCCCACGAACAGCCGGCTCCACTCTTCGAACTCGTTCCGCTTCGTCTGTCCGACCCGGGCGTAGCCCAGCTCGTAGCCGAGCTGCACGTAGCGGCCGAGGAGGTTCATGTTGCGGCGGCGGATGGTGAGCTCCGGGAGCTCCTGACGACGATTCGTGCGGGTTGTGTACTCGGTGTCCTTGCGATCCGCGAGGAACTGGATCCGGTGGCGGAAGAGCTGTCCGTTCAGATTGATCTTCGCCCGCTGATAGCGGCGGGTGGAGCGGGAAAACGAGTCCGTGAAGCGGCGGGAGAAGTCGAAACTGGAGAACATGTCCCCCTGCGCGCTCAGTCGAAAGCGGGCGGGCAACCGCTGCGCGACGTCGAAGGTCAGCGAGTACTCCCGGTTCTCGGTGGTCTTGTCGTTGATGAGGAACCCCTCCCCATCGGCACGGCTGCCGGCGTCTCCCCGATAGCGGTATTCCAGTCCCATCCCGGTACCGGCGACCGTGAAATGGTCGACGCTGACGGTCGCGTCCATGGAGCGGTTGATGGCCCAGTAGAAGCCCTGGCTGATGAGGTGGCCCCGGGTGTCGGAGCGGCTGTAGCGTGGCAGGAGAAAGCCCGTCTGCCGGCCGTCCTCCTCGATCGGGTAGTAGATCGCCGGCAGAAACAGCACCGGGACGTTCTTGACCCGGAAGGCGACGTTCCGGAGCCACACGTGGCGCTCCGGCTCCACGACCGCCCGGGAGGCGGTGAAGTGCCAGCGGGGGGAGGGCTGGGCGCAACTGGTGAAGGCTCCCCGCTCCACGACCAGGGACCCGTCCGGCCGCTCTTCGACGCGCTCGGCCACGAAGTGAAAGTCGGGACCCAGGATGCCCCGGGCGTTCTCGAAGACGGCGGTCTGCGATTCCAGGTCGGCGAGCAGCGACTCCGCGACGACCTTCTCGTCCCCCCGTTCGAACACCACGTTGCCCTGGGCGCTCAGGCTCATCGCCTCCTCGTCGATCTCGATGCGGTCGGCCTGCACCCGCATCGTTTCCCAGGCCACCTGGGCATACCCTTCGAGGGTTACCAGCGATCCGTCGCGACTCACCCGTTCTGCCCGGGTGGTCATCGTTCCAATCGACGGAGGCGTATGGCGCCAGGCCACCGGGGGATCCGGATTCAGATCCCGTCGGCCGCGGCGCGGCTGCGCGTCGGCGGGTGCAAGGCTGCCGCCGGCGCCGACGAGGAGCAGCACGGTGGTCAGCAGCACGGGACCACGACGCATGGCCCGTCCGGATGCAACTACCGCGCCGGCCGGGTGCGGAACGGGCCGTGCGGCCCGCCCGCCCGCCTCCCGTCCCGGGTTGCTAACGGGCCGATTCGTAGTACGGGTTCGTCCCGGCGGCGTGGTCGGTCGTGTCCAGGATGGCCCCGATCTGCGGCACGGCCTGGCGGAGCATCCTTTCCACGCCCTGGCGGAGCGTGGCCGTGGACATGGCGCAGCCCTGGCACCCGCCTCCCATCCGCAGGAAGACCTGGTTGCCATCGACCCCGACCAGGTCGATATAGCCCCCGTGGGAAGCCACCGCGGGGTTGATCTGGTTCTGCAGCACGGCCTCGACCCGGTCGCGGATCTCTTCCTGCGAAGGAACGCCCTCGAGCACCGCCGGGTCCACCGCGGGCGCCTCGCCAAGCAGGACCTCGCGAATCCGCTTTCCGGCTTCCCGGCCGACCGGCATCCAGTTCCCGCCGGTCTCGGCCGTCACGGTGATCATGTTGTCCTGGATCAGAACGCCGGTGACCCCGGGGATGCCGAGCAGCGCCGCCGCCATGGGCGAACCGGCGCTCCCCCGGTCCTGATCGAAGTACGCGGAGCCTTCGGGGAAGACCGGCCGGTCCACCACGAACCGGCAGGTGGAGTTGTCCCGGGGCTCGGCGCGGATGCGAATTCCGTAGGGAGCGGGCGGGGCAGGCATGACGACAGAAGTCTAAGGGGCGGGCGGGCGCCTGGAGCGGGAGCCGCTCAGCGGATGGCGGCCTGCATCTCCTCGACGGTGGTGAACTTGACCCGAGGCCGACCCTGTTCCTTGCCTCGGGCCACCTCGACGGCGTCGAGAGCCTTCCAGTCGGCGAAGGAGAAGTAATCCGGGGCGCGTTCGGACACCAGCCCGGCGACGGACTCCCGATCCGGCGCGGCGGGGTTCCAGTGGCGACCTGCCGCCACATCGGCGAGAAGGCCCTTCACCGTTTCGAGGGCGTCCGGCTTGTTCGTTCCGATCACGCCGGTCGGACCGCGCTTGATCCACCCGGCGCAGTACTGCCCGAGCTGGTGGTCGCCATCCGGAACGTCGAGGACCCGCCCGGCCGCGTGCGGGATGACCCCCCAGTCGTCGCGGAAGGGAACATCGGGGAGCGGCACGCCCCGGTACCCGACCGACCGGAAGAACAGGCCGGCGTCGAGGTGTTCGCGGCGGTCCGTGCCATCGGCGCGGATATAGCCGCTCGGAGTCCGCGTCAGCCTGTTGTGGACCAGGGTGACGCCGCCCACGCCGCCGTCGGCGCCGGGAAGGACCTCCAGCGGGGAGACGAGAAACCGCACGTTGAGAGTGCGGGGCTTGCCGGAGCGCCTTTCCGCCGCGTACTGCTGGAGGATCTGCACCTTGCGGGGCGCGGCGCGGTCGGCCCCGGAGTCCATCCACTCCTGGCTGACCGGATCCAGCGCGGCCTCCTCTTCGAGGACCTGGATGTCGGCCCCCTCGAGTCGGCCCAGTTCCAGGATCTCCGGGTTCGAGAAGGCGGCCTGGGCGGGTCCGCGGCGGCCCAGCATGTGGATCCTGCGGATCCTGCTTTCGCGCAACTGCTCGAGCGCGTAATCGGCGATGTCCGTCGACGCCAGCTCGTCCACCGAGCGCGCCAGGACGCGGCAGACATCCACAGCGACGTTCCCCACGCCGACCACGGCCACCGATTCGTGGGAAAGATCGAATTCNNCGGGGCAGGTCGATGCCGGGAATGTTCAGGGGCCGGTCCACCTGCGCGCCGACGCAGTAGATCACCACGTGGTAGTGGCGGCGGACATCTGCGAGGCGGATGTCGGTTCCGAATTCGACGCCGCCGTAGAAGCGGAAACGGGGGTTCTTCGCCGTCCGCTCGTAGGCCCGGGTCACCATCTTGATCTTCTGGTGGTCCGGGGCGACACCGCCCCGCACCAGGCCGAACGGGGTAGGCAGGCGGTCATAGAGGTCGACCTCGACCGTCGTTTGCCTTGCCTTGAAGAGGTGGTCCGTGGCGTAGAAGCCCGTCGGGCCGGATCCGAAGATCGCGACCCGCAGCGGTTGATCCGGGGTGCCGGGAGTGCTCATGTCGGCGCGGAGTATAGGGTTCGGGAGAGGCCGGCCGAGGCTCCCGGGACGGGCGTCGGAGACCTTCGCTTCAGCGCTGCCGGTGGGCCCGCTGCAGCTTCTTCCGCCGCTTCCGGGACACGCCCCCGAGCGCCTCCCGCGCCCGGCGGATGCGCATCCTGGTCATGTCGCTGCCGAGGAGGGACATCGAGGCAAACAGCGGGGTCGAGACCGTGGACCCGGTGATCGCCAGGTAGAGCGGGCGGGTCAGCCGGCGCAGTTTCAGGTCGAGCGATCCGGCCACTTCGCTCAGGGCGGCGTGGATCGCTTCGTCCGTGAACTCCACGACCTCTTCGAGGGCCCACTCCGCGAGCAGCAGCCGCTCCGCGACCGCCTTCGGCTGGTCCGGCCCGGCAAGGGTCGACGGGTCGAGGGGCACCTCATCCGCCAGGAAGAACCCCACCAGCGGCCCGAATTCCCCCAGGGTGCGGATCCGGGGCTGGGCCAGTCGTGCCACCGGTTCCAGGTCCTCGCGGCCGAAGCGCCACGCGCGGAGCAGGCCGACCAGGCCGGCGGCGTCGTAGTCCTCGCGGAGGTACCGCCCGTTCAGCCACTTCAGCTTCTGCACGTCAAAGACCGGACCGGCGAGCGAGATCACGCCGAGGTCGAAGTGCTCGACGAATTCGTCCAGCGTGAACTTCTCTTCGCCCTCGGCCCGGGTCCAGATGAGCATCCCCAGGAAGTTCAACAACGCTTCGGGGAGGAAGCCGGCGTCCCGGTAGAAGTCGATCGAGGTGGGGCTGTTCCGCTTGCTCAGCTTGGATCGCTGCCGGTCGTTGTTCCGCAGCAGCGGAACGTGCCAGAACGACGGCGGCGTCCAGCCGAGCGCCTCGTAGAGCAGCAGGTGCTTCGGGAGCGACGGGATCCATTCCTCCCCCCGGATCACGTCGGTGATCTCCATGAGGTGGTCGTCCACCACGTTGGCGAGGTGGTAGGTCGGAAAGCCGTCCGACTTGAGCAGCACCGGGTCGTCGACCGACTCCCAGTCCTTGGTGAGGCCCGGCCGCAGCCGGTCCGGGAGCGCGATCCGCCCGGTCTCCGGGGTGCGCAGCCGGATGGCGTAGGCGTCGCCCCCGGCCGGGGCGTGGTCGCGGTAGGCGAGGCCGCGGCGCAGCAGGTCGTGCGCCGTCTCCCGGCAGGCCTTCACCCGCTCGCTCTGCCGGTAGGGGGCGAAGGGGCCGCCGCAGTCGGGGCCCTCGTCCCAGGAAAGTCCCAGCCACCGCAGCGAACCGAGGATCGCCTCCTCGGAGGCCCGGGAGGACCGGGCCTGGTCGGTGTC
>JAAXGQ010000044.1:7566-14271 GCA_012271265.1 Vicinamibacteraceae bacterium
CCGAGCGGCGCCGGCTCAAACCGTCGCGTGCCGATGGAAGGCGACCCACTCGAGGACCAGCAGGAGCAGCGCAACGAGGGCCAGCCAGGGCCACAGCGCCTCGCCCGGCGTTCCCCCGCTGGCGAGCGGGGCGACCGGTTCGCCGATCCAGGCGGAGCGGTTCAGGTCCGAGACCTCGCGGTCGAGGAGGCTCGCGGCGACGACGATTTCCCGCCCGGCGCCGGCCACGTAGTAGAGGGACGGGGCATTCGCCTCGAAGACGATTTCGGACCCCACGCGCCGGGCCGCCACGGGCCGGCCCTCGCCGTCGAACACGGCGCCTCCCGGAGGCGCCGCGACCCGCACCAGCCCCAGATCGCTGCGCCGCACGTCGACGTCGGTGAGCCAGCTCAGCGCCCGGGAGAGGAAGACCGGGAAGTCGGCCTGCAGGGGAAGGTTCGAATCGGCCAGCGGGAAGGGGAACGCGAGGGCCCGGAACGGGAGCTCGCGAACCGCGAGAAGTCCCAGCCGGGCATCGCCGAGGAGGAGGTCCCAGCCTCGGGCTTCGCGGCCCGCGAAGAGCGCTGCCGCGTCGAACGGCGAGGAAACCGGGGCGAGGGCGTCGCCGAAGTCGAGGCCCTGCAGCACCGGGTGATCGGCCCGCTCGGGAAGCACCGGCAGGGTCACGGCCGCGGATGCCGTTGCATCCCCGTTCGCGTCCGCACCTCCATCGTCTTCCGAGTCCGCCTCCGACGCGGCCTCCGTGGAACTGTCGGAAAGGCGCGGCGGCAGCCAGTTGGCGCCCTCACCGCCGGCGAACAGCACCGGCGCCCCAGGCTCCGTCGGCGGCGCCGCGTCTTCGATGACCACCAGGTCCACCTCCGCCGGATCGAAGTCACGGAACGGATCCTCCGGCGCCGCCGGACGCATCAGACTCACCCTCGGGTCAAGCTGGAGAGCCGCCTCCCAGAAGGCGTCGCCGCCGGCCACGAAAAGCACCCGCAGCCGGTTGCGGGCCGGGATGTAGGCGTGCGCCTCGTTGTCGGCCGTGAGTCCGTCCTCCCCCGTGGCGGCGATCACCGCCCGCACGGGCCCCGCCACGAACCCGGTGAGCGGGATCGTTTCGCCGCGTGGCTCTCCGGGCGTAATCGCGAGCGTGCGCCGGACCGAGGCGCCCCCGGCGCCGTCGAGCTGGAGCGCCACCACGCCGTCGTCCGCCTCGTCCGCGGCGTGACGCACCACTTCGATGAACGCCTCGAACCGGCCGGGATCGGTCGGAAGCGGACGCACGTCGAACGCGGTGATCGCGACGTTCGCGACCGGTTCGAAGACGGAGACGCGGCGGACCGGGGGCGGTGCTTCCCGCACCCCGACGCCGTCGCCGACGAAAACCACCTCGACGGTCGGCGCGCCCCCGCCAGGGGGCTCGAGCAGGTCGGCCAGATCCGGGAAGCGGTGTTCCGCCCCCTGCACCGGAGTCAGGCTCTCCAGTCCCTCGAGGGCCTCGCGGCGGCCGGCGAAGGAGCGGCCGCCGCGCTGCCCGGCGGTGTCGAGGATCAGGAACTCGCTCAGCTCGTTGCCCGATCCGAGCAGCCGCCGACCCTGCTCCACCGCCCGGTCCCAGCGGGTTCCCCCGTCGGGCAGACGCGCGAGCAGGCTGGGCGAGGTGTCCATCACCAGGACCGTGCGCGTCGCGGTCACTCCGCCCTCGGGGATCGGCTGGGAAAGTGCGAGCACCACCGCGAGGCCGACCACCAGAGCGATCGCCAGCGAGATCAGCCACCGCCAGAACTCCTCGCGGCGTCGCCGCTCGTCGAGGACCCGACTCCAGATCAGGTTGGAGGGCACCCGGACCGGCTGGGGCTCCGGGCGCAGCCAGTAGAGCAGGAAGATGACGAGCGCCGTCGCCACGGCGCCGAGGACCAGCGCCAGCGGCCCGGCGGCGAAGCCCATCCTGCTCCCTAGCGGAGGAACCGGTCCTGCTTGAAGATCTCCATCACCGCGTTCTCGAACGGTTCCCCGGTGTTGGCCACCGAAAAACCGAACCCGTAACGGGAGCAGTAGGAGGAGATCTCTTCCTGGTGCGCCGCGAGGGCGTTCTGGTAGCGGTCCAGAAGCCTCGGAGTCACCCGGACCCGACGCTCACTTCCGTCTTCGGAATCGGTGAGGAGCGCCTCGTCAGGCAGCGAGGGGTCGAGTTCCTCTGGAGCGAGGAGCTGCATGATCACCATGTCGTGCTTCTGGTAGCGGCAGGCGTCGAATGCCCCGAGGAGATCGTGTTCGTCCATCAGGTCGGACAGCACGACCGCCAGCCCCCGCTTGCGACGGGAGCCGAAGAAGGTCCGGAAGCAGGCCGTCAGCGACGTCGGGCCGCCGATCGCGCCTCCGTCGAGAAACCGGAACGCGCGGAAGATCTGGTTGCGCCCGCGCTTCGGCGGCATCCGCCCTTCCATCTTCCGGCCGTACCAGATGATCGACACCAGGTCGTGGTTCATGAGCCCGATGTAGGCCAGCGCCCCCGCGACCTTGCGGGCGAAGTCGAACTTCGGCGGGTGGCCGAAGGACATGGAAACGCTTTGGTCGACGAACAGGTAGATCGGCAGATCGGCCTCTTCGTCAAACACCCGGAGCACGAGCTTGTCGAGGCGGAGGAACGCCTTCCAGTCGACGTCGCGGGTGTCGTCCCCATCCACGTAGGGGCGATAGTCGGCGAGTTCGATCCCCGAACCCCGCTTCCGCGCCCGGTGCTCGCCCCGGTGACGGCTCGGAAGCATCCGGGTCGCCATGAGCTTCAGGTAATCAAGCCGCCGCATGAAGTCGGCGTCGAACAGCGTGTCCGCCTGGCTCATCGGAGGGGCAGGGCGCGGGAGGGCAGAGACAGAAGCCCCGGGGAACCCGGATCAGGCGTCGGGCCGGGGGACCCGCTCGATGATCTCGTCCAGGATGTCGTCGGTGTCGACCTTGTCCGCCTCTCCCTCGAAGTTGAGCAGCAGGCGATGCCGGAGCGTGGGCTTCACGCTGGCCTGGACGTCATCGGCGGCGACGTGAAGCCGCCCGGCGAGCAGCGCCCTTACCTTGCCCGACAGCACCAGTGCCTGCGTGCCTCGGGGGCTGGCGCCGAACTTGACGTAGCGGTTGGTCAGCGGCGGGGCGTAGGGGGAGCCGGGATGCGAGCCCATGGTCAGGCGGATCGCATAGTCGTGCACCGGGCGCGCGACCGGGACCGAGAGCACGGTTTCCCGCATCTCCAGCACCTCGTGCCGGTGCACGACCGGCTCGGCCACCGGCTCTTCCACCGCCGTGGTCCGCACGACGATTTCGCGCAGCTCGTCCTCGGTGGGGTAGCCGATCCTGAGTTTCATCAGGAACCGGTCCATCTGCGCCTCGGGGAGGGGGTAGGTGCCCTCGAGTTCGATGGGGTTCTGGGTGGCCATCACAAAGAACGGCTCTTCCAGCTTGTAGGTCGTGTTTCCCACGGAGACGCTCTTCTCCTGCATCGCCTCGAGAAGCGCGGACTGCGACTTCGGGGTCGCGCGGTTCACCTCGTCCGCCAGCATCAGGTGGCAGAAGATGGGACCCGGCTGGAAGTCCAGCACCTTGGCGCCGGTGTCCGTTTCCCGGACCACGTTCGTTCCGACGATGTCGCCGGGCATCAGATCCGGGGTGAACTGAATCCGGTTGAACTTCAGGTGCATCGCCTCGGAAAGCGTCTGCACGATCTTGGTCTTGCCGAGGCCGGGGATCCCCTCCAGCAGGACGTGTCCGCGGGTGAGCAGGCAGGTGATGATCCCGCTGATCACTTCCTGGTTTCCGACGATCACCCGGCCGACCTGGGCCTGGATCAGGTCGTGGCGCCGGCGGAACAGGTCCACCCGGCGCTCGATGTCGGCGGGGGTCGTGCTGCTCGCCTCCCGGGCCTCCGCCACCGCGCTTGCTGGAGTCATGGCTGTTCTCCGCCTCCTGGTTCCGCCGCCTCCGCCAGAGCGGCGGCCGTCTCGCGGATCCGGTTGAAATAGGCGCGCACCAGCGGCCTGAGTCCGGTGGGAATCGGTTGGCTTCGGCTGACCGTCTCCTCGGCGTAATCGGCAAGCGACTGCACCGAGTCGTAGGCGACCGTGGCGTCCTCTCTGCGGCTTTGCCGCTCGATCATCTGTTCGGGCACCGGCTCTTCCTCGAGCGGCGCCGGGATCATTTCCATCTCCAGCTGCACCTCGAGGCTGGTGGCCGCGCCGAAGACCTCCGACTCGCCGCCGCCTCCGGGTCCGGTCATGTTCCCCGCCGGCCCGGCGTCGAGGGGGATCGGCGCGCCCATCTGTCCTTCCGCGGCCACCATCTGGACCTGACCGGAGAGGCCGGCCGCACCCTGCGGCATCCCGCCCGCGGGTTCTCCTCCCTCGCCGGCCTGAGGCTGACCCCCGCCCTCGCCGTCGCCCGGGAACGGCATCTGCTGCGCCTCGCCCTGGCCGGGAGCGTTCATCTGCTGTCCGTCCATCCCCTGCATGTTCCCGGCGAGCTGCTCGAGCGCTTCTTCCGCGCTCATTCCCGCTTCCATCAGCTCCATCATCTCGGCCGCGGCGGCGGCAAGAGGGTCGCCTTCGCCGCCGGCTTCGAGCGACTCGAGGAGGGCCGCGAGCTCCTCCGGGGTGTTCGCGTTCCGCATGGCCTCTTCGAGGCTGGCCATCCACTCGGCAGCCAGGGCCGCGTCGACGGCCGCGTCCATCGCCTCCGCCAGGCCGGCGAGCGCGGCCGAAACCTCGGCGCTCGAGGCCTCGAATGCGCGCTCTTCCATCGCCGCCGCCAGCGCCGCCTCCATGGCGGCCGGGTCAAGCGCCGGTTCGTCCGGGAGGCGGAGCTCCCCGGCGCGGAGTTCGGCCAGGATCTCCTCGGGCGAACGGGTCTCCACGCGGGCGTCGGCGGTGTCCTCGGTCCCATCGCCGCCGCCCCCGGCGTCTTCGCCATCGTCGGGGGTGGCAGTGAGGCTCTGAGCGAGCCTCGCCCGGAGCTCCTCGGACAGCAGCGGGCCGTCGAAGAGCGGCAGGACCAGAGCGAGCGCGGCCAGGACGCCGGCGGCGGCGAACGTCTTTCCCGGAACCCGGACCGGGAACAGCTCCGCGGCGTCGAGTCCGCTGGCGCGGCGGGCGGCGCGGGCCATCTGGAGAGCCTCCCATGCCGTTGGTGAACTCCGTGTGGAGAACCACTGGGCGGAGGCGAGTTCGTCGTGGAGCTCCCCGCGACGGTCCCCGGCGGCGGCGGCGCGGGCAAAGCTGGACCCGGTGGCGAACCGGAAGGCCGCGACGGCGACGCCGATCGCAAGGGCGGCGGCCGCCAGTCCCGGCATCCCGTCGCCGGTGAGCCGGGGAAGGAGGAGGGCGAGCGCGGCCGCTGCGGCGACAACTCCCAGGTCCCGCGCCACCCGGCGAAGGCGAAGCCGGAGGTCGAGCTTCCCGATGAGGGGATGAAAGGGAGCCTTCCGGGAATCAGGCATGCATCAGACTGGGAGGAACGGAGCGGAGCGGCAGAATTGGGGGAGTTTACCCGTCAGGCGTCGTCCCTCACCGGCGGATCCGTTTCGGGCTCTGCTCCCGGCGCAGAACGACCGGGAACCCCGACAGCGAGCACCTGTCCCGCGAGTCTCCCGGACCGGGTGAAGGGTTTGGACCGCCCGGGTGGCCGGGGGCTCCCCGAAGAAGTCGGGCTGTCGAGGATGGCCGCCACAGCGCGCTTCGTCGGCCGTCGCGGGGGGCCCGAACACGACCAGTGTCGCAGGCTTCCGCGGCGCCTGGCGGCGCCCGCTCAGCCGTGCCTGAGAATCCGCTTGCCGGATGCGGGATGACCGTTCCGTGCCGCCATGAAGTGCGGCCGGCGCGACAGGTCCCCCTCGATCAGGGCCTCGATCTCGTCGCAGTCAGACAGGAACTCCTCCCGGGAAACCCTCGTATAACGCCAGCAGCTCATTTCCCGAATGCGCGTCTTCGTGGCGGCTTCGCGGGACGCGCAGAGCGCCTCTCTGGCCGACTCGGCATCTCCAATGACCCACTGCGCTACTGCGAGGCACTGTCGAAAATTGGCGCCCTTTTCGCGCTCGCCGCGTGAACGCGCTTGTCGGACGACACGGGCAAACGCGGACCGACGGGCGGCGCCCGAGGAGCACCAGGTGGCCATTCCGTAGTTGAACGCATCCGCCATGTCCATGTCGGCCACGCTGCGCCCGCCGTGTTCGAGAAGGCTCATCGCCTCCCCGCAGCGTCCGTCGGCCAGGCAGATGCGGCTCAGGGAGCTGTTTCGCCGCCGAAGTGTCCTCTCGGAGAGCTCGGAATCCTCGACGGACTCGAGGACTGCCCGGCTGAGTCCGGTCTCCCCCATGTCTTCCAGACTCACTCCCAGGCTCACCCTTCGGTTCCCTGGCATGGCCTGGACGGCCGGTGTCGCGACCAGGTCATCGGGCCCGGCATCGGCGGCCAGCCGGAGAGCCGAAATGGCGTGCCACGGGCGCACGCGCTCGACCTGCAGCACTCGCACGGCGTCGCGCGTGGCCCCTGCCTGGTCTCCGGTCCCCGAACGCCTGGCGCTTCGGGACAGCAGTGCCTCGGGCTCGACGCAACCGTGTTCGATGGCGGCGTCGAAGAGTCGGGACGCGTCGTCGTTGCGCCGCTGCCTGTCGTACAGGCGGCCGAGCGCGTAGAGGACGTCCGGGTCTCCTGAATGGTGTTCCTCGATCTCTTCCAG
>JAAXGQ010000045.1:0-49345 GCA_012271265.1 Vicinamibacteraceae bacterium
GAGCGCCGGCGTCCTCACCGGCCTACGCCGCACCGTTGGTCCCTTACGGAAGTCTCCTGCCGACAGCCCCGACGTCCCGACCGACCGTGGGTCCGGAGCCACGGACCATGCCCGCCTACGGCGGTGGCCGGTGAGGACACCGGCGCTCCCTGTGCAGTGGCCGGCGAGGACGCCGGCGCTCCAGAACTGCGCCCCCTGACGTATCGAGCGCCGGGCCCATGGAACGCCGGCCCCATGGAGCGCCGGCGTCCTCGCCGGCCCGCGCTGCACCTTCGGTCCCTCAGGCAATCTCCTGCCGACAGCGCCGCCGGGCCGACCGGCCGCCGCCTGGATCCTCCCCGGCCTGCGGCCCGCGTTCGAACGCAAGCTGGAGATCCTCGCCGAGTGCATCCCGGACGGGCCGGCATCTCTTGCGGATGAAGAACTGGTTCCCGTCCGGAAGAAGACCTGATCCCCCTGCTCGACCGGTTGGTGGTGGCCCACCCGACGGTGCAGATCGGCTCCTACCCGGTGCAGGCAGGAACCCGATCACGATGGACGGCGACCACACCGAGGCTGTGGACAATGCCGCCACCGCCTTCCGCGACGTCCTGGCGCAGCTGCCGGACGCGGGCGTAGGGCCCCCCGTTAGAATGATTTTCCGACGATGACATACACCCTCGATACCGCGGCCGCCATCGAGCGGATCACCGCCGCGGGCGCCGATCCGGCGGTTGCCCGCGCCATCGTCGCCGAAGTCGCCCGCGCCGACGATGCGCAGCTCGCGCACCTTGCCACCAAGGCGGACCTCGCCGACCTCGAGGTCCGGCTCCTGAAGTGGGGATTCGGGATCGCCCTCGGGGTCGCAGGACTGCTGTTCGCCGCCATCCGCCTCACCGGCGGCGCCATGTAGGCCGGCCGGCCGTCTCATCACGAACTCTTCCACCGGCACGAATCAGCCCCTTCGGACGACTCCGGTGGAGGATCAGCGAACGGATAAGAGTGCGCACAACGCGAACGCCGCCGCCAGCTGCCGAGCCGGCCGACTGGAAGGCCATCCTGTAGGTCGCTTTCCTTCTCGATCCCCACGCCTGCCATCGGAACATAGGTGAGCCGGAACCAGTTCCGCGCTTCCTGACGTGAGAGCGGAGTGAGCCCCGGGTGCGCCCCTCCGCGATTCAGGGCAGAATGAACGGGACCCCATGATGCCTGCCCCCTGCTGCCCACGCCTCCCGGCGCTGCTGCTCGCCGTCGCGATCCTGACCGCGCCGCTCGCCGCCGCCCAGGATTCCTTCCCCCTCTCCGACGAGCACAAGACGTGGCTCGACGAAGAGGTCGTCTACATCATCAGTGATCGCGAGAAAAACGCTTTCGAGCGCCTGCAGTCCGAAGCCGAGCGTGAAGCGTTCATCGCCAGCTTCTGGCAGCGCCGAGACCCGGAACCCCTGACCCCGGAGAACGAGTACCGCATCGAGCATTACGAACGCATCGCTTACGCCACCGAGCGTCTGGGCCGCGAGTCGGCGACGCCGGGCTGGATGACCGACCGTGGCCGCACCTACATCATCCTCGGCCCTCCGGAGGAGCGCGAAGTGTTCGATTCGGTTCCGGCCCTCTATCCGGCGGAACTGTGGTTCTATCTGGCGCGAGACGAGAAGCTGCTCCCGCCCCTCTACATCCTCTTCTTCCGGGAGTTCAACGCCGGCCCGTACATCCAGTACAACCATCTCTTCCACGAACCCGAGGATCTGATGCCGGCGCAGTCCTTCACTCCAGGCGAGTCCCGATTCGAAGCCTTCGAGTTCCTCCAGGAGATGTCTCCCCAGCTCGCTCACGCCTCGATCACGATGCGCGCCGACCGCGGAATCCAGGCGAGCCTGGTCCAGCCGGACATCGAACAGCTCCAAACCCAGACCCTGCTCTCCGACATCGCCCGCTCCCCCCACCGCCTCCTCGACACCGGCTGGATCAACGGCGCAGAGACCGGGCGCGGGCTCGTCGAGAGCGAGTACCTCTTCAACTTCGTTCCCAGCGCCGGCGTGACGCGCGTCCTGCAGGGTCCGACCCCGGAGTCGTGGTTCGTGCACTACGCGATCGAAATCGAACCGCAGCACTTCACCCTCGCCCGCGAGGAGGAGGGGAACGATTACTTCACCCGGTTCAGCCTCCAGGGCGAAGTCACCACCGAGGAGGGCGAGGCCGTCTACGACTTCTCGACCGAGCCGTTCCTGCGACTCAACCAGAGCGACCTGAACCGAGTCGGCGCCCGCCCGTTCGCCTATCGGGGCATGTTCCCCCTGATCGCCGGGCGGTTCGTGTTTCGGCTGATCCTGAAGAACGAAGCGCGCACGGAGTACACCCTCTTCGAGGACAAGGTCGTGATGCCCGAGGGGGCCGGACCGTTTCTTTCGCGACCCCTGCTCCTCCACGGACGCCCGGACCCGGAAGCTCAGGGCCACGTCTGGCGAGCCGCCCGCGGGCGCATCGTCCCGAACAGCCCCGGGGTGGGGGCGCTGGGCACGCCGATCACGATCGCCGTCGCCGCTCCGGGGCACGCCGAGGTGCGATTCCGCCTCCATCCGTGGAGCGCTGATGACAGTCGTTCTGTCCCAGCCGTGCTCACTGAGGACGTGGCCGTCGAGGGCGGGCTGGCCCTCTGGTCGCTGGCGACCGATCCCCTCGATTCGGGCCGCTACGTCCTGATGGCGGCTTCCGGCGAGGAGGAGCGTTCGACCACGCTCGATCTGATCGCCCGCCGAAGCGTCGCCGTGCCTTGGGGGCTAACCGATTCATTCGATCCGGCCGCACCCGGCGCCCTGCCGGCGGCACTCGCCGAGCAGTGGCTGCGCCTCGGCGATTACGGGCAGGCCGTCGGCTCGTTCGAGGCCGCGTTGGCGGCGAACCCCAATCTGGGCCGCGCCCGTCTGGTGCTCGGCCGCCTCGCGCTCGACGACCGCGAGCCGCTCCGCGCGGTCCGGCTGCTCGAGCCCGCCCTCGCCCAGGCGCCCGAAGACGTGCGCATCCTCCGGGTCCTCGGCGACGCCCACCGCGAGTCGGGCAACCCGGCGCGGGCGGCGGAGCTGTATGAGCGCTCGCTGTCCCTCACGGCCCCCGGGGTGGAGCTGCTGAACGCCCTCGGCTGGTCGCTTGCGGCCGCGGGCGAGCCGTCGCGGGCCGTCCCCTACCTTCAGCGCTCGCTCGAGGCGCGCCCTGACCAGCCCGAAATCCGGGAGCTGCTGGCTTCGCTGCGCCGCGGGCCGGCCCCGCCACGGCCCTGACCCCCCGGCGCGCCGCGCCGTGCGGTTCGGGAATCCGGCGCGAGGGAACGGTTCGTTGGATGCACCGGGGGCACCTCACCCGGCGATGACGCCTCCCAAGGGCCTAACTCATTGAACGGAAAAGGATAAGGGACACTGTATTTCGAAGGCTCCAATCTGGCATAATCGTTGCCTTTCGCTTCTCTTTGGAGCCGGCCTCTTCCGGTTCCGGACCCCCCTTCCCTTTTTCGCCCCACACAGGAGGAACCATGCGGAAGTCCACTTTGGCACTGCTGCTAGCAGCATCGCTGGTCATTCCGGCCCTCGCCTTCGGCCAGGCCGGCGACTCCAGCATCCGCGGCACCGTCACCGACGAATCGGGCGCGGTGCTCCCCGGAGTCACCATCACCGCCACGAGCCCGGCGCTGATCGCGGCGGAGGTCGTGATCACCGACAGCCAGGGCACCTACCGGCTGCTGAACCTCCCGGTGGGTGACTTCACCGTCGAGGCCTCGCTTTCCGGGTTCGCCACGTCTCGCCAGGAAGGCATCCTGGTTCGGGCCAGCACGAATATCGCGCTCGACGTGGTGATGTCGATCAGCACGGTCCAGGAGACGATCACGGTGACGGCCGAAACGCCGATGCTCGAGATCTCCCGTCCCGGCAACATCCTCACGATCGAAGGAGATTTTCAGCGCGACCTGCCGATCCAGGCGCGCGGCAACTGGAGCGATTTCCTCGAGATGACCCCGGGCGTGAACGCCCGCCCCTTCGATGACGGCTCCGGGCGCATGGTCTATTTCGGCCACGCGACCGAGCACTTCGCTCATGTCATCCAGCTCGAAGGCATGGCGGCGGCCGGCTATAACGACGCCCAGATCACCTATGTGGGCATGGGCGCGGACATGATCGAGGACGCCTCGGTCAAGACCGGCGGCGCCGAGGCCAAGGACCCGATGGGGACCGGGCTGATCATCAACATCGTCACCCGAAGCGGCGGCAACGACCTCTCCATGTCGGCCGCTTACGACCGCCAGGACTACGCTTGGGGAACGGGCGATGACGAGGGCCTCAAGGGTTTCTTCGGTGACAACGAGCTGCCCGATGGCTTCGACCCGTTCGCGTCCGAGAAGGCGAACTTCGCTGCCATGGGCGTCTTCGACCCGCCCGACCAGCCGAACGCCGGCGCCGGCACGCCAACGGCGCATTTGGTCAACCAGGCCGATTTCTCGATCGGGGGACCGATCGCGCAGGACAGGGCCTGGTTCTTCGCCACCTACCGGTATGCCGACCTCGCAGCCAGGATCAGCCGTTCGGCCCTCGACGTCGGTTTCCTGCAAGCCCTCTCCGGACTTCCGATCGGGGGCGGCCTCGGCACGACGCCGTCGTACAGCGAGTTCCCGAACACCACCAAGAGCCACCAGCCCTACCTGAAGCTGACAGCCCAGCTGAATCCGAACCACGAACTCTCCGCCTACTACCAGCGCGACCAGCTGAACAACACTTCGAACCGGGAATACGACCTCGCGCCCCGATACATCGTGAAGACAGGCGGTGACCTGCTCGGCGCCAAGCTGACCTCGGTCTTCGGGGCCAACACCACTGGGCAATTCCTCGTTTCGTGGAACAACAAGGCTGCCGAGGTGAACCGTACGACCCAGCCGCAGTACGGCGATCTTCCGGTCTACATCGAGATCCACAACGGATACACCGTGAATTCCAGCGGAACGACCGGAAACGGAGGCCGCATCGCAGCGATGGGCACGGGGGGCGGGACCGACCGCCCGACCCGGCTGCTCCTCTTCCGGGCCGACATGACGCGTTACATCGAGGACGCCGCCGGCTCGCACGAAGTCGGTTTCGGCATCTACGCCGCACCGGTCAACCGGTATCCGCAGTACAGCGTGTATGCCGACGACACCGGCTGGAATTCCCAGTACCACACGCCGGTGGATGCCAACGGGAACATCGTCTACCAGGACAACCTGGCTCAGGCGGTGGGTACCCGGTGGTATTACCGCACTCGGGCGGGCGACGCGAACTCTGCGGCCAGCGAACTGAAGTCCCGCGACGCCCAGGACAGCGACCTCGCGTTCTATCTCCAGGACGCCTGGAAGCCGACCGACCGCCTGACGCTGAACATCGGCCTCCGCGCCGACTTCGTGAACCGGTACGACGGCATCCTCGACTTCACCCGAATGAACACACTCGCGCTCGGTCCGCGCGCCGGCTTCTCCTACATGCTGACGGAGGATGGCCGCACGGTTCTGCGCGGCAGCTACGGGCGGGTCCACGAGCAGATGAACGGCCGGGACAACATCACCTCGAGCCATTCGGGAGCCACGATCGGCACGTATCGCGAGTACGACCACGACCTGGACGGAATCGCCGACTTCACCCGATACATCCCGCCGAGGTCGAACCTCGATCCTTCCGTGCTGTTCGACACCGAGATCGGCCAGCCGTTCGTGGACGAGCTGATCGGCGGCGTGCGGCGCCAGTTCGGCGGACAGTTCGCAGTGGACGCGGCTCTGGTGCATCGCCGTTACACCGACAACTATGCCTACCTCGAGCAGAACGGCTTCTATCCGGCAGAGTCCCCGGCGATCCCACCGCTGGGCGAGTTCCAGTTCGGCCGCGCGGACATCACTCAGGGCACCATCAACCAGCAGACCAACAACTCGTGGTCGCAGCTGGTCTACACCGCCATCGAGATCACCACAACGCGGCGGACCGACCGCATGTCGGCGACGCTGAACATCAACCGCCAGTGGCAGCATTACGCCGGCGACTGGAACCCGAACGATCCCGCCCGATACATCTCGCCCGAGAAGTTCGACAACAACAAGGCGCTGAACATGCCGCGCGGTAACAACGAGCACAACTCGTTGCCGACGAGTTCCTACTCACCCACATGGCGGCAGTTTTCTGTTCGCGGCGGCCTGACCTATCTCCTGCCCTACGACATCACCGGCGGAGTGAGCTACACGGCGAACGCCGGTCCGTGGTCCGGCCCGGTCACCGACCGACTGTCAGCCAGCGATCCGGAAGTGACCCAGTACGGCCCGGGGAGCGCGAACAACGGCTTCACCAACCCACTGTCCACGCGTTTCCGCTTCGTCGGGCAGACACGGGGCGACCTGCAGGTCCAGGCTCCTACGGTCCACACGATCGGCGTGTCGGCGGGGAAGATCTTCGACCTCGGCGCGACCCAGTTCGAGCTGACAGCCCAGATCTTCAACCTG
This sequence comes from Vicinamibacteraceae bacterium, assembly GCA_012271265.1. GTDB lineage: Bacteria > Acidobacteriota > Vicinamibacteria > Marinacidobacterales > Marinacidobacteraceae > JAAXGQ01. Next base: position 6,482 of record JAAXGQ010000045.1, read on the forward strand.
ATGGACGCCTACAACCACAACCAGTACACCTACAGTTCGGCGAACCGCACCTACAGCCCGAACTTCCTGCAGCTTCGGAGCCGACAGAACGCCCGGACGCTCCTCCTTCGGGGAACGCTCCGCTTCTAAGCGAACTCTCCAGGCACCAGCCAGGCGCCGGCCCGTACGGGCCGGCGCCTTTTTTTGTTTGCATTCTGTTCAGGGGGCATGACCATGCGCCGTTTCCTGCTCCTGACCGCGATCGTCAGCGCCTCTTTCCCCGGGATCGGACGGGCTTCCGAGCCGGAGGACGAGCGCCGGGACGAATCCGCCGACGCCCAGCGAGGCCCACAAACCGCGGCCGCGGAGTGGGGTGTCGAGCTCTTCGCGCGGGGCGGGCTGGCAGGGCTCACGGCCAACGGGGATGTCGTCTGGGAGGGAACCGTGTTTGCGGTGCCACAGCCGTTCACGGGACAGCTCAACTTCGAAGCGTCCAACGACGGGCATGGGGCGGCGGGTTTCGGGCGATGCGGGGACGCTGGAGTCTCGAAACACAATACGTGCGAATCGGGAGCGCGGTGTTTCAGCCCGGCAGCGTGATCCGGGAATCTCACATCGATCCGCTGCAGGAGATGGCGCCGGGGGGAAGACCGGAGGACCTGATCGTCGCTCAAGGGAATCTTCCAGTTCCCGATCCGCGCCGGCCGCGCCCGGTTCTTCCTCGGAATCGGGGCCGGCCTTGCCCGGACCCCCGCGTTGGAGCAGGGCCGCCATCCCGAGTTGCCGTTCTCCGATTTCATGGCGGCCGACGCCCCCTTGCCGCCCGGGTTCGACGCGCTGCCGAGCCTCTCGTTCGGTCACTCACCCGGTTCGGACGGCCCGAATCACCATTCCTGGCTCCTGGGCGGATCGGCCGGGATGGGCTTGCGAACGGGAGGCCTCTTCATTCGACCGCGGATCGACGTGTTCTTCGGCCCGACACGCCACAACGTGTCGAGCTGGAACGTCGCTGCCGAGTTCGATGTGCCAGGCGTTGGCCGTCAGAGCGTGGACCTCGGGACGGAGTCGCTCGACGTTGCCGTGCGTCCACTCTTCGTCCTCGTTGGCTTCGACGTGGGCTGGTCATCGCGCCGATAGATCGCCTCCCCGGAACAGCATTCTGGGTCGCAGACCGGGCGGCGCTTCCGGCTGCCTGGCGGCCGCGTCAACTCCGGCGCTCCCTGCCCTCCACACCGCTTCCCCAAGAGCGGACATTCTTCAGTTGACATTGACCCAGTGAGGGGACTTCGGCCGTGACGCGCCTCCTGACGGTTGCCGCCAGCGAAGCGAGGCGCGCGACAGTTGGCCGCTCTCGGCCCATTTGCGCGGAGCCCCAACCCGAAGTCACGGCGCGCGCATGGGGTACTCTGCTTCGGCCGACGATGACCCCGCGCAGGCAGAATCCCTTCCGGCCCGGGCGCGGCGTGGCGCCGCCGGTTCTGGCGGGACGAGAGGTGGAACTCGGGCGCGCCGGTCAGCACCTCGACTGGCTGGCAAACGGGGTCATGCCGCCGCAGGACGTGCTCTTCTACGGTCCCCGCGGCAACGGCAAGACCGCGCTGCTGGGCGAACTCGCGGATCGCGCCAAGCGTCTGGATCTCCGCGTCGAGCGGTTTCCGGTGGGGGCGCTCGCCGACCGGGACGCACTCACCGAGGAGCTCCAGGAACGCGCCGGAGTGCGGCGGGATCGGCTCAGCGGACTGCAGGTGGCCGGGACCGGCGCTACAGCGGCGCTGGTCCCTCCGACGAGGAACACGGACAGCCTGCTGACCGGCTGGCTGAAGGCGGCGCCCCGGCCCCTCGTCGTGCTCCTCGACGAAGCGCAAGCCATCTCAATCGAAGCGGGACGCCTGTTCTTCGACGCGGTCCAGAGCGCCAAGGCCGGCCGCAGTCCGTTCCTGTTGATCCTTGCGGGTACGCCGGACACGCCGCGCCGCCTTCGCGAGGCAGGGACCCATAACGAACGCGGCTTCGACGCCATCCCGGTGGGCCGTCTCGACCGGACCGCCAGCATGGCCGCGCTTGAGGAACCCGCCGCGGCGGCCGGGCTCAGGATGACGCCGGAGGCAGCCGAAGCCCTCGCCGACGAGGCGCGCGACTACCCGTATTTCGTGCAGCTCCTCGGTAGCGCAGCCTGGACCGCCGCCGATCGGCCGGGTGAGGACGCGATCGCCGGCCCGGCCGCCGAGCAAGCCATCGCCGCGACTCGACCCCGGCTGGACCTCTTCTACCAGCAGCGCTTCGCGGAGGCGCGAAGTCGCGGCGTCGATCACCTGCTCGTGCCGCTGGCGATCCGAATGCGGGAAGCGAACGGCCGGCTCGCCGATCGGGAGTTCCGGTCGCTCCTCCGAAACGCTCCTCGGGAAGAACCGAATCCCGGATCCTGGACGGCGCTCCTCGACACCGTGACCGACCTGGGAGTCGTCTGGGAGACACCTGCCGGGGCATGGGAGATGGGCATTCCCAGCTTCGCCGACTACGTGCTGCGCCGGGAGGCCATCCCGCGGCCACTGCCCCGTCAACGAGCCCGGGACTGATCGCCGAGCTCCCCGTTCGCGGGAGCCGCGCACTGCGACCCGCCAGAGGATGGGCCCGGCGCACCGGACCGACGCCATGTCGCGCCCGGGCCCGTCACTCCGTATGGCAGGCGCCGCGGGCGTCGCAGTGAATCCGGAGGGGTTCGCAACCGGGCGCGTGCGCCGAGAGCTCTAGATCGTCGAACCACCCGGGCGTGAAGGTCTGCTCAAAGCCGTCACCGTCGGCCATCAGCTCCATTCCGGCGATGAAGAGCATGGGATGGCCGGTCGCGTCCGGCTTTCGCTGCGCCGAGGGGTCCCATGCCGCCTCCGCCAGTTCGCCGCCGCGAAGGCGATACGGCCCCGGAAGGCGCATCCCGACCCCGAACCGGGTGGACCGAAGCGTGAGTCTTCCGGTCCGGAATTCCGTGACGTCCGGAAAGAGCCGAGAGAAAAAGCTCCCGGCCGGGCCGGACGTGCCGTCCGCCTGCGCGGTCAGCGTCAACACGTCGCAGGGGATCTGCGCCTCCCGAGCGGCTACCCGGAACCGGAGCGGCGTCGGTTCGATCGAGATCTCATACGGCTCCCGGAAGCCGTCTCCCGGCGCCACGATGCGGAGCTCGTAGGTCTGGGCGATACCCACCTCGTCCGCAGGCTCGCGAACCTCGATTTCCACGATTCCGACGTACGCCTGCGCCGTCACGCTCTCCTCCGTGGATCCAATGACTTCGACCTCGACGTCCCGGCTCCGGATCTCCCGCGAGAGGGAAAGAAGTGCCGGAGGAGCGTCCGTCTGGATCACGAAGGAGGTCCACTGGGGCGGCGTCGGCCCGATCGAGGGATTCCGTGGTTCGGCGACTACGCGAAGTTCGATCCGGGCGCCGGGCCGGAATTCGAGGACCTGATGCGGCGCGTAGAAGACGCCGTCGAACCGAACCTGCACAGGCCCCTCGCCGAGCTGGCCATAGTCGGGCGAGGGTGGGAGCGGCGCCGTCGGAGGCGGCAAGCCGTCGCCGGGGTCGCAGGCGGCAAGAGCCATCGTGCAGCCCATGGCTGCCGCGAGAGGCAGGTGTCTCACCGCGGCGGCCTCCTCCCCCTTTGCATCGTCACGTCCGGCACGACGGCCGCCACTCCTGCGCGGACGGAATACCAGCGATGCTCGTCCACCAGCTCCCATACCCGTGCCTGCTGGTAGCCGGGCCGCTCCATGTACAGCAGGGTCGGACGCCCCCAGAGGTGGACCGGACCGGCCGGCAGACCTTCGAGAAGGAACTGGCCCCGCTCGTCGGCGAACGCGCCCGGGCCGAACACCGCCTCCCCAGACGCGTAATCCACCGACTGCACGTAAACGAACGCCGCTGGCTCACCCTCCGGGGTCAGGACGCGTCCCCCGATGGAGCCGCGCTCTTCGAGGAAGCCGGGTGCCGGATAGAGGAGCGATACCCCGATCCGGTCGTCGGGCGTGAGGCTGGGGACGCCATAGCTGGCGGCGATCGCCATCTGCGGATCGGAAGAAAGGCCGGTGATAGGCTCGGGAAGGAAACCGGCAGGCCAATCCGGCGAGTTCGCGCCCTGCCCGAGCCAGACGGGGTTCGCGGGCACATGCTGCAGTCCGAGGCAGTGCCCCATCTCGTGCATGACCAGTTCCCCGAGAAAAGGGGCTGCGCGCTCGACGACCCGCGGGTCGTCCTCCGGCCAGTCATCGAAGATAGCCGGATCCAGTAGAACGTCACACCCGATCATCCGTCGTCCGGTCCAGACGACGAGAGCGCTCGCCCGGTTGTCACCCCATTCCTCGCGAGCCTCGAAACCGATCGTATTGAACCCGTCGTCGATGTCGGCCCCTTCAGCAACGAACGTCCCGTCCTCGACCACGATGGAGATGTCCGCCGTCTCCACTTCGACCCACGCGGATATTCCGCGCAGCACGATCTCACGCCAGACCTCCTCCGTCAGACCAGCGTAGTCCGGAAGAGCGCCCGTATCGAGAATCCGGAAGCGAAGCGGAAACGCGCTCGCTTCCCACCGCACCGCACTCGCCGACGACGCCACTCCCGGCGGCCAGAAGTCGTACGCCGCGATGGATGAGCCCGGGAGCCCGTGCGCCGCCAGGACGCCGAGAACGGCGAGGCGCCGCAAGCCGGGCCCTGGCTTCGGGCGCCGACTTCTGGAACGTGTCAATCCGCGCGTCCCGACTGTCGTCAACCGGCGAACGGGTTCGGAGTTTCGCCAGGACTGCAACCAGCAGCACTGCTGCCCGTGAGGCGGCGGACTGCGCGCGGAGAGTGCTCAATCCGGGTGATTCGGTCGAGCGCCAACCGGTTCCCGCTCGCCATGCCTCTCATGTTCTCGCTCCCTCACGTGGTTTCGGACTTCGAACGAGCTCCCCGGCTCGCCTCGGCCCAAGACTACAACCGCGGCCCCCGGACAAGGAAACCGTCGGCATGGTCCGCCGTCGGACGGTCCAACGACGTAGGACCACCCCTCGCCGCGATCTGCGAGAATGGGGCGCATGATGGATCGGAAGGCAACCCGGGCGCCCCTGAGTGAGCGGTCGCGGGGCCAGATCGGACGGCTGGTCTCGATGTTTCACGCCCCGGGCCGAACGATGGCCGGGCTTCGGGCGTCACCGACGATCGCCGCCGTCCTCATCGCTTCGGCGCTCGCGGGCGGCATCAAGGTCACGGCGGTGAGCCGGGCCGCTGATCTGGAGACCGCGGCGCGCCATGCGTGGGACGAGCAGAGCCGGCTGATGCCCGGCACCATTTCGCGCAACCTCTCCGACGCCGACCGCGAACGGGCGCTCGACGGTGTGCGGAGCGGGATCCGGATGACCCGCAACTTCGCCCCGGTGCTCGGCGCGCTGGGCGGCGTCCTCGCGCCTGTGGCCGCATCGGCCTTCTTCCTGCTGGTGTTCGGCGTTCTCGGCGCGCCCGCCCGCTACCGGGTGATGCTCTCCACCGTGGCGCACGCCTGGTGGCCCGCGGCCGCCGTTTCCAGCGTGCTGACGGCGGCCGTCGTGGCGGTCTCCTTTCCGATGGCGCCGGAGCGCATGGAGGAGCCGCTTCGGACGAGCCTCGCCGCTCTGGCGCCGGAGGCAAGTCTTGCCATGGCGGCCCTCGCCTCACGCCTTGACCTCTTCCTCGGCTGGGAGCTGGCTCTCGTGACACTCGGATTCACGCTGACCCTGGGAGTGAGCCGACGCCGGTCCCTGACCGTGGCGCTGCTGCTTTGGGTGCTGGTGACGGCGGTGACCGTCGGGTTCGCGATGGTCGCCCGCTTCATGACCATGGCCGTCGGAGCCCCGCCGGCGTGAGCCGCGCTCCAGCACCGTCGTTCTCGAGGGGCCGCAAGCTGGCTCTCGCCGCCGCGTTGATCCTCGGCGGGGGCGTCCTGATCTTCCTGAACGCGGAACCGGCGGACGAACGGCCCCGGGTGGAGGTCCAATCGGTTGCCCCGCGCGCGTTCGTCGAGACGGTGGACGCCTCGGGCATCGTCCGCCCCGGCGAGAGCGTGGACATCTCGGCGGAAGTCGTGGGGCGTCTCCTCGAAGCCCTGGTACGCCCTGGCGATTCCGTCGCGCGGGGACAGGTCGTCGCCCTCATCGATGACGCCACCCAGCAGCCCATCGTGGAGGAGCACCGGGCGATGGTCCGCGAGGCCGAGACCGCCCTCGCCGGGGCGAAGATCGAAGAAGAGGACGCTCAGCGGGAGCACGAGCGGGCCCTGGAGCTCCACGCCGAGGGCATCGTGAGCGCCCGGGACGTGGAGCAGGCCCAGGTCGCTCTGGACCGGGCGGCGAACAACCGCGCCCGCGCCGCCCAGAGCATCGACCGGACGGCTTCGGCGCTCCGCCGCGCCGAACAGGACCTCGAGCGGACGGTGGTGCGTTCGCCGATTCAGGGCACGGTGCTTTCGGTGGACCTCGAACCCGGCGAACTCGTCGTGGCCAGCAGCCGGAATCTGCCCGGGTCGAAGATCATGACCCTCGGCACGGACGCCGAACTGATCGTCGAGGCCGACATTCCCGAAGTGGATGTCGTGCGGGTGGCGGAGGGCCAACCCGCGGAGGTGACGCTCACGGCGCTCGGAGACGGGGTCACCATCCAAGGGGAAGTCATCGAGATCCAGCGGGTGGGCCAACGCGACGAGACCCGCCGTTTCGGCGGCGCAGGCCCGGGAGCGGAGTTCCTCGCGCGCATCCGCCTTCTGGACCCCCCGGCTTCGGTTCGGCCCTCGATGAGCGCCCAGGCGCGCATCGAGACACGGCGCCGCGACGGGGTGCTCGCTGTCCCGATCGGGGCGCTGATCCGGCGCTTCGCGGATGATGGCGAGGGAAGACGGTTGGTCTCGTTGTCCTTCGGCGCCGACGGCGGCCAACTTTCCGGGAACACCGCGCGGCGGGCCGGGGGCTCCGACCCGTCCGGCGAGGAAGGGGCCGGCAGTTGGCAGGTGGCGTTCGTGCTCGAGAACGGGCGAGTCGGGGAGCGGCGGGTGGCAACCGGCCTCTCCGACCTGCTCGAGGTCGAGGTCACCGAAGGCCTTGCCGGCGGGGACCGGGTGGTCGTGGGCCCGCCATTCACCCTGCGCGGGCTGCAGGACGGGGACGAGGTCGTCGCGGACGAGCGTTGATTCGCGAGAACCTCCGGATGGGGTTCCTTTCCATCCGCCGCAATCCCCTCCGCTCGATGCTGTGCACCCTCGGGGTCGCCATAGGCATCGCCTCGGTGGTGGCCGTCGCTTCGGTCGCCGACGGCCTCACGCAGTCCATCGCGCGCGAGTTCGGGGAGGTGGGGGCCGGGCACATCACGGTGATGTGGATGCCGCCCCGGGACGACGTCGTGCGGCGCCGCTCCTTCCTGACCGTGGAGGATGGCGAGGCGGCGTTTCGGGAAGCGCCGGCGGTCGCCGCCTTCGATCCGGTCATGACGCTCCGCCCCACCCTCCGCCTGGGTGACGAGGAAGTCGAGGTCGAGACGAACGGCGTGGGTCTTTCCCACCTTGATGTTTCCGGCAAGACGCTCTCCTCCGGGCGCTTCTTCAACCTGGACGACATCCGCCGCCGGACCCGGGCCGCGGTCCTCGGAGCGGAGGTCATGGACCTGGTCGGAGGCACGACCTGGGGCCCGGTGGGGGAACGGCTGCTGATTGGCGGCGTCCTGTTCACGGTGGTGGGGGTCCTCGAAGAGAAGGAACGCGGTCTCTTCGGGGGAGACCCGAACGAGACGGTGCTCATCCCGATCACGACGGCCGAGGACCGGTTCGCCGAAGGCCGGGCAACGCCGATCACGCTGAACTACCTGGCGCGCTCGCTGGACGAAGTGGAGCTGGCCGAGGAGCAGCTTCGTGAGGGCCTCCGCCGGGCGCGAGGCCTGCCGGACGCCGCGGAGGACGATTTTCAGATCCTGGCGATGGACGCGCTGCTGGGCTCGGTCCGCGGGGTTCTCGTTTCGGTCGTCCTGGTGGGGCTCGCCCTCGCGGCGATCAGCCTCCTCGCCGGCGGTGTCGGAGTGATGAACGTGATGCTCGTTGTTGTCCGCGAACGCAGTCGGGAGATCGGCATCCGGAAGGCCATCGGAGCCGGCAACAGCCACCTGGTGGCCCAGTTCCTCATCGAGTCGGTGCTGCTGTCCCTCGCCGGAGGGGCCCTCGGAGCGACGATCGGCGCCGCGCTGCGGCTCCTCGCCCCGGCCTTCGTGCCCGAATTGCCGCTTGGCCCGCCCCCGCTCTACGCCTTTGCCGTCGCCTTCGGGTTCTCGGTGTCGGTCGGGGTGGTGTTCGGGCTCTATCCGGCCGTCGTCGCCGCCCGGCGCGACGCCTGGGAGTCGATCCGGGCCGAATAGCGGGCGTCCTTCAGCCCCCGGACGCACGGAGCGGCGGCTCCATGGAGCGCCGGCGTCCTCGCCGGCCTGCGCCACACCCTCGATCCCTGAACCAGTCTCGTGCCCACCGCGCCGCCGTGCCGACCGACCCTGGGCCGGTGAGGACACCGGCGCTCCATGCGGGCACTGGCCGGTGAGGGCACCGGCGCTCCAGGACTGGCGCGCCCTGACGTACGGAGCGTCGGCCCCATGGAGCGCCGTAGCGGGGCGTCAGCGCTCGGCCGGACGTCAGCGGCCCTTGCGTGGCATCTTCCGGTCGGCGGTCGCCGCGTGCCAGGCGAACGCGGCAACCACGACGGCGTTCTTCTTGAGGTCCTCGACCGGTAGGGTGTCGTAGAAATCCAGGTTCGTGTGGCCACCGGTTCCGCCGACCCGGGCCTGGAGGAACTGGAACGCCGGCAGGCCGGCCTGGTCGAAGGGCACGTGATCGGTGCTGCCCACGCTTCCGGGGGCCAGCGTGGTCATCCCGAAGTCCCGAAACGACGCCATCCAGACCTCGAACGGAAGGCGGGCGGCTTCGTTGCCCTGAAGCCAGATGCCCCGGTATCCGCCCGGTCCGTAGTCCTGGTTGAAGTAGACGGAGAGGTTTTCGTAGTCGGGTCCTGCACCCACCTCCGGGTCCATCGGGTCGCCGAAATGGCGGCGGACGTAGGCGCGGGAACCGTAGAGGCCCTGCTCCTCGCCGGACCAGAGCGCCACCCGAATCGTCCGCCTCGGCGCTGCGCCCACCGTTGTCAGGATGCGCATCGCCTCGAGCATGACGGCCACGCCGGAGGAGTTGTCGCTGGCATTGGGACTCGCATGCCAGGTGTCGAAGTGGGCGCCGATCATGACCAGCTCATGAGCCAGGTCGGAACCGGGAATCTCCGCCAGCACGTTCCTTGCCTCGGTGGGTCCGGCGCCGTGGAGGTTCCGCACTTCGACCGCGATCCGCGCCGGAACGCCGCGCCGAAGAATGCGGTACAACCGGTTGTAGTGCCCCGGGGTCACCGCGAGAATCGGGACCGAGGCGAGGGTGGCTTCCCGGTCCCACATGTCCACCTTGGCGCCGGGCCGGGCAAAGCCGCGGACCGCGCCGGGCCAGCCGCTCCGGGACTCGAGAACGACGGCCGCGCCTTCGTCCACCAGGAACTCCAGCTTCTCCGCCGGCGTCAGCAGGTCGGCGTTCCGAGGCGCTCCGTCGTGGGCCGGCTCGAACACCGGATCCGGCGCCGCGGGGGGAACGACCGCTTCGGCGAGACGGCGCATCTCCTCGTCGCTGCGCCGCGGGACGCCGGTCGCGAAGATCTCCCGGTTGATTCGCGCCGGCGGGGTCGAGAGGACCGCCTTGCCTCGCAGCCTGCCGCGAAGCGGCTTCAGATCGCTTCGGGTGTGCACGTCGGCGATCACCACGTCGAGCGTGAGGGGGCCGTCGGTGCCCGGAGTGTGGGCGATCGGGTAGCCGACCATGCGCTGGTAGGCGGGCTCGACCAGGTGAAGAGAGGCGAACTCGTTGTCCCAGCTCGCCCCGTAGTTCATGAACGGCTCACGGCTCACGTTCTCGAGCCCCATCTCGCTCAGATGGCCGACGACCCAGCGCTGCGCCCGGTCCATCGCCAGGGAATTCGTGAGGCGTCCCCCGAGAACGTCGGTCATGTAGGAAAGGGTGTCGGGCAGGCGCGACCGGTGGAGCCCTTCTTCGCGGATCCGGGCCACCATGCCCCGGTCCACGACCCAGACGTCCTGCGCCGCCGCCGCCGCGGCGAGCACAAGAAGGACCGCGGCGAACGCCGGCGCGCGCATCCTCTGCGATTGGATCTCCATCGGAACCTCCTGCTGAAACCGGCCCATCGTATTCGCGCGCCCCGGTCGCCCTACCGAGGGCGATGAAGGGTGATTCTCGTGTCCGGAAGCGGGGCCGGGTGGGAGGTCCGGGTTCCGTCCGGCCAGAGGACCCGGATGCCGGTCATCTGCGCGCCTTCCGGCAGGCCGAAGTGGACGATCGGCTCGTTGCTTGCCAGGTAGCCGGCCTCCGGGTTCAGGGGACGGACCACGGCGCCCAGGTTCGTTTCAAGAGTCACGACCGCCCCGAAGCTCGGGCGGCCCTCTTCCCGCGGCTTCACGATCAGGTAGCCCCCGAGGCGAACCGAGCGGTTCTCGAAGAGACGAGCCGGCCCCCCGACCTCCGTCGTCACCAGGTCGAGGTCGCCGTCGCGGTCCCAGTCGCCGGTCACCAGCGCCCTTCCCACGACCGGCCGATCGGTGAATCCGTTCACTGCCACCTCGACGAAACTCCCGGCCCCGTCGCCCGTGAAGACCTGGGCCGGCTCGGCGTAGGCGTCGAGGCCCCCGGTGCGGGAAATGCCGCCCTCCATGGCCACCGCGCCGTTCACCAGAGCCAGATCCAGGTCCCCGTCGTTCTCGATATCCAGAAAGCCCACACCGAAGCCCGTGAGAGGGAGACTCGGGAGCGCCAGGCCTGCGGCCGGAGTGTCGTCCACGAACCCGGCGCCGACATTCCGGTAGAGCGTGTTCGTCTGGGCGCGGAGGTGGGTCACAAAGAGATCGAGGTCGAGGTCCCCGTCCGGGTCCCCGAGGACCACGCCCATCCCCGCTTCGGGGCGCCCCTGCCCGTTCATCGCCGTGCCAAGAAGGAGCGCCACGTCCTCGAACGTGCCGTCCGGCTGCGCTTCCCAGAGCACATTCGGTTCGCCGTCGTTCGCCACGTAGAAGTCCGGCCGGCCGTCCCCGGTGAAGTCGTGGCAGATCACTCCGAGCGCCGGCCGACGCAGCGCGGCGATGCCTCGCCGGATGGACACATCTTCGAAGTTGCCGCCACCTCGGTTCTCGTAGAGCGAATCCCTCACATAGGGCAGGCTCTGCGGCGAGCAGAAGTCGGGCTCACCGGAAGCGGAGACGCACTCCTTGCCCGGTTCGGGAACGAGGTAGCCGCCAACGTAGAGGTCGAGGTCGGAATCGCCGTCGAAGTCACAGAACGCCGCCGCCGTCGACCACGACGCCGTCTCCGGAAAGGCGGCTCGCGTGAACCGTTCCGCTTCGCCCAGATACAGGGCATCGGGGCCCAGGTTCGAGACGAAGACATCGGGATCGCCGTCGCCGTCCACGTCCCCGACGGCCACCCCGACGCCGTAGCCGGAATCTCGAAGCCCGCTCGCTTCGGAAGCGTCGCGGACGGTGCCGTCCGGCTGCTGCAGGTAGAGCCGATTCCCGGGCAGCCCGTCCACTCCGGCAACCGAACGGTGCTCGGGAAGCGGCCCCGCCTGGATCAGGTAGAGATCGAGGCGCCCGTCTCCGTTTGCGTCGAAGAGCGCCGCACCGGCGCCCATGATGGCCGGTAGTGGAAATCCCTCCAGCGCCCGGCCGCTGAGATTGCCCGGATCGTGGACGAACCGGACCCCGCGCTCGCCGGTGATCTCGACCAGCCGGATCGCATGCTCGACCTGAAGGGCTCCCGCGGCGTTCCCGCCACCCAGCAGCGGGAACACCAGGACGAGCACCGCAGCGCGACCGGGCGCGCCACCGCGCCGGATCAAGACCGGCTCGGCTCCGGGCTCCGGGCGCGGAGGGCCGCGAGGAAGGGCTCGGGAACGGTTGCCCCCCGGTCCCGGGCCTCGCGAACGGCCTCCCAAGCCTCGCCAAAGCGTCCCAACTCCGCGAGAGCCGCCGCCGAGAGCACCCGGGCCGATCCGTCGGCGGGGTCCAGCCGGGAGGCCTCCTTCAGCGCCGCGAGAGCCTCATCCACGCGCCGCTGGCGCAGCAGCGCGTCGCCGAGCGCCCGGTGCGCCGCCCCCGAGTCCGGGCGCGCCGCCGTCGCCCGCCGCAAATGGAACTCGGCTCCGGGCAGGTCTCCGGCGCGGAGGTGCAGGAGCCCGAGGGCCAGCCGCGCCAGGAACGAATCCGGATCCAGCGCCACCGCGTCGCCAAGCCGGCGCTCCGCCGCCCCGAACTGCCCCAGGGCATCGAGAACCGCTCCGTACTCCGCCAGGACCACCGCATCGCGCGGGCGGATTTCGCTGAGCTCCGCGTAGCGCGACCGAGCGGTTTCGAGGTCTCCCTCGGTCCGGGCCTCGCGGGCCCGGGCCAGGAGGCGGGGCGAGGAGACATCCCGGCTGCTCATCCGGAAGTGAATGGGATCCTCGATTCCTGGCAGGCCCGCGTCGCCGCCCTCGGCCAACGTCGCCCCGGCGCGTTCGCGGTCTCCCGCCAGCGTCCAGGCCCGCGCCAGTTCCGACCGCACCGCTCCGGCGTCCGGTTCCGCAGCGAGCGCCTGCTCGAGCAGCGGGATGGCGTCGTCCGGATTCCCCGCCAGAAGCCGCATCTGGCCGAGGCGGAACAGCGCGAGCGGCGCCCCGGGCGTCACGAGAAGGGCGGCCTCGAACGCCGCCGCGGCGCCGGCGCGATCCCCCGTCTCCTCGAGCAGTTCGCCATGCAGCACGTGCGCCGGGGCGTAGCCGGGGTGGCGCCGAAGGACCCCCTCCAGCGCCGCGCGAGCCTCTCCCGGCGCCGAGCCCCGGACGGCGTGCGCGAGCAGGTAGCCGGCGCTGAGCGCGAGCTGCGAGCCGGGTTCGGTCCGGAGCGCCGCCTCCCGATACGCCGTCGCCGCCGGGCGGACGAGCCCGTGGGCGTGGAGCGTCTCCCCGTAGGCCAGCCAGGCTTCCGGCGCCTCGATCCGGTCCCGAAGTCCGGCTTCCACGTCCGCCAGAAGCCGGGCGACCTGAGGCTCCATCGCGCTCCGGTCCACCGCCGGAAGTGGCGCCTGCCCCGCCGCGAGCGCGCTGCCCAGCAGATTGGCCAAGACGCTGGCCGACAAGAAGCGCATCCTCCACGAATGGTAGTCCCGAGGCCTGTCGGAGCTCCCCGCCGGCAGCATGCAAAGAAAAAGGGGAGCGGACCCGAAGGCCCGCTCCCCCGAAGAGTTCCGGAGAAGGATCTCTAGAAGGTGACCTTGGCCATGAACTGGAAGGTCCTCGGATATCCACGGGTTCCCGGGATGCTTCCGAAGGTGCCGGTGCCCAGAACGGTGCGGGGTCCGCGCCAGTTCACGTGGTTGAAGGCGTCAATGAACTCGAACCGGAGGGTCAGGTTCATGTCTTCGTACATCCGTGTGGTTTTCTCGAGCGCGATGTCCCAGTTGACCAGCACCGGGCTGCGGACCGCGTCCGTGGTGTTCGGAGCGTTGCTCAGCACGAGACCCTGCGTCTCCTGAGCGTCCCCGGCCGTGAGGTAGTTGGTGTGGTCCCCCGTCGGGTCGCCGCCACCGCCCACGTTCGCGCTCGTCGGCCGCTGGTTCGGGAAACCGTAGGCGCCCAGCGGGTTCGAGTTCTGGGTCAGCACCAGCGGGAAACCGCTCCGCATGATCGCAACCGCAGAAAGGGCCCAACCGCCGAAGATCGGATTGTCCCCAGGGGTGCGCCACGTCCCGTTGACGTTGAGCTGGTGCGGCACGTGCACCCTCGACGGGCCGTAGTCGGCGTCCGACAGCGGTCCGCACTTGGCGAACGCACACTCGTCCGGCGTGTTGTACACCGTGCCGGTCTCATTCTCGAGCAACTGGTTGTTCTCGTAGATGTTGTCGTCGTGCCTCGTGAAGGTGTAGTTGATCCGGGCGCCCCAGTTGTCGCGGAAGCGCTTTTCGAACTCGACCCGAAGGGCGTTGTAGAGCGACTTGCCGGAACTCACGTGGCGTGCGTAGACGTTCCGGAAGTGCGGGTAGGGCCGCAGCAACTGTCCGAGCGGCAGGGTTTCGTTACCGGCAAAGCTGCCGAAACGGGAATCGCCGTAGAACGGGTTGGGATAGTGCTCGTTCAGTCGGTCCCCAAGCGACAGGTACTGGTCGGCGAGCTGGTTGATGTTGATGGAGGAGTTGTTCGTGCCGCCGATCGGGATGTCGGCGCCCTGGCTGCCGACGTAGCCGATCTTCACCGCGAGGTCGTTGCCGATATCGCGCTGGATGTCGAGGGACCACTTGTTGATGTACGGCGAAGCGCGGAACTGCTCGTTGAAGTACACGTTGCTGCCGATGTTCTGGAAGCGGCCGTTGGCATTCCCGATCGGGTTCTCGATTCCGTTCGGGAACGGATTCGAGGCGGTGGCGACCGGCGGCGTGATGCCGTCCGTGCTTGTATTGAGGGAAGTGACGTTCGTGTAGCCGTAGGTGCCGAGGTGGCTGGCGCCGGTGCCGCTCGGGATCGCGTAGGGCGCCCAGAACACCGCGTAGCCGCCGCGGACCACGGTCTCGGGGTTCAACGTGTAGGCGAAGCCGAGTCGGGGCCCCAGCTTGATCCCGGGAGGATCCCACTGGTGGGTCGGGTTGCCGTCCACGCCGGCGTACATCAGGCCGCCACGCAGCGGGAAGCCCGGCAGGCTGCCTTCGAGGTTCGGGTCAAGCGCGACCTGCAAGGGGAACGGATTCGTACGATCCCAGCCGACGGCGAAGCCGTTGTCGTCTTCCATGAGGCCCGTCTCGTGCTCCACCCGAAGGCCGAGGTTCAGGACCAGGTTGTCGCTGGGACGCCAGTCGTCCTGGACGAAACCCCCGAAGTAATCGATGAAGACGTCCGCGGGCTGGACGAGCGTCGCGGCGCCGCCGTCCGGGATCCCGAGCAACAGGTCGGCCATCGCGCTGCCGGAGCCGCTGTCCGGGGCGGTCGGGTTCGGGCCCTGGGTGAACTTCTGCGCGAAGCTCATTGAGAACCCGTTCCCGAAGGCCGCCGAGTGGAGGCCCATGCGCCGCCACTGTCCGCCGTACTTCACCGTGTGGTTGCCGAGGAACTGGGAATACGTCCCGCTGACTTCGCGTGAAGTCCACTGGATGTCCGTGTTCTGCCAGGAACCGTGGGTGGAGCCGCCGTCGCCGAAGTTGGAGACGCTGATCGAGGGGAACTGACCCACGTAGCCGTCCTGGGCGTAGATCTGGTCGAGGAAACCGCCCTGGATCCCGAGTTCGCTGCGGATCTGGTCGATCCCGTACTCCGGGTTGATGTTCGAGTCGTTGAAGTACGTCTGGCCGTAGCGCAGCGTCAGCACCGAGGCGTCGCCGGTGATGAAGGTGTTGTTGAAGGCGACGGCGTGCACGTCACGCAGCAGGTCCGCCGCGCCGATGCCGAAAGCCGGAGCGCTATCCGCGCCCAGCAGGTCCGTGTACTGCTGGAAGGCGCCTTCCTTCGAGGTGTAGTAGAGGTAGGTCAGCGACGACTGCCACGCGTCCGAGAAGGTGTGGCTCACGTTCGCCGTGGACTGGAGCGCGGTCGTCGTCTGGGCGCCGGAGGAACTGACGCCGCCACCCGGTCCCAGCGTCGTCAGCAACTGCGCGAGCCCACGCCCTGCCGGGTCGATCATGTTGGACGGGATCACGTTTCCGGGGAACGGCTTACGGTTGCCGTTCGCGTCGAGGTCGTAGGGGTTGTAGATGGTTACTCCGCTCTGCGAAAAGTCGCCGGACGCCTCCGCGGCGGAGGGGAGGATCACCTCCGTGTTCTCCGCGAGCACGTCGTTGTTCCCCTCGGCCGACCACCAGAAGAAGGTGCGGTCCCTGAGGATGGGGCCGCCGAACGAGCCTCCCCACAGCCAGAAGGGACGGTCAGCGAACGTCCGCGAGTTGTCCGCGTCGTACGCCAGCTGGTCCGTGTACGACAGGGCGCGCCAGAACGTGTTCACCTTCCCCGGGCGACGCTGGTAGAGGGCGCTGCCGGCCCAGTTGTTCGTGCCCGTGCGGTGGATGACGTTGAACACGCCGCCGCCGGTCCGGCCCATCTCGGCGTCGTAGGTGTTGACCTGGACCTTCATCTCCTGGACCGCCTCGAAGACCGGGATGATCACGGTGCGGTTCCGGAGGTCGGTGGTCGAGACGCCGTCCACGGTGTAGTTGTTGCCGCGGAGCGGCCCGCCGCCGAGCGAGAGCAGCGAGGAGTTCGTCTGGTCGGACTGCTTCACCCAGACCGGGTTCCCGGTGTGGACGACGTTCGGAGTTCCGACGCCCAGGATGAACACGTTCCGGCCGGGGGTCGGAAGCACCTCGAGCTCGGCGCGGCTCACGGCGGAAGCCACCGACGCGGTCGCGGTCTCGATCAGCGGCGTCTCGCCGATGACCGTGACCGTTTCCTCGATGCCGCCGATGGCCAGCGTCGCGTCAACGACGAGGAAGGTGGAAATACCGACGAGCATCCCCTCGCTGACGAACGGGGCGAAACCGCTGAGCTCGGCGCGCACGGTGTAGGTGCCGGGCTGCACGTTGGCGAACGAGTACTCGCCGACGGCGTTCGATACCGAGGTCCGGGACGCTCCGGTCTCGTCGTTCGTAAGGGAGACGCTGACACCCGGGAGCACGCCTCCGTCGGCGTCCCGGATGATGCCGCGGACGCCGCCCTGGAAGGTCTGGGCGAATGCGCCCGACGCCAATCCAAGGACCGTCAGCACCGCGGCCGCTCTCAGTAACAAGGGCCTCATGAGCTCCTCCTTAACGGAAATCAGTGGGACGCCACCGCGCCCCGCGCCGGCCGCCAGGGACCGCGCAGGACGCGGATGGGGGCTTCCGGACATGGCTTCGAGGGTGACAGGGGAGTGCTTCGCAAAGCGAAGAAAGTGCTTCCCAAACCGGCGAAAAGTATCACAGTGAGGGGGCGCCGCGCTGGAACCCCACACTCCGATGGGGCGCAAGTTCCGCGCCGACGCGTCCGATGGGTTTCCGCGCGGCATAAGTTCAAGATGAATCAGCATTTTGTGAGCGCCTCCGGAGGCAGCGCCGGAATCGGCGCAACCATCGGCCGAATACGGAATTCCGAAGGTATCCGAAAATCCGTTCCCGGACCGCCCCACCGCGGTCTTCTCCGCGCGTTTCCGGCCCTCATATCCTTCCGCCGTACATGAACGGGGCGCCCGGAACACAGGCGGGGCGGCTCGCCGCTGCGCTTGCTCTCCTGCTTGCCGCCGCGCCTCTTGCCGGGCAGGAGGCGTTCCGGCTTGGCGGCATCGAGGCGGCACCGGGCAGTGTCCGATCCGGCCGCCTCGAGGTCGCTCCCTCGGGGGGTGACGCGGGAACCTTCATTCCGCTCACCGTCGTGCACGGGGCCCGTCCGGGTCCCGTGCTGACGCTGGTGGCGGGTGTGCATGGCTCGGAGTACGCGCCCATCCTCGCCCTCTTGCGGCTTCGCCCGCTGCTGGACCCGGCGGAGATCAGCGGCACGGTGGTCCTCGTCCACATGGCCAACCTGCCGGCGTTCCTGGGCCGGACCATCTACTTCAGTCCCGATGACCGGAAGAACCTGAACCGGGTGTTCCCGGGGAAACCGGACGGCACGCTGACTGAGCGCCTCGCGCACACCCTCACCGAGGAGGTCATCGTCCGCTCGGACTACCTGATGGACATCCATTCCGGCGACGGCAACGAGTGGCTGCGCCCGTCGTACACCGGCTACTACGCCGAAGCCGGCGGCGCGGAGGTGATCGGAAAGTCCCGGCGGATGGCCATCGCGTTCGGTCTCGACGCCATCGTCGAGTTCCAGGGCGACCTGGACCCGGGCCGCGCGATCTGGTGCGGATCGGCAGCGGTGGCCCGAGGGATTCCGTCCATTGATGTGGAGTCCGGGGAGATGGGCCTCATCGAGGACCGGACGATCGCTCCGATCGTGGACGGGGTGCTGAGCGTGATGCGGGACCTCGGGATGGCGCCGGGCGAACCCTCCCCCACCCGGAACCCGCTCTTCATCCGGGAGCGCGCCTACGCGACCAGCGAACACGACGGCGTCTGGGATCCGGATCCGCTGGTCCGGGCCGGCCAGTACGTCCGCGAGGGCGCTCGGCTGGGGGTCGTGCGCGACTTCCACGGAAATCCCCTCGCGGAGATTCGGGCGCCGGCCGACGGCATCATGCTCATCCTGCTCGGAACGCCGCCGGTGAACCGGGGCGAGACCATCGCGGTGATTGCGCGGGTGGAAGTCCCGCGCTGATCGCGCCGCGGCCGCTTCCCGACGCGCTTCGCCCGCGGGAGGCGGCGGCGGCGGGATCGCTTCCGGCTTCGCTACGTCGGACCGGCCATCCGGTCGAAGAAGTCGCGGTGGCCGGCGAGGATCCGTTCCTCCGCCTCCCGGTTCGGCTCGAGCGACCAGACGTCGCGCTCCTGGGTGCCGCCGAGCAGGATGCCGTCGGCCCGGGGCATCATGTAGAGACCCCGGTGGAGGGTGATGTAGCGGATCTCCGGTTGCGGCAGGAGAACGGTGAGCTGGCCCTTGAGCGGCACGAGGTTCTCGTCGCCGACCAGCTCGCGGGCGCCGATGCCGGTGCAGTTCACGATGCGGCGCTCCGGCAACGCCGCCACCTCGTCGAGGGATGAGAAGTCGCGGATGCGGATCCGACCCCCGGCGAGCTGGAAGTCCCGCATGACGGCGTTCAGATAGACCGGGGGCTCGATCATCATCGTCTGGAACCGCCGGGCATGGCGCGCCGGGAACGGATGCGTCCCGGCGTCGTACTCCTGGGCATCGGGAAAGAACCCCTCCGACCCCTGCTGGCCGACCGGCCCGCCGAAGGGCGTATCGCTGAGCACGTAGTTCGGAAGCCAGTGAACCCCGTAGCGGGCGCCCACAAGATCCTGGAACATCCGGTTCGAGATCCGGGCCGCCCGCTGCGACCGCGCGGCGAAGGCCTCGCTGTGGACGCGCGGGTCGGAGACCGAGAACGGGGCCCACTGGGCGCAGGCCACATTCGAGGTGGTTTGCGGCGGGAGATCCCGGGCGTAGATCGTCACCGCGACGCCCCGGCGCTGGAGAAGCCGCGCCGTGGCCAGGCCGACCGCGCCGCACCCGATCACTGCCGCCCGGGCCGGAGGGAGGTCGTCGGCGAGGATCTCCTCGACGGCCAGCCAGGCGCTGCCCCAGGAAAGGGTCACCCCGGCGCCGCCGTGGCCGTAGTTGTGGACGAGGATCCGGCCCCCGCCAAGTTCCTGGCTCTCGACCCGGAAACCGGAGGGCCGGAAGGGGCGGAGGCCGGCCACCGTGCGGATAACCCGGTCGTGCGAAACGTTCACTGCCGGGAGGTGAAACGCGGGGCCCGGCAGCGGATCCGGCGCGGCGCGGTCTACGGCGACCGGTCGGCCGGCACAGGCCGCCGCGGCGCCGGCGGCGAGCCCGGAAACGACACGCGCCCCGGCGCCGAGCATCCGGCGGCGGGAGAGAGATCGCACGGCGGGAACGGCGACGGCGGGTCGAGCGGGCGGCAGGGACAGCGAATCCCTATACTACGCACATGGATCCGGCTGTCCTCTCGATCCTGGGGGTTGGAGTCGCTCTCGCCGCGATCGTCCTCAACGGCCAGCGCACGATGCGGGCCGAGTTTCGCGCCGAAATCAGCGCACTGCGCGCGGAAGTCAGCGCACTGCGCGCGGACCTGCACGCCCTGGGCGAGCGGGTGGCGCGCATCGAGGGACAACTCGCCGGTCCGCCGCGGTTTCTGGAGCCGCCGCCCCCGACAGACAAAGGGCGCGTCGCCTGAACGGAGGACCTGAACCATGAATCGCAGACTCTTGCTGAAGGCGACCGCCGCGGTGGGCGGGGCCGGGATCCTGGGCATCAACGACCGGGCCGAGGCGCTTGAACACGAGATGATCCGCCTGCTCGAGGCGCCGGAGCGGCCCCCGCTCCGCCGCTCCGAGGACGAAACGCCGCTCTCGGTCATGCCGGAGAAGCCGACGCTGGTGGACTTCTTCGAGCACCGTTTCGCGCCGGCGTCGCACATCCTGCAGAGCGCGACCCGGGCGATGAACCACGGGATGAGCGAGGAGATCGTGCTGGCGTGCCTCCTTCATGACATCTCCGTCTCCAACCTGGTGCGCGCCGACCACGGCTGGTGGTGCGCCCAGATGATCGAGCCGTACGTCCCGGAACGGGTCTCCTGGGCGATCCGCTACCACCAGGCGCTGCGGTTCTTTCCCGACCCGGCGGTGGACTACGAGTACCCGGAGATGTACGTGCGGATGTTCGGCGCCGACCACGAGCCGGAGCCCTACATCAAGGCCGCCCACAACTACGCCCGAAACCACAAGTGGTACATGGACGCGCGATCCATCACCATTCACGACGACTACAGCTTCGAGCGGGATGCGAAGGTCTCGATCGAGCCGTTCATCGACATCATCGGGCGCCACTTCAAGCAGCCCAGGGAAGGACTCGGTTTCGACAACAGTCCGGTGGCGCACATGTGGCGCACCATGATCAACCCCCGGCGCCGCCTGTAGGGCCGCCCGGCCCCGGTCGAAGCGCCGGCTGTCCCCGCCCGTGAATGGGGAAGTAGGCGAGAGCGCCCGCAGCCGCGGTGGCCAGCCCCAGGAGTGACTCGTAGGGCCGCTCCAGAACGCTGTAGCCGAGCGCCCACCCGCTCATTCCCAGGAAGAAGAGCGGCGTCAGTGGATAGAGCGGCGTCCGGAACCGGCCCCGCAGCGCGCCGGCCACCCGGCCGCGGCGGAGGACGAACACGCCGGCGACGGTGAGGGCGGTCATGAGGCCCAGCGTGAATCCCGCATAGAGCAGGATCTGCTCGAAAGTGCCCGAGTAGAGCAGAATGAGGCTCACGGCGAGCTGGACGACCAGCGCCCGATGGGGCACGCCGCCCCGACTCGCGCGGCCCAGCACCCCCAGCCAGGGCTCGTCCTCGCCCATGGCCTTGACCACGCGCGGTCCCAGGAACACCATCGCGCTCACTGTGGACGCCAGGACGATGGCCAGGAAGCCGGACATCACCCGGCCGCCCGCCTCGCCAAGAATCCGCTCGGCAGCGAGATAGCCGATCTCGACCTGTCCCGCGAGGAGGGACAGCGGCACGGTGCGAAGGATCACCAGGTTCACCAGCACGTAGAGCACGGTCACGATGAGCGTCCCGCCGACCAGGGCGTGGGCGAGTTTTTCCGGGCGGCGGAGGTCCCCGACGATGTAGGCTGCGGCGTTCCAGCCGGTATAGGCGTAGGACACGAAAACCAGCGAAACGGCGAAACCGGGGCTCGCCATCATGGCCAGGTCCCCGGGCATGAACCGCACCGGCTCGGCAACTCCGCCGGCGACGAAGCCGAGGCCGCAGAACCCGACGACCAGGAGGATCTTGGCGCCGGTGAGGAGGTTGTTCACCCCCGCGCCCCAACCCACCGGAAACGAGTGGACCACCGTGAAAAGGACCACCACTCCGGCGGCGAAATGCGTCGCGTGGATGCCGGGCATGAGCGGCCGCGCGTAGTCCGCCATGGCGGCCGCGGCGAGGGCCGTCGGAGCCGCGAATCCCACCGTCGCCGAGACAACCCCGGCGGCGAAGCCCAACGCCGGGTGAAACGTCCGCCGGAGCAGGTTGTACTCCCCTCCGGAGCGGGGGAACGCGGCCCCGAGCTCGCCGTAGACCATCGCCCCGGCCAGCGCCACCAGGCCGCCGGCCACCCAGAGCATGAGGGCGGGGAATTGCGACGGGACGACCGCGACCTGAAACCCAAGGCTGGTAAAGACGCCCGTGCCGATCATGTTCGCCACGACGAACAGGGCCGCCGTCGCGAGCGAGAGCCCGGCGCCCCGACGCGTGGTCATGCGCGCACTTCCCGGCGGCTGCGGATCACGGGCGGAGGCGCCGCCCCGTCACCCCGCCCGCTGCCGGGGCGCGCGGAGGCGGGCGATGCGACTGCTGCGTTTTGGCGAGGGTTCAGCGGGAGGCGATCATGGCGATCTCGACGAGAGCGCCCAGGGGGATCGCCGCTACGGCGACGGTGGTGCGGGCGGGAGGAATGGCGCCCTCCGGGAAGTACGAGGCATACACCTCGTTCATGGCCGCGAAGTCGTTCACGTCCTGGAGGAAGACGTTCGTGTTGACCACGTGTTCGAAGCCCAGCCCGGCTTCACGGAGCACCGCCTGGAGGTTCTGCATGACCTGCTCCGTCTGCGCCGCGATGTCCCCGTCCACGAGGCCGCTGCCGTCCGGGTTCAGCGCGATCTGGCCGGCGAGGAACACCAGCCCCCCGGTGTCCACGCCCGAGGAATACGGGCCGACCGGCGTGATCTGACCGCTCAGGCGGGTCTTGTCCGGTCCGGCCGCCTCGGCTTCCGGAGCCGGAGCCGGCGGAGCACAGGCGAGGCCTGCTCCCAGGGGGACCAGGACGCCGAGTGCGATAGCGGTGCGGAACGGGCAATCGGACATGGACGGAAAACCTCCCGGGTGGTGCTGGCGGTGGCCGGCGGATCGTAACCGCGAGCGTGAGCCGCCGCTACGATCCCGCCCCATGTGGCATCACCCCGGACGCGACGAATGCGCCCCCTACTACCAGGACGTGATCCGGCTGGTACCCGAGGGGCACCTGGTGAAAACCGCGGTGGCCGAAATGGTGGCGCTTCGCCGTCTCCTCGAGGGTGTCGGGGACGAGGCGGCTTCCCGAGGCTACGCGCCGGGGAAGTGGTCGATCAAGGAGACCGTCGGCCACGTCGCGGACGTGGAACGGATCATGGCGGTCAGGGCCCTCTGCTTCGCCCGCGGCGAGCAGGCCCCGTTCCCGGGGATGGACCAGGACCCGTACGCCGCGATGGCCGCGCACGGGAAGCGTTCCCTGCCCTCGCTTCTCGATGAGTTGGAGTCGGTGCGGGGGGCGACGGTCAGCCTGATGCGCTCGTTCGGTCCGGAGGAGCTGGCCCGCACCGGAACGGCGAGCGGCTTCGGCTTCACGGTGCGCGCCCTGTGCTTCCACACCGTGGGCCACGCGATCCACCACCGACGCATCATCGCGTCGCGCTACCTCTGAGGCCGGCAAGTCCCGCCGGGCGAATCCGGGCGCTCCACAGGAGGGTCCCGGCCCCGAGCGGGAGGAGGCCCACGGCTGCCGCGGTCCACGCGACGCCGGAATAGCCGACCGCGGCCATGAGGACTCCGGAAGCCGCGCTCCCCGACGCGGCCACTGCCCAGTTCAGGGAATCGGCGCGACGCTGCCGGACCAGCTTCCCGGCCGGATCCCCGCCGCGCGCGAGAACGGTGCTCGCCGCCACGAAGGCCAGACTCCAGCCCAGCCCCAGGAGGGCAAGCGCCACGCCGAGCGATACCCCGACTCCCGGTGTCAGCGCCCCCAGCAGCCCGGCAGTCACGACCGCTGCCCCGCCGCCGAGCACCACGATCGCCGGACCGAGCCGGTCACAGAGCCAGCCCACCACCGGGGCCAGGCCGAACATGCCGAAAACGTGGCCCCCCATGATCACGGCGAGCGCGTCCAGCGAGCCGCCCCGTCCCATGACCACGACCGGCGTCATGGTCATCATGAGCATCATCGCCGCCTGCGCCCCCACCATGGCGACGACGGCGGCGGCGAGGCCAGGCGCTGACGGGCCGGACGCCGTCGCCGGTCCCGGCGGGGGCAACGCGGGCCGCGGCGGGCGAAACGCGGGTCGCGGCCGGGCGCGGAGGGCGCGGACCCGCCGCAGCGACCGGCTACGGAAGAGAATCACCGCGCAGGCACCGAAGAGGAGCGCCGCCGCGAGATAGGCCAGCGGGATCGAGGCATTCCCTGAGGAGCCGGCCAGCCGCCCGATTCCGCCGAGGAGGACCGGCCCGGCAAAGCTGCTCACCGCGGCCATCCACACGACAAAGCCGATGGCCCGACCCTGGCGGCGAGGCGGGAAGAGCAGCGCCGCTGCGAAACGGATCAGGTGGTACGCGGCGTAGCCGGCGCCAAGCAGGACGGCACCCCCGACATAGACGAGAAACGGAGCGCCGCGCCAGGCGGCAAAGGCCGGCACGAGCGCAGCCGCCGCGGCAACGCCAAGACCGAGACCGAAAGCGGCTGGCCGGCCGAGACGCGGGATCATGCGGGAGATCAACGGCGTGCCGAGGGCCATCCCCAGGGTGATCAGGGCGGAGGGAACGCCGATCCACACCGAGCCTGGCAGGTAGCGGGCGGACAACACCGGCGTCACCGTGATGACCAGCAGGAAGCCGGTGGAGGCGAGCACCGCGACGCCGAGCAGGACGACGAACGCCCGGAGCGGCGCCCGGAGCGGCATCCCGGAGAGAGGGGCGGACCGGAGCGGAGCTACGGGGCTCCGTCCAGCGCGAAGCGGGCCGCGAGGTCAGCGAGAGCCCGGCGGGACGCGTCGCCGAGGCCACGCCCGCTGCCAAGGGCTTCCTGTTCCCCCGGGGAGAGTCCGACTTCGGCGGCCCAGGCCTGGAACTCCTCGAGGGCGTCGTCGCCGGGGCCGACCCGCCAGGCCCCGTCCACGAGCCGCAGCTCATGCAGCGGCGCGCCCCCGGCCTCCTGGACCCGTTCCCGGAAGGCCAGGACTTCCGGAAGGACGAAGTCGTCCATCGTTCCGACCACCTCGATCACCGGAATACGGAGCGCGGCCGGGGGGGCCGGGAGGACAGCGGCGGGCCCCGTCGCCACCGCGTCGAAGAAAGGCCAGAAGCGCGCGCCCCCGGAGCCGGTGCCCGCGGCCTCCTGGTAGCGGGCGCGGGCTTCGTCCGACTCCCGCCAGCGCTTCGCCAGTTCCAGACGGGTCTCGCGGCGGCGGGCGGCCGACGCTGGATCCCCGAGGTTGGCCGACACCAGCACTACGCCGTCGAAGGTGGGCTCGGCTGCCGACGCGGCGTAGCGGGCCAGTCCCCCGCCCTCCCCGTAGCCGAAGAGCACGAGGAAGTCGGGATCGCGCGCGAGGCGGGGCCGCACCTGGTCGAACATGAGGCGCGCAAAGGCCTCCACCAGGCGATGGGCTTCGGGACCGGTTCCGAGTCCGGCCCGATCCAGGCTGGCCCAGGCAAAGCCCTGGTCAAGCGCCCACATCCCGACCAGGTCGTCGAGTTCGGTCGCGCCGCTGCCGAGCATCCGGCCTTCGGCGCCGCGGCGGATTCCCCCAACGCCCCGATGGGCGCCGATCACCAGCCCGCCGTTCCAGTCAGGCGGCCGCATCGGAAGGCGGAGAACGAAGGGGCGGGCCGGCTCGCCGGTCGGCAGGGCGCGTCCGGGCGGCACCGAGGCGGCGAAGCCCTGCACCATCAGGGCGTCGCCGTAGGCGCGTCCGGGCAGGAGGGTCTCCCGGCCGGCGTGGATGTACAGATGAAGCCGGGCGTCGCATCCTGAGAGCGCGAGAGGCAGCAACGCTGCCGCGAGCAGGAACGGCACCCGCCGCGGCGCGGCCGGGCGCGAGGGACCGCGCGGAGGTCGGGAGCGGAAGGCCTCGCCGTACACAGAAACTCCCGAGGTCCCTGGTGAGGCTTCAGGCCTCATGCAGCGCGCTGGGCCGGCAGCAGGGGTCGCGAACGACCCGATCCGGATCCGGCCCCGCTGACCTGCCTGGGAGTGGTCAGGACCTCGGGAGTTCGTCCGGTTGCGTCGGGGATTGGTCCGGCGGTGCGTTCATTTCCGACCCCCTTTGTGAACGAAGGTTTCTGCCGACGGGTCGGTTATAGCACAGTCCGCAGCGTCCGCGTCAAGCGCGTCACTCCGGCAGGGCTCCGTGCTCGACCTTGCCCTCGACCATCGTCGCCACGATCCTCTCGCGCATGGTGAAGAGGAGCTCCGGATCCTCCTCCAGCACATCCAGTCCGGGCAGGTCGAGGACGACCAGATCGGCCAGCTTTCCGGGTTCGAGGCTGCCCCGCTCGTCCTCCTCGTGCGTCAGCCACGCGCCGTTGAAGGTGTACGAGCGCAGCGCCTCGGCGATGGTCACCGTCTCGTCCTCGCCGTAGGCGACCCCGGTCGTCTGGTCCCTGCGGGTGAGGAGCGCGAAAAAGCCCATCCACGGGTTGTGTGTGGTGACGCCATAGTCGGAACCGGAGGCCATGATCACCCCGCCCCGCATGTAGGTGCGGAAAGGCTGGAGGCGGGCCATGCGCTCCTGACCGGAGTTCGCCGCAAACGAGAGACCCTGCTGCCAGTTGAAGACCGGATTCGTGGCGGCGGCGATCCCGTAGCGGGCCATGTCCTCGAGCATCCGGGTCTTCGGCTCGATGGGGAAGTAGGCATGGATCACGCTCCAGCGCAGGTCGGGCATCAGGGCGTCGCCGCCCGCCTCGGCGCGCATCTCGTCGATCAGCTTCATGTAGAGATCCACGGTCTGACGCATCGCCTGATCACCGCAACTGTGGGTGTGGAGGTCCCAGCCGTGGGCGCGGATGGCGCGGTACTGCGCCTCGCGCACTTCGTAGTCGCGCACGACCGGGTTGCCGAAGTTCTGTTCCCCCTCGAGTTCATCCCACATGTGGAACGGCTCGGACATCCAGGCGCTGCGGGTGCCGACCCCCCCGTCGCCGTAGACCTTGACGCCGCGCCAGCGCAGGAAGCGGTCCCCCAGGTTGTTGACCTTGATCCCGTCAAGGTGCGCGGAGATCACCGCCGGCGGGTGGGTGTTGAAGGTGCCTTCGTAAACGGCCGAGATCCGCATCCGCAGGAAGCCCCGGTTCGCCGCTTCCTGGTAGATGCGCATGTTGTGCCCCATCCGCGAAGAGGGATCGATGATCGCAGTCACGCCGAGGGCCAGCATCTCGGCCACCCCGAGCCGGACGCTCTCCACCTCGTCCTCGAAGTCGGCCGGCGGCGGACGCTCCGTCACCAGGCGGGAGGCGATGGCTCCAAGGAAGATCCCGGTCGGGATTTCGCGGGTCACCGTCTCGCCGTCAATCTCCAGCTCCCGCTCGCCGCGAACGATCTGGTCCTCGAAGGTGAAGTCGGA
Organism: Vicinamibacteraceae bacterium; assembly: GCA_012271265.1. GTDB lineage: Bacteria > Acidobacteriota > Vicinamibacteria > Marinacidobacterales > Marinacidobacteraceae > JAAXGQ01. Next base: position 33,563 of record JAAXGQ010000045.1, read on the forward strand.
AGGGTCCTCGAGCCACCAGGCCGGCCAGGTTGCCGGGTCCTCGTCGCGAATGCCCATCCGGCGGAACACCTCGGTGTTCACCGCCACGCCGCGGTAGACCCGATAGAGTGCCACCGGGTTCGCCGGGGCCGCTTCGTCGAGCTGCCAGCGCGTCACCATGGTCGGGTACTTGAACTGATCCCAGCGCCGGCCGACCACCCAGCCGCCGTCGGCGCCGACCCCTTCCGCCATGCGGGAACGGACCTCGGCCACGATGTCCTCGGCCGACTCGGCGTAGCTGAGCTCCACGCCGCTGGTGATGTCGTTCCCAAGCGGCAGGAAGTGGATGTGGGAATCCTGGAGGCCGGGAATGACCGTCTTTCCGGTGAGGTCCACGTTCCGGGTCGCCGGCCCGGCCAGGGCGGCGACGGCGGCGGCGCTCCCGGCCGCCACCACCCGACCATCCTTGATCGCCAGGGCTTCCACGATCCTGTCTTCGGCGTCCACGGTGCGGATCTCGGCCCCGGTGAGGATCCGATCCGGCTCCGGCGTCCACTGGGCGACCGCGGGACCGGGGAGAGACCCCAGCAAGACAACGGGTACGGCGAAACGAAGCCGACGAGTCATCATGGCCTCGCGGACTCTACCGCCGGTCCAGTCAGAATTCCGGCGTTACCCTGCCCGACTCCGCCCGGAGAAGGAGTTCCCATGCGCCCGTACCGCCTCTTCGCCCTTGCTTTCGGCGCCGCCGCACTTGTCACCGGCTGCGGCCCATCGGTTCCGGACATCGGGGGACCGGCCGACCTGGTGCTCCTCGGAGGTCGGGTTGTGACCGTGGACCCGGAGATCCCCGAGGGGGAAGCGGTCGCCGTGCGCGGCGGAAGGATCGCCGCCGTCGGAACGACTGCCGCGATCGAGGGAACCGTCGGACCGGACACCGAGGTCGTCCAGCTCGAAGGTCGGCTTGCGATTCCTGGTTTCATCGAGGGACACGGGCACTTCATGGCCGTCGGACAGGCGCAGCGCATCCTGAAGCTGGGCGAATCACCCAACTGGGCCGCCATCGTCAATCAGGTTGCGGAGGCGATCGCCTCGGCCGAGCCGGGCGGGTGGATCGACGGGCGCGGCTGGCACCAGGAAAAGTGGGACGAGGCGCCCGGCGGAGCGGTCGAGGGGCTGCCGCACCATCTGGGTCTTTCCGAGGTTTCGCCGGAGAACCCGGTGTTCCTCCGCCATGCGAGCGGCCACGCCGCCTTCGCCAACGCCCTCGCCCTGGAGCTGGCCGGCATCGACCGGAACACCCCTGACCCTCCCGGCGGCACGATCGTCCGCGATGCGGATGGAAACGCCACCGGCGCGCTGCGCGAGACGGCGCAGCGGCTCGTCGGGCAGGCGCGTAACCGGGCGCTGGCGGAGCGCACCGAGGAGGAGGTGCGGGCGGAAATGGAACTCGAACTGGAACTGGCCGCGGAAGAATCGCTGCGAAAGGGCGTCACCAGCTTCCAGGACGCCGGCTCGTCCTTCGCCACGATCGATTTCTTCCGCGAGATGGCGGAGGCAGGGCGGCTTCCCATCCGGCTCTACGTCATGGTGCGCGGACAGTCGAACGAGGAGATGGACGCCCGGCTCCCCGACTATCTGATGACGAACCACGCCGACGGGTTTCTCACCGTGCGCTCGATCAAGCGCCAGGTGGACGGAGCCCTCGGCGCCCACGGCGCGTGGCTGCTCGAGCCCTACGACGACATGCCCTCCAGCGACGGCCTCGTGCTCGAGGAGGTTCCGGACATCGAGGAGACCGCCCGGATCGCGCTGGAACACGGATTCCAGTTGAACACCCACGCGATCGGGGACCGGGGGAACCGCGAAGTGCTGGACCTCTACGAGCGGGCGTTCCGCGACGCCGGGGTGGACGGCGCGGAGCGGCGGTTCCGCATCGAGCACGCCCAGCACCTCCACCCGGACGACATTCCACGCTTTGCAGAGCTGGGCGTGATCGCCGCGATGCAGGCCGTTCACGCCACCTCGGACGGCCCCTGGGTGCCGGAGAAGCTCGGGGACGAGCGGGCGGAGAGCGGCGCCTACGTCTGGAGATCGCTGCTTGACAGCGGCGCCGTGGTCGCGAACGGCACGGACGCGCCGGTGGAGGATGTGGATCCGATCCCCAGCTACCACGCGACGGTCACCCGGGAACTCGCCGACGGCAGCCGGTTCTACCCGAAGGAGGCGCTCACCCGCGAGGAAGCCCTCTTCAGCTACACGATGGCCAACGCCTTCGCCGCGTTCGAGGAAGACGTGAAGGGGAGCCTTACCCCGGGCAAGTACGCGGACATCGTCGTGCTCACCAGGGACATCCTGGCGGTTCCTGAAGACGAGATCCGGGACGCCACGCCGGCGCTCACCATCGTCGGCGGGGAGATCGTCTACCGTGCCCCGGAATGAGAGCGCCGAAGATCAGCATTCCGACGCCCCGCGCGACCCGCTAGCCGGCGTGCCCCGTTCCCCGGCCCTGAGGGTGCATCTCGCGACCGACGATCCGGAGTACATCCCCTACCGGCTCGACCGCACGCGCTTCGAGGCCGCCGGCCGGGAGTTCCCGGACGTGTTCGGGCGCCTCGCCCCGACCTACTCCGACGATTTCCGGGGATTCCGCGAGGGGATGCGCGACGCGGAGGTCCTGATCGGCTGGAAATTTCCGCGCGAGGCTCTGATCGAGGCCGCCCCCCGGCTGCGCTGGATCCAGCTCGTCGGCGCCGGCGTGGACCACCTGGCCCCCTTCGACTGGCTGCCGCCCGGAGTCAGGCTGCTGACCGCCAGCGGGGTGCACACCGGCAAGTCGTTCGAGTACTTCCTGCTCGGGATCCTGGCCATCCACACCCGTCTCCGCCGCCTCATGCGCCGTCAGCGCCGCCGCCGCTGGTCCAAGATCCAGACCGGGACCGTCCCCGGGAAGACGGCGCTGGTCATCGGCCTCGGAGCCGTCGGGACCGGCGCGGCCCGGGCCGCGAAGACCCTCGGCATGCGGGTCCTCGGCTATCGCCGGAGCGCCCGGCCGCACGAACACTGCGACGAACTGGTGGCGCCGGAGGACCTCCACCGAGCCCTGCCCTGCGCCGACTACCTGCTGCTGGCGGCTCCCCTCACCCGGGAAACCCTCGGACTCATCGGGGAACGCGAGCTCGCCCTGCTGCCGGAAGGCGCTGGTCTGGTGAACCTGGGCCGAGGCCGCCTGGTGTCCCAGCCCGCCCTCGTCGCCGCCCTCGAATCCGGACGGCTGGCCGGAGCCTTCCTCGACGTGGTCTGGCCGGAGCCGCATCCGCCGGAGAGCCCTCTTTGGGAAGCGCCCAACCTGATCCTGACCCCGCACGTCGGAGCCGACGACATCGAGCAGTACATCCCGCTCTGCTACCGCATCGCTCTTCGGAACTTCGACCGCTACTTTCGGGGGCTGCCCCTCCGGAACGAGGTAGACCTGGAACTCGGCTACTGAGCCGCGGCGTGAGCCGCGGCGACGGGGGAGGGCGTCCTACTCTTCGTCTTCCTCTTCCGCTTCTTCCTCCTCGCCTCGGATCCGGTTGTACAGCACCCCCAGGCCTTCGATTTCGACCTCGACGAGGTCGCCGGGCTCGAGGAACACCGGCGGAGTCCGCGCCACCCCGACGCCGGACGGGGTGCCGGTTACCAGCACGTCCCCGGGACCAAGGGGGGTAATCCCCGAGAGGTAGGCGATCAGCTCGCGGATGGGCCAGGTCATCTGCGAGGTGTGGCCGCGCTGGCGGACCTTTCCGTTGACCCGGGTCTCCACCGAGAGGTTCTGCGGGTCCGGGATCTCGTCCGAGGTGACCAGCCACGGTCCGAAAGCGCCGGTCCGGAAAAAGTTCTTCCCGGCTGCGAACTGGCTGCTGTGGCCCTGGAAGTCCCGGACCGAACCGTCGTTGAAGCAGGCGTACCCGGCGACGTGATCGAGCGCCTCCGCCGCCGGAATGTGCCGTCCCGGTTTGCCGATCACGACCGCCAGTTCGCCCTCGTAGTCCAGCTTGCGCGAGAGCATGGGGCGGATCATCGGCTCTCCGTGGCCCACCAGGCTCGACGCAAACCGGGTAAAGAGCGTCGGAAAAGCCGCTCGCTCCCGCCCGGTCTCGCGGCGGTGGTCCTCGTAGTTGAGGCCGACGCACCAGACGGCGTTCGGGCGGGGGAGGACCGGCGCGAAGCGGGCGGCGACGATCGGATGCGGATCGCCCGCGTCGCCCGGGGGCGCGGGAAGGTCCTCGACAAAGTCGGACAGCCCCGGGCGGCCCGGACCGCCGAGCTCGCGAAAGGTGGAGCCGTCGGGTGAAATCGCCGCGGGGATTTCTCCCCGGCCGGGCAGGATCAGGGTGGCGAGGCGCATGCGGCGCGGATGCTATCCGGCTCCGCGCGCCGCGCTCCTTACAATCGGCGCATGTCGCAGTCACGCCGTCCCGACCTGTCCCCGCCACCGCCCGGCCCGGAGCGCCAGAGGTGGAACCGCCGCCGGTTCGTCGCCGGCCTCTCCGGCATGGGGCTCGGGTCCACGCTCCTGCCCGGCGTTCTCACCGCCTGCGCCGGGGATGCGCAGCGCGTTTCCCTCACCACGCTCCGCCACGCGCAGGAGCTGGCCGGCCTCAGCCTCTCGGACGAGGAACTCGGGCGGGTCCAGGAGCGGCTGAACGGCGAGCGCAACCTGCTTGACGCCTATGCCGGACTCGGCGAAGCGGACCTCCACAACCACCTGCCCCCGTCCTTCGTCTTCCATCCGCTTCCACCGGGGAAGGAAATGCCGGAAACACCCGGCGGGATCGAACGGTCCCGCCCCGACGCGGCCCGGCCCGAATCGGACACCGATCTCGCCTTCCTCCCGGTGACCCACCTGGCGCGCCTGGTCGAGTCGGGCGAAGTCACTTCCACGGAGCTCACCGAGCTCTACCTGGCGCGGCTCAAGGAGTACGACCCGCAGCTGCATTGCGTCGTGAACCTCACCGAGGATCTCGCCCGCGAGCAGGCGGGCAGGGCCGACGAGGAGATCGCCGCCGGGAACTACCGGGGGCCGCTCCACGGGATTCCCTGGGGGGCCAAGGACCTGCTCGCGGTGAAGGGCACGAAGACCACCTGGGGCGCCTCTCCGTACCGCGATCAGGTGATCGACGAAGACTCCACGGTCTACCGGAAGCTGACGGACGCCGGCGCCGTGCTCGTGGCCAAGCTCACGATGGGCGCTCTGGCCCAGGGAGACCGCTGGTTCGGCGGGCGCACCCGGAACCCCTGGAACACCGAGCAGGGGTCGAGCGGTTCTTCGGCCGGCCCCGGCTCGGCGACCGCGGCGGGTCTGGTCGGCTTCTCGATCGGCACGGAAACGCGCGGCTCGATCATCTCGCCCTCGACCCGGAACGGCATCACCGGGCACCGGCCCACCTTCGGCCGGGTGAGCCGCGCCGGCGCGATGGCCCTCTCCTGGACCATGGACAAGATCGGCCCGATGTGCCGGAGCGCGGAGGACTGCGCGCTGGTGTTCGAGGCCATTCGGGGCGCCGACGGGCTCGATCGGGCCGTCACCGATCCGGCGTTCAGGTGGGACGCCGACGCCGACGCCGCGGCGCTCCGGGTGGGCTACGACCGGGCCGCCGTCGAGGACGAGATTGAAGCGGATCCCGACAACCCGGAGCGGACGGAGATGCTCCGGGCCTCGCAGTGGAACACCCGGGCGGCCATCGATCGCCTGCGGGGCGCCGGCATCACGATCACGCCGTTCGACCTCCCGGACTTCGGGGCGAATGACGTGGGGTTCGTGCTGGTCACCGAATCCGCCGCGGCCCACGGCAACCTGATGAGGAGCGGTCAGGACCTGATGATGAAGGAGCCGCCGGAGGAGAGCAGCTGGCCGGATTCCTTCCGCCTGCACCGGTTCGTTCCGGCGGTGGAGTACATCCAGGCCATGCGGGTGCGCACCCGGATCATGCAGGAGTTCGATGAGGCCCTCGGCGATCTGGACCTGTTCATCGGCTCGAACCTGGGGCTCACCAACCTGACCGGGCACCCTGAGGTGTGCGTGCCGAACGGGTTCCACGAAGGTTCGCCGACCAGCCTCCGCTTCACCGGGAAGCTGTACGGAGACACCGAGGTGCTCACGATCGCCCACGCCTACCAGCAGGTCACCGACTTTCACCTGAGACGGCCTCCGGTCGGCGCCTGACGCGGGCTGGAGGGACAGAGGCGGCGCTGTCGGCACGAGACTGCCTATGGGGACCGGCGGCGCGGCGCAGGCCGGCGAGGACGCCGGCGCTCCAAGGGGGCGGCGGCGACGGTACAAGACTGCCTAACGGGACCGACGGTGCGGCCCAGGCCGGCGAGGACGCCGGCGCTCCAAGGGGGGCGGCGCACTCGGCACGAGACTGGCTGAGGGAGCGAAGGTGCGGCGCGGGCCGGCGGGACGCCGGCGCTCCATAGGTCAACCCTTCCCTGCCAGCCGGTCCTCCAGGCTCGGCACGCCGGCACTCCGCACGTACAGCTCGCGCTTCGGATAGGGCATTTCGATGCCGTTCCGGCGGAAGGCGATCATGGCGCGCTCGACGATCTCGTCGGCGACGCGCCGCCGTTCCCGCGCCTGATCGATCCAGACCCGGAGCTGGATCATGACCTCGGATTCGCCGAACCGGCGGAAGATCACGAACGGAGCCGGGTCGGCCTTCACGTTCCGGACCTCGCGGGCGATCGCGGGCAGCAGATGCTTGACGGCGTCGAGATCGCTCTCGTAGGAGATCTGGAAGGGAATCCGCAGCCGGATGTGCTCGCCGGACATCGTGTAGTTGACGATGTCCCGCTGCATGATTTCGCTGTTCGGAACCACGACCACCAGGTTGTCCGGGTTCCGGATCTTCGTGGCCCGGAGGCCGATCTCGATCACGTCGCCCCAGGTTCCGGTTTCGTTCGGCGCGCTCCAGAGTTCGATGCGGTCCCCGACCCCGAAGGGGCGGTCCAGCACGATGAGAACCCCGGCGATCAGGTTCGAGAGGGTGTCCTTGGCGGCGAGGGAGAGAGCAAGGCCGACAACCCCGGCGCCGGCGAGGAGCGGCGCGATGTCGACGCCCATTTCGGAGAGCGCGACGAACACCCCAAGCCCGATGATCAGAAAGCGCACCGCCCGGTTCACCATCGGGAGCGCCGTCTGGTCGATCGCAGCGCCGGTGCGCTCGACGATGCCCCGTTCCAGTTCCGACAGCAACCGGCTGGCAAAGCGGGAAACCGGGAAGAAGAGAAGCCCCAACCAGGCGGCGCGGCCCCAGTCGGCGATCACCGGAAGCGACCAGAGGTCGAAGAGGCGGGTCACCGCCCAGGCGACCATCGAGAGCAGAATCACACTTCGCCCGAGGGCCACCGCGAAGTCGTCGATCCGGGTCGAGGTGCGGGTCACCCACCGGTGCTGGGCCCGGTTCAGGATCGCCCGCAGCAGGACGTAGGCCGCTCCCGAACCTGCCAGGATTCCCAGGCTGGGCAGCCAGCGCGGGGCCACGAAGGCGCTGCCGCGCAGCCAGACCTCGGTGAGTTCGGCGCCGGCCGGCCCCAGGAACTCCATCGTTACCTCCTGCCGGCGCGGGAGCCGGGCGACGCCGCGGATTCCCGTCGCATCAGATCGCGCGGCCTGCCGCTCCTGGGCGCTTCCTGGACGGCTCCACGTCGATCGCTTTCTCGCTGGGGCCGGAGAACGGGCTACATGAACGTGGCCGGGTTCGCGGCGATGTGGCGGACGCTGTCGAGCAGGCGATCCACCTCGTGGGGCATGTTGTAGATGTGGGTCGAGGCCCGGACGGCATTGAGATTCCCGGTGCCCATCGTGCGGATGAAGACCCGGTCGCGGTTGAGGATGGCCTGCTGCACATTCTCCATCGGGAGGTCGTGGACGGAAAAGAGCGTGAGCCCGGCGGCGAGCACGTCATCGTCCGAGGTCCAGAGCTTCACCCCGGGGATCTCGGCGAGGCCGTCGCGGAGCCGGCGGGAGAGCATCCGCACCCGCGCCTCGATGAGGTCCTTTCCGATCACATTCTGGAATTCCACCGACTTCACGAGGGCGTACTGGCTCGGGACGTGGCGCTGCCCGGTGTTCTCGAACTTCCGGGAGTCCTCGCGGAAGCGCCGCTCGCCGTCCACCCGGTAGGTCCCCGCCCCGATCAGGGGCCACACGTCCCCGATCGTGTCCCGGCGAATGTAGGAAACGCCGGTCCCGGTGCCGGCCATGAGCCATTTCTGGCCGGCGCCGGCGTAGTGATGGCAGTTCAGCTGACGCATGTCCAGAGCCATCATTCCGAGTGGGTGGGCGCCGTCCACGGTGAGCAGCAGGCCCCGCCGGGCACACAGGTCGGCGAGTTCCCGGACCGGCATGACGAGACCGGTCACGTAGGTCATGTGGCTCACCATGAGCGCGCGGGTCCGGGGCGTGATGGCTTCCTCGTAGATCGACACGATCTGGTCCACGCCTTCCGGCGGCGACGGGACATCCACCCATCGGATCACCACGCCGTAGCGCTCCTGGGCGTGGATGTAGGGCTCGATCCCGCCGTTGTGCTCGTGCGTGCACATGAGCACCTCGTCGCCCTCGCGCCAGTCGAGGCCGCGCCCGAAGATGTTCATCCCCTCCGTTGTGCTCCGGGTGTAGGTGACCTCGTCGGGTTCCGCGCCGATGAACGCCGCCAGCGTCTCCCGTTTCTCGTGCAGCTCGGCGCGGCGGTAGCCGTTCGTGGGGTCGGCGGCGATCTCGGCGTAGATCCGCGCCTCCTCGTCGGCGACGATCCGGGGACTGGGGCCGAGCGTGCCGTTGTTCATGAATGCCATGCCGTCCACCACGTTGAACTGCGAGCGGACCTTCCACCAGTAGTCCTCGTCGGGGCTCGCCGGCGGGATCAGTTCGGTGAGCGGCAGGGGTGGCACGGCCCGCTGGCCGGCCGTCGCGGCATGCGCGCGCATCGGCCAGGCGGCGGCTCCGAAGGCGGCGGAGGCGCCCAGGAAGCTGCGGCGGGTAAAGCGGGATGATGACGTCATCGGGAACCTCCAGAACGACACACGGCGTGAAGGCGTCAAGCGTACCGAATCCGCTTCGCTGTTCGCTCCCGAGCCGTCCCCGTCGGGGATAATGGGCGCCACATGGCCGACGCCTGCACCATTCTGGTCGTCGACGACGAACCGGATCTCGAGACGCTCATTCGCCAGCGTTTCCGCCGCCGCATCCGCAAGAAGGAACTGTCCTTCGTGTTTGCGCGGGACGGGGTGCAGGCGCTCACGGCTCTCGACGAGCGGCCGGAAATCGAGCTCATCATGACCGACATCAACATGCCCCGGATGGACGGTCTCACCCTTCTCAACGAGCTCAAGGAAGTGCGGCCCCGGGTGCGGGCCGTCGTGGTTTCCGCGTACGGCGACATGCGCAACATCCGGACGGCGATGAACCGGGGCGCCTTCGACTTCGTGACGAAGCCGATCGACTTCCGGGACCTCGAGGTCACGATCAACAAGACGATCCGTCACGTCGTCCTGATGCGGGAGGCTCTCCACCATCGGGCGCAACTGATCGCTCTGCACGAGGAACTGCGCGTCGCGCGGAGCATGCAGATGTCGATCCTGCCGCAGACCTTTCCCGCCATGGCGGGGTCGGAGACCCATGCGGTGATGACGCCGGCTCAGGATGTCGGCGGCGACTTCTACGATGTCTTCCACCTGCCCGAGGGACGCATCGGCGTGGTCATGGCCGATGTCTCCGGGAAGGGCGTCCCGGCGGCCCTGTTCATGATGGTCAGCCGCACCCTCGTCAAGGGCCACGCCGTCGGGGCCCTGAAGCCGGGGGCGCTGCTCACCAGGATCAACGAATTGCTCGGGGAGGAAAACGAGAACGGAATGTTCGTCACCCTGGTCTTCGGCGTGCTCGACACCGGGACCGGCCTCTTCCAGTACGCAAACGCCGGGCATTGCTCGCCGTACCTGGTGCAAAAGGGCAGGAAGCCGCGCGAACTGCCACTCACGCGGGGCATCGCCCTCGGTGTCTGGCCCGGCGTCCAGTATCAGGACGCCGAGGTCAGGTTGTCCCCGGGGGACACCATTTTTCTCTACACCGACGGGGTGAACGAAGCCGAGGGCCCCGGGAAGGAACTCTTCGAGAACGGGCGGCTGGAGCAGACCCTGGAAGCCAACGCCGGGAAGTCGCCGGAAGAGATCAACGACGCAGTCCTGCAGGCGGTCCGGGACTTCACCGGCGGGGAGCACCAGTCCGACGACATCACCTGCCTCACCCTGTCCTATCGCCGCAGTTGAAGCCCCCGCTGCACCCTCGCCGGGCTCCATCTCGAACGGTGCGGGCCCGAGCAGCCATAGCCCCGCTGGCGTTCCTGCTTCCGGCGGTCGGGCAGGCCCAGGAAACCGGAGTCACCCCGGATCGGGTCCGCTTCGGCCAGACGGCGGCCCTCACCGGGCCTTCGGCCGGACTCGGCACGGGCGTGCGCGACGGCATTCTGGCGGCCTTCGGGGAGGTCAACGACGCGGGCGGCATTCACGGCCGCCAGCTGGAGCTCGTCGCCCTCGACGACGGCTACGAGCCTGCCACCGCACTCACCAACGCGCGCCGGCTCCTGGCCGAGGAACAGGTCTTCGCGCTGATCGGCGCGGTCGGAACGCCGACGTCCGAGCCCGCGGAGCAGGTTGCCGAGGATGGCGGCGCCCCGTACATCGGCCCTTATACGGGGGCCGAATTCCTGCGGGACCCGGTTGGGGCGCCGACTACCGTCAACGTTCGGGCCTCCTACTTTCAGGAGACGGCCGAGATGGTGCAGCGGCTGACCCGCGATCTGGGGATCAACCGGATCGCGGTCCTCTCCCAGGACGACTCGTACGGACAGGCCGGGTTGCGGGGCGTGCAGATGGCCCTCTCAGGATCCGGGCTGCAGCTCGCCGGCCACGCGGTGTACCGCCGGAACACGACCGCAGTCAAGATGGCGGCGCTGGAACTCCGCCACGCACAGCCCGAGGCCGTGATCGTTATCGGGGCCTACCGGCCGGCGGCGGCGTTCGTCCGCTGGTGCCACCGGCTTGGGTTTCGTCCGCTGATGATGAACATCTCCTTCGTCGGGGGCGAGCTCCTCGCCGAGGACCTGCGAGCCGTCGGCGAAGGGGTTCTGGTGACCCAGGTCATGCCCCACCCCGAGGACACCTCGCTGGACGTGGTGCGGCGTTACCGGGCCGCCTTGCGCCGCCACGCCCCGCGCGCACCGTTCAGCTACGTCTCCCTCGAGGGGTACGTGGCTGGACGGGTCGCAGCCGAAGGCCTGGAACGCGCCGGCCTGGACCCGACCCGAGCCCGATTTCTCGAGATCTTTCGCTCCCCGGCGCCGATGGACTTCGGGGGCATCACGCTGCGCTACGGGCCCGGCGACAACCGGGGCTCCGACCAGGTCTTCCTTACGAGGATCGGGCCCGATGGCAGGCTGACCTCAATCGGGAGCCTGCGCTGAAGGTGCTCCGGTGACCGGCGCCGCATCGGCCACCCCGCCCGGGGACGGGGACCGTGGAGGAGTCTCCCGCCGATCTGTCGCAGGGGCGCTCCGCGATGCGTTGACCGGAGTCTCCGAGGTCGCGCGCGGGACGGCGCCGACGGCGCAGCCTCCTCCGACCGACAACAACCAGAAGCGGACGGGGTTCTTTCGCGCGATCCGAAGCCTCGCCGGATCGCGGGGAAGCCTCCGGCGGCAGTTCGCCCTGGGGATCGGAACCGCGGTCCTGTTCCCGCTTCTCGCGAGCGCGGTGGCGCTCGTCGCGTTCTTCCGGGTGAGCACCCTGCAGCGGGAGATCAACAGCGAGTACGTGCCGGCGCTGACCCGCGCGGTACAGATCGGGCAGCTGGCGGCGCGGCTCGCCGGCGCCGCCCCGGCGCTCGTCGCCGCGGCCCAGGAGCGGGGTGATGACGAGGGGGACGCTCAAGGAATCCCCTCGCCGGGCGACGCAGAAAGCGGCGGCCAGTTGATGGAGCACGCGGCCCGGATGATTGAACTCTCCAGCGGGATGGCCGCGAGTGAGCGCACGCAGTCGCTGCAGGCGTTTTCCGAGGACCTTGCGAGCAACCTTCGGGACATTCAGGTCTCTGTCAACACGAGCGTGGCCCTGCAGGAGAAGGAGGAAGCCATCAGGGAACGCGCCGCGGTCCTCACCCAGCGGCTGAGTCAGGTCAGCGGCGCGCCGCTCGACGACCAGTTGTTCTACATGGCCACAGGTCTGCGGAACCTCGATGATTCCCCGGCGCCGCCAGCGGTTCGCGGTTCCGAAGCGGAGGTGAGGCAGATCGCGGCCCTCGGGGTCCTGGACTCCCGGGCCAGCCTGGCGTTGAGCCTGCTGAACGACGCGACCGTCCTGCGGGACTTTGCCCGGCTGGACACCGTGGAAGAGCAGTTCGTCGCGGCGACCGACGCGGTGGAGCGGGCGCTGGCCACGCTGGGGCCCCGCGCCCCGCCGCAGTTGGGCGAAATCGTGCGGGAAGTGACGGCGCTGGGCCTGGGGGAGGACGGTGCGTTTCCGGTGCATCGGGCCTATCTCACCGAGACGCGCAACCAGGTGGCCTACCTGGAACGGAACGTCCAGATCACCGAGTCTCTCGAGGCTGCGGTGACGAGCCTGACCATCGGGCTCGAAGTGGACGCCCTCTTCGCCACGGAGGGTTCGGAGACAGCGCTGAATCTCGGCCGGCTGCTGCTGGTCGGGCTGAACATCATTGGGATCGCCTGCGCCGGCGTGGTGCTCTGGATCCTGGGACGCAGGGTCATCGCCCGACTCACCCGGCTCTCCTCCGCCATGCGCCGCATGGCCGAGGGCGACCTGGAGACCGAAGTGCGCACTCGCGGCAGCGACGAAGTCGCGGTGATGGGCCAGGCGCTCGAGGTCTTCCGGCGTCACGCGCTGGAGGTGCAGCGGCTGAACCTGGTGGAGGAACTGGCGAAGAAGGTCGAGGCCCAGAACGAGAAACTGGAGAACACCCTCGCCGACCTGCGCCGGGCCCAGGATCAGATGGTCATGCAGGAGAAGCTGGCGTCACTCGGACAGCTCACCGCCGGCATTGCCCACGAAATCAAGAACCCGCTCAACTTCGTGAACAACTTCGCGGACATCTCGGTGAGCCTCATCGAGGACCTGAACGCGGAAATCGATGACGTCAGCGAGAGAATCCCGGAGGACAGCAAGGAAGAAATCAAGGACATCAGCGCCGACCTCACCGGAAACATGGAGCGGATCGTTCACCACGGAAAGCGCGCCAGCTCCATCGTCTACGGGATGCTCGAGCACTCCCGGAAAGAAGCCGGGGACAGCCGCCCGACCGACATCAACGGCATGCTCGAGGAGTTTCTGGCCCTGGCCTTCCACTCGATGCGTGCTGAGGACAACACCTTCCAGATGACGATCCGCAAGGACCTCGGCAGCAATGTGGGAGAGATCGAGGCCGTTCCCCAGGACCTCAGCCGGGTGTTCCTCAATATCGTCACGAACGCCTGCCAGGCCACGCTGGAGAAGCAGCACGCGGACGGGGTGGATCCGGCCTGGGAACCTCTCATCAACGTCCGGAGCCGCCGCGAGAACGGCACGGTCGAAGTCCGGATCCGCGACAACGGCCCCGGCATCCCCGACAAGGTCAAGGCCAGGCTCTTCGAGCCGTTCTTCACCACCAAGGAGGGGACCAAGGGGACCGGGTTGGGGCTCTCGCTGGCCTACGACATCGTGCGCAGCCACGGCGGCGAACTCGCGGTGGAATCGGAAGTCGGAATCGGCACGGAGTTCACCATCACCCTCCCCGACCGCCCCCCACCCGCCGCCTGACCCCTTGAACGCAGCACTCCTGACCGGACTCCCAGGGTGCGGCGGCTCCGGGTGACATCTCGCGGCCGCAGCGCGCCGCATCCGCGGACCCGCCTTTGGCGGAGGCCGCCCTGGAGCCAGGATTCGCAATGAGTTCTTCCATCGATCGTCGTTCCTTCTTCCAATGGCTGGCCGTATCTGCGCCGTCCCTGATCGGGCTGGCGCGACTCGCCGAGGCGGCCGGATCCGCTGGACCAACCGGACCGACCGTGCGGAATCCACCGGCCGTCCCGGACGAGCCGACGCGCGCGCCCAATTACGGCCCACTGATGACCAGTTCGGACAGTCCCCGTTTCGAGATTCCGGAAGGTTTCCGCTGCGTTCCCGTGAGTTCAAGCGGTCTGGCTACGTCGGGTCGATCCGATCTCGACGTGCCCAACGCCTTTGACGGCATGGCCGCCTTCCCGTTGCCGAACGGCAACCTGCGACTGATCCGTAACCACGAAATGCGCGACAGCGCGACGAGCGCGCACGCGCGACCCATCGGCGAGCCTTACTACGATCCCCTGGCCACCGGAGGCACGACGTCGCTGGAGATCCGGATCTCCGACGCGGCTGGCGACCTGACCGTCGAATTGGTGGATGAATTCGTGTCCCTGGCAGGCACTCTTCGAAACTGCGCGGGCGGGCCAACGCCCTGGGGCAGTTGGCTGTCCTGCGAAGAGACCGTATACGGCCCGCAGGCCGGCTATCGCAGGCCGCACGGATACGTCTTCGAGGTCCCGGCAGGCGCCGCAGCCGCGGTCGATCCGTTGCCGCTGCGAGAGATGGGGCGCTTCGTGCACGAGGCCGCGGCCGTGGACCCGGTCACCGGGATCGTGTACGAGACCGAAGACCGGAACTACGAACCGGGGCAGCACCCGGGCGCGGGCTTCTACCGGTTCATCCCCCATCAGGCGGATGTGTTGTCCGCAGGCGGTCGTCTGCAGATGCTGGCGATTACCGACCGACCCCGTTACGCGACGGCTCGGGGACAAACCGTTGGCGCCGTGCACCCGGTTCACTGGGTTGACATCGACAATCCCGATCCTGCGGATGCCGAAGAGAACCCATTGGCCGTCTTCCGCCAGGGCCGGGCGAGGGGCGCGGCGAGCTTCGACCGACTCGAGGGCGCCTGGCACGGAGACGATGGCATCTACATCGTGTCCACGAGCGGAGGCGACGCCAGGTCCGGACAGGTCTTCCACTACCGTCCCACATCGGATGACGCCGGCGAACTGACGCTCGTCTTTGAGTCATCGTCCAGCCGGGTGCTCGATGCCCCCGACAACGTCGTGGTCAGCCCGCGGGGCGGAGTCGTGCTGTGCGAGGACGGGACCGACGATCACTACATCCGGGGTCTGAATCGCGAGGGGGAGATCTTCAACCTTGTGCACGCGCCGAACCCGGTCGGCGAGTACGCGGGAACATGTTTCAGCCCCGACGGGAGAGTGCTGTTTTTCAACGTGCAGGGATCGGGGAGGTTTGGCGGCCCACGGTCCAGCACGACGTATGCGATGTGGGGGCCGTGGGAAAAGGGGCCCGTGTAGCCAGGGCGGCGCGCCCCTGCGGCGCCCTTTGGAACCCATTGCCGCGCCAGAGACGGCGATCCATGGAGCGCCGGCCCCATGGAGCGCCGGCGTCCTCGCCGGCCTACGCCGCACCCTCGGTCCCCAAGCCAGTCTCCTGCCGACTCCGCCGCACCATGGAGCGCCGGCGTCCTCGCCGGCCTACGCCGCACCGCAGGTCCCTCAGCCAGTCTCCTGCCGACCGCGCCGCCACATGGAACGCCGGCCCCATGGAGCGCCGGCGTCCTCGCCGGCCTACGCCGCACCGCAGGTCCCTCTTAGAGGCAGTCCCCTGCCGACCGCGCCAACGTGCCGACCGACCGTGGACCGGGAGGCCCACGGTCCATGCCCGCCTCCGGCGGTGGCC
>JAAXGQ010000045.1:49419-52542 GCA_012271265.1 Vicinamibacteraceae bacterium
CGGCGCTCCCGGTGCAGGGGCCGGTGAGGACGCCGGCGCTCCGGGCTTTGGGGTTAGAAGCGGGGGGAGGTGAGGACGATGTCGGCGCGGCTCCAGGCGCGCAGGAAGCGGCGCTGGACGCGCTCCGCTTCCGTCATCTTGCCCTGGGCCCGGAGTGATTCCAGCAGGCCGAAGAGCGACCAGCCGTTTTCCGGCCACTCGCGCAAGTCTTCGCGGAAGGCGACCTCGGCGTGGTCCGGCTGGCCGGCCTCGAGGTAGACCGCTCCGAGCGTCTGGCGCATCGGCATGTACCAAGGTGGCGGCTCGGTGTAGGCCAGGTTGTCCTGGAGGTGAATGGCCTCCTCGATCAGCGGGACCGCCTTGAGCGGATCCTCGTAACGCGAGACGATGTCCCCCTCGAGCGCCTTTGCGGCGATCCGCAGCATGTCCTTCGCCGAGACCCGTCCCATGCCGGGGAGGTTCTCGTCCCCAGCGATGGCGCCAACCTGGCCCAGGTGCTCCTCGGCGGCGCCCCGGTTCCCCTTGGCCGAATGGGCGAGCCCGCTCACATAGTGCCAGATGGCCGTCTCGAACAGGTATTCGGAGCGCGGCGGCGGCTCGCTCAGAATCTCGTCCCAACGTCCGAAGCGGGCCTGGGCGAAGAGCGGAATCGAGAGGAAGAACTGCGGACGGGACGACTCCGCGATCTGGTTGGGGCTGGACTGGATGCGAACCTTGTCCCGCAGCTTCCAGGCCTGTTGGAGCGCAACGGCGCTTCGACCTTCGAACTGGGCGGCCGACCAGGCGAAGTGGACGTTGTGGTGATAGGAGCCGACGGGGTACCGCCCCTCCTGGTCGGGCATCCCCAGGTAGAGCTCGTCCACCGCCGCGGCGTTCAGGTTGAAGTCGGCGGCCTCGTCGTAGTTGCCGGTCTGGATCAGAATGTGCGAACCCATGTGGACGAGGTGCGCCGCCCCGGGCATCGTTCCGGGCAGTTCCCGGGCGTAGGGCACCGCCCGGAACGGATCGTCGGACGCCTCGACCCCGTGGATGTAGTAGTGGATCGCTCCGGGATGGCGCGGGTCCATGTCGAGTGACCGCTCGAGCTGGCCCACCAGCCAGTCGGTTCCCTCGCTCAGCGGCTTGCCCTCGTCGTCCCAGTAGTTCCACCGCGTGGTGTTCATCCAGGCCGCGGCCGCCAGCACCTGGAGATCCAAATCATCCGGGTACTTCTCGGCGAGCGCCCGGGCCTTCACGTAGTACGCCTCGTCCAGCGGCGCCCGCTCGGAGGCCGGGTCCTCGGAGTAGCGCGCGGCCAGCGCCTCGATCATGGCCTGCTCCTTCGGGGTGGCCGAAGCGGCGCGCTCCTTCGCCGCCGTGATTGCCTCCCACGCCGTTTCGAGCTGGCTCTCGGGAGGACTGCCCTGATTGAGGTAGGGGCCGTAGGCCAGAGCCCGGCCCCAGTGCGCCATGGCGGAGTCATCGCGTCGCGCCGCTTCGTCAAAGGACCGCCGGGCCTCGGACATCCAGAAGGCGTAGACCAGGCGAAGGCCCTGGTCGAAGTACTTCTGCCCGAGTTCCGACGCCCCGCTCACCGGGTAATCGACGGTCCCGAGCCGGTCGTGGAGCGGGACTGCGAGGTCCGAAGCGGCTTCTTCTTCCTCTGCCGCCGCGCGCGGCGTCCATCCGCCCAGGACGAGGGCGCCGGCCAGCGAGAGCACGAGCAGCCGGGTGCGAGGCGGAAGCGGCGACGGGATGCGTCGGGTCACGGTGTCATCTCCTTGTTCGGACAGATTCGGTCGCGTCAGGCGTGGTCGAAGGGCGCGGTCGGAAGGTCGCCAGGGGATCAGTCCGGACCGGGGTGCCGGAGCGAATCGAGGATCTCCCGGACCGAGACCGCCTGCGCTCCGTCGGGCTCCAGCTCGAGGTAGCGCTCGAACGCGGCGATGGCGCCCTCGCGGTCTTCCAGCCGGGCCCGGGTCATGCCGACCTGCAGGTAGGCGGGGGCGAAGTTCGGGTCCACTTCCGTAGCCTTGACAAAGAACGCATCGGCGACTTCCTGACGCCCCGCGTTCGAGGCGTAGACCGCGTAGTTGAAGAGATTCATCGCGCTCGTCTCGACGAAATGCATCGCCCGGTCAAACGCCGTGAGGGCTTCGTCCCAGCGCTGCGCCTGCCCGTGCAGGTCCGCGACCGCCAGGAGGCCTTCATCGAGGTCCGGCGCGAGCTCCACCGCCTTCTCGTACGCCTCGATCGCGCCGTCATGATCCCCGGAACGTTCGAGGGCCGCCGCGAGGTTGAACCAGGCCGGGCCGGCCTGTGGCTGGAGCCCGATGAAACCTCGGAAGGCCTCCACCGCCACGTCCCATTCGCCGGAATCAAACGCATCCTGGGCGATCCTCAGGTAGTTGTCGGCCTCCGCCGCCTGGACCGCGGTGAGGACCCCTTCGGGCAGCGGGGTCATCGTCTCGTTGATCCGCGCCTGACCGCCGTTCGAGACCTGCACCATCGCCTGGAGCGGCTCGTAGCCGTCGAGTTCCAGGGACACCCGGTAGTTCTGGACGCGCAGGCCCGCCCGGGTGAATTCACCGTTGCTGTTCGTGGTGACGTTGATCGGGCGACCGCCACCGTCGAGAAGGACGATCTGGACGCTCACGCCCTCGAGCGGGTTGCCGTCGGGGTCCACGATCTTGCCCCGGATGGCGCCGCGCTGGGCGAGCGCCGGGACAGCGACCAGAAGGGCCGCCACGACCCACAGCCAAGGGCGGCGGAGGCGGAACGTCGGATGAGGGCTTCTCACGATGGGGTGTCTCCTGAATCGCGCAGCCGCCGCCGGCGCGGATGACGACCGGCAGGATGCGCAGGCAGCCGGACCTTCCGGGCTCTTGCAGCGCGACGCCGGCGTCGGACGGAGGACGCGCCATTCGAGAGCCTCCACCCCCGGGGGTCGGGCGCGTCGCGAGTATAGCCACGGCTCCGGCCCCATGGACTGCCGGCGTCCTCGCCGGTCTACGCCGCACCGTCGATCCCCCAGGCAGGCTCCTGCCGGCAACGCCGCCCCCATGGAACGCCGGCGTCCTCGCCGGCCTGCGCCGCACCGCCGGTCCCTCAGCCAGCCTCGTGCCGACCGCGCCGCCGTGCCGA
>JAAXGQ010000045.1:52602-52936 GCA_012271265.1 Vicinamibacteraceae bacterium
CGCACCTTCGGCCCCTCGGGCAGTCTCCTGCCGGGGCGGGCCCGCTGCTACCATGCCCGGTTCCTTTTTCCGCCCCGCCGGCCCGCGCTCCCCGATGAGGTCCGCGGCCGCGGGGTGCGACGCGCGGACCGGTTGCCTGCTCCCTGGAGGACTTCCTGATGGCCAACAAAGTGACTCCGACGAACCGATTCTGGTGGCCGAATCAGCTCGATCTGAGTCCGCTCCGGCAGCATGCGGCCGCATCGAATCCGCTGGGTGACGACTTCGACTACGCGCGCGAGTTCCTGCGTCTCGATCTCGCCGCGGTGAAGAAGGACATCGAGGCGGTGATGAC
>JAAXGQ010000046.1 GCA_012271265.1 Vicinamibacteraceae bacterium
CGCCGCCGCAGGCGGACATGGTCCCTCGGCCTCCCCGCCAACGGTCCATCGCCACGGCGGCGCTGCCGGCACGAGACTGCGGTGCGGCGCGGGCCGGCGAGGACGCCGGCGCTCCATGGGGCCGACGCTCCCTACGTCAGACCGCGCCAGTCCTCGAGCGCCGATGTCCTCGCCGGCCACCGCACGCATGGAGCGCCAGCGTCCTCGCCGGCCACCGCCGCAGGCGGGCATGGTCCCTCGGCCTCCCCGCCAACGGTCCATCGCCACGGCGGCGCTGCCGCCACGAGACTGCGGTGCGGCGCGGGCCGGCGAGGACGCCGGCGCTCCATGGGGCCGACGCTCCCGACGTCAGACCGCGCCAGTCCTGGAGCGCCGCTGTCCTCACCGGCCACCACACACATGGAGCGCCGGCGTCCTCGCCAGCCACCGCACACATGGAGCGCCGCTGTCCTCACCGGCCACCGCACGCATGGAGCGCCGGCGTCCTCGCCGGCCACCGCCGCAGGCGGGCATGGTCCCTCGGCCTCCCCGCCAACGGTCCATCGGCACGGCGGCGCTGCCGGCACGAGACTGCGGTGCGGCGCGGGCCGGCGAGGACGCCGGCGCTCCATGGGGCCGACGCTCACTGCGTCAGACCGCGCCAGTCCTGGAGCGCCGGTGTCCTCACCGGCCACCGCACGCATGGAGCGCCGGCGTCCTCGCCGGCCACCGCCGCAGGCGGGCATGGTCCGTCGCCCTCCCGGCCCCCGGTCCGTCGGCACGGCGGCGCTGCCGGCACGAGACTGCGGTGCGGCGCGGGCCGGCGAGGACGCCGGCGCTCCATGGGGCCGACGCTCGCTGCGTCAGACCGCGCCAGTCCTGGAGCGCCGGTGTCCTCACGGCCACCGCACACATGGAGCGCCGGCGTCCTCACCGCCCACCGCCCCATGGAGCACCGGCGTCCTCGCCGGCCACTGCCGCAGGCGGGCATGGTCCGTCGCCCTCCCGGCCCCCGGTCCGTCGGCACGGCGGCGCTTCCGCCCTCCCAGCCACGAATCTCCGGCCACTCTCGGTGCTCACCCCCTACGGAACCCGCCGGTCCCGGACATCGTGCAACGGGACGATGGAACCGTGTCGGGTCGGATCGCCTGCGCCTCTTCCCATCGAAGGCTGCGACGGGGAAGAATTGCCGGCTTCCGGCGCGGGTGATTCGTGAAGACGCTTCTTCTTCTGGGTCTTCTTTGGGCGCCAACGGTCTCCTCCGGGGCGGATGCCTCGCTCGACACCCTCCGGAGCGAGGCGGTCCGCCATCTCTACAACCTCGACTACGAAGACGCCGACCGCCTC
This sequence comes from Vicinamibacteraceae bacterium, assembly GCA_012271265.1. Classification (GTDB taxonomy): domain Bacteria; phylum Acidobacteriota; class Vicinamibacteria; order Marinacidobacterales; family Marinacidobacteraceae; genus JAAXGQ01. Next base: position 1,327 of record JAAXGQ010000046.1, read on the forward strand.
TACCGGCGGATCACCGAGGGGTGGCCGGATCGGCCGATCGGCCCCTACAATCGGGCGACGGTCGTCTGGTCGCGGCTGGCCCGGCGCAGCGGCGGAATGCGGGGCTCCTCGCATCGGGGCGACCGCTACTGGTCGCAGACCACCAAGCTGGAGCCCACCGAGGCGGAGACGGCGCAATTCCGGGCCGGGGTCGAGGAAGCCCTGACCCGGGCGGAACGGCTGCTGGAGGCGGACCCCGGTGACCTTGACGCCCTCTACTACCTGGGCGCGACGCAGGCGCTCGAATCCGGCTGGGAGATCGTGGTGGAGCGCAGCTACCTGGGCGGGTACCGCTCGATTCGCCGGGGGGTGAACAGCCATCGGCGACTCATCGCCGAGGCGCCGGACCATGCGGACGCCTACGCCGTTCCCGGGGCGTACGACTACGGCCTCGCGACGTTGCCCCGGGCGCTCCGGTTCATCGCCCGTCTCTTCGGGGTGAGGGGGGACCTCGCGGAGGGGCTGGCCGGAGTGCGCCGCGCCGCATACGAGGGCGATCGGGCCCGCTGGGGCGCGCTCTGGACCTGGTCGATCCTGATGCAGCGGGAGGAGCGCTACGGCGAGGCTCTTGCGGCCGCGACCCTTCTGACGGAGGCCTTTCCGAAGAACCCGGACCTGGCGCTGGAAGTGCCCTCCATCCGCATCGCCCAAGGCGACTTCGTCCGAGCCCGCGGCGCCGTGGAACGCTTCCTCGGCCGGCGCGGCGAAGGTTTCGGGAACTACCACCTCGCCGCCCCCGGGGTGGCGGAGATCCTTTACGGGGAGGCGTGGCTCTTCGACGAAGAGTGGGAGCGGGCGGAAGAGGCGTTGACCGCCGGGCTCGCCGCCGATCCGATGCCGGAAGAGGAGGCGATGCTGCTTTTCCGCCGCGGCAACGCCCACGACGGCGCGGGAAACCGCACCGCGGCGATCGCCGACTACCTCGCCGTCCGCCGCAACGGCTCCGACGGGATCCTGGTCGACTGGGCCGCCGCCCTCATGCAGACCCCCTGGCCCGCCGGCGCGCCCGAAGGCTCGATCCCCACGCCGCCATCCCCCTGACCCCGGGAGCGCGCCCGGCTGGGGAGGTGGCCGGGGCTACTCGGCGGCGGTGAAGACGAAGCTGGCGTCCACGGTGGCGAGCTCGCCGACCGTGACCGTCATCTCCTGCTCACCCAGCCGCTCGTGCCACACGCCGACCGTGTAGTCGCCCGGGGGCACGTTGCCGATCGAGAACGAACCATCCGCCGCGCTCACCGCGAAGTACGGATGATCGAGGACACCGACATAGCTGTTCATCCAGCGGTGCACGTCGCACTTGAAGGGCACCATGACTTCCACGGTGTCGAAGGTGCGCGTGGTGCTCATGCCCATGACCGGCTGGCCGATGTTGAACTCCTGGTTGGCCGCCGGGGTGGCGTGGATGTTGTGCAGCGTCTGGTCGCTGTTCAGGATCTGCAGCTCCTGGCCGACCTGGATTCCGAACACGTGGGGCAGGTAGATGCAGCCTTCCTGGTTCAGCACGACAGGCTCGGCCGGGGGCGGGAAGTAGCCGCCGATGCCGCTCTTGAGGTAGACGAAGGCGTTCTGGAGGCCTCCGTCGGCGCCGGCGATCACGAACTCCGTCATGACCGGGCTGTCATGCATCCGGGCGCAGTTCGGGTCCGCGGCCATCTGGATGGCATCGGCCGCTGGAGCCTCGCCGTCGAGTGAGATCCTGCCGCTGATCGTCCCGGCCGTTGCCGGGTCCACGGTGGCGGCCGGCTCGGCAGGCGGGGCCTCGGCCCCTCCGCCACCGCACCCGGCGAGGGCAAGAGCTGCGAGTCCCACGAGCAGGACAACCTTGAGAGATGCGCGGTGATGCATGTTCCGGGGAACCTCCGGGTGCAGGGCGAAAGGCGACCCGCTGGACGGGCCGCAAGACAATGAACCGCCGGGGTCCTCCCGGCGTGGAAACGCAGATCAGAGGCGCCAAAGGCCACGTTTTGCCCAATTTTAGGCGCGGGATCGAACGCGGGCAAACTCTCGGGCCCCGGCATCCCCTGGAGCGCCGGCGTCCTCGCCGGCCCCCGCCGCAGGCGGGCATGGACCTCATGCCTTGCGCCGTCGCGCCGGCGCCGGATTGCTGCTCCCCCTCCGGTAAATTGGGGGGCGAAAGACACGGCAGGAGCGACGCGCCGACGAGATGAGACGCATCAGGAAAACCCGGATCCACCTCGCCGCGCTGGCTGCGACGGCAGGGATGGCCACCATCGCGGGCCTCGACCCCCGGCCCGCCCCCGCGCAGCAGCAGGACCCGTTCCGGATTCAGGTGCAGGTCGAGGCGGTCAGCCTCTCGGTGGCCGTCAGCGACCGCCGGGGCCGCTTCGTCTCCGGACTCACCGCGGACGACTTCGTGGTCCGCGAGGACGGCATCCCGCAGCCGCTCTCCTTCTTCGCTGCCGAGGCGGCGCCGCTCACCATCCTGGTCTTGCTCGATGCCTCACTCAGCATGCGGGCCAGCCTCGACTACGTGAAGGAGGCCGCGGCGACCTTCGTGGACCGGCTCTGGGACGGCGACCGCGCGATGATCGGCGAGTTCAACGACCGGGTTCGCTTCGGGGGCGAGTTCACCGAGGACCGCCGCCGCCTCACCGCGAACATCCTGGCGCTGAACCCGCTCGGCCCGACCGCGCTCTACGACGCCTCGATCCTCGCGCTGGAGCGGCTCCACTACTCCGACGGCGACCGCAAGGTGCTGCTCGTCTTCACCGACGGCGACGACTCCCGGAGCATGGGCTTTGGCAGCGAGGCGAACGCCGGCGACGCGATCGAAGCCGCGCGGCTGACCGATTCGGTGATCTACGCCATCGGCTTCGAGGGGAACGGCGCCCGGGTGAACAAGGGATTCCTGCGCCGACTGACTTCCGAGACCGGCGGTCAGGCGCTCTTCCCGGAGCGCACCGGCGAGCTGATCGGCAGCTTCAACCAGATCGAAGCGGACATGCACGCCCAGTATCGGCTCGCCTACCTGCCCCCGAACCCCGACGAGGAGGGCTGGCGGGAGCTCGAGGTCGAGATCCGGGGCCGGGACGACCTCACCGCCCGGACCCGGACCGGCTACTACTCCTTCCCCATCACCGAGCGGTAGCTGCGGCCCCCCGGCTGCGGGGGAGGCCGGCCCGTCAGGAAGGGGGCGTGGACCCGCCGCGGGCGCGGCGGCGAGTGTAGACGACGTAGCCGGCGACGGAGCCGAACACGGCGTAGGGGGCGGCGAGGAGCAGCAGGATGGCGCGGTTGAAGCCGGCGGCGGCTTCCGGGTTCTGCTCCAGCGCGGTGCGGCACATGGAGCACTGCGCCGACGCGCTCTCGGGCAAAAGCAGCGCGATGGCGACCGCGGCGGCGCCGAGGAGCGTCGGGCCCGTCAGCTTCGGGACCATCGCCGCTCAGCTGGTCAGCTTGTTCGCGAGGACGTGGTAGCCGTCGATCGCCGGCAGGACGAACATCAGGATGGCGGTCACGAACAGTCCCACGAGCACCGTGAGGATCAGGCTCATGTGCTCGAACTTCAGGTGCATGTAGTAGAAGATGATGAGCGTCGCCTTGATCGCCGAGCCGACGAGCAGGATCGCCGCCAGCAGACCGAGGGGCAGGTTCGCTCCCTCGATCAGGATCATGATCACGGTGACCGCGAGCAGGATCAGCCAGAGGATCCAGTAGCCCCGGTAGGGATGAGCATCGGTGGACACGTGCCTGCCTCCTTGGCGCCTGGTCAGATCAGGTAGAAGAGGGCGAAAACGAAGACCCAGACCAGGTCCACGAAGTGCCAGTAGAGGCCGGCGTTCTCCACGCCGGCCGCCGAGTACCTGCCCATGAGCTGGCGGATCGCCACCACCAGCAGCACGGTCACGCCGGTGAGGACGTGGAATCCGTGGAAGCCGGTGATGATGAAGAAGAACTGGCTGAAGGTGGGAGGGCCCCAGGGGTTCGCCGCCAGCCCGCCGCCCTCGTGGATGAAGACGCTCCACTCGTACGCCTGCATCCCGAGGAAGCCGAAGCCTCCGAGGATGGTGAGCCAGAGGCAGAGGGTGACCATCTTCCGCTCGCCGCGCTCGGCGGCCGCCACGGCGCAGGCCATCGTCGCCGAGGAGCTGATGAGCACGAAGGTCATCGCGGCGATATAGGTCAGGCTGAAGACCTCGCCCTGGGCCGGCCAGGCGCCGGCGGTGATGCGGATCACTCCATAGCTCACCAGCAGCCCGGCGAAGAGCAGGGCGTCGGTGACGATGAAGAACCACATCATCATCTTCTGCCAGGTCACGCCGAAGGGGCTGGCTCCGCCCCCCCAGTCGGCCTGGGCGATCGCGGTCTGGCTCATGGGTCCTCCGGGTTCGGCAAACGGTCGCGGACGGTCAGCCGAGAAGGGACAGGACGGCCAGCAGATAGATCCACAGGCCGCCGGTGAAATGCCAGTAGATGGCGGTCAGGGCGGGGGCGTCGGAACGCTCCGGGCGAAGCCGCCCGAGCGCGGCGGCCGCGAACAGGACCAGCAGCGCGATCACGCCGCCGATCATGTGGGCGCCGTGCACCCCCGTCAGCACGAAGAAGAACGAGCTCTTGGGATGGCTCTGGAGGTAGACCCCGGCCTCGTTGAGCGCCTCCCAGGCGTTCAGTTGCGAGAGCAGGAACCCGACCCCAAGGGCTGCGGTCACCGCACACCACGAGCGGAAGGCGCCGAGGGCGCCGCCCGTGAAGCGGCGGCGGGCCATTTCCAGCGTCCCCGAACTGAGGACGATGAGGATCGTGCTTACCCACACCGCCCCGGGAAGCTCCAGGGGCGTCCAATCTTCCCCGCCGCTCCGAACGATGTAGGCGGAGGTGAAGGCGGCGAACAGCATCGTGATGCCGCCGAGCCCCAGGAAGAGGCCCAGCCGGTTCACCAACCTCCGATCCACGCGCGACGATGCCGCGGCGGCCGGGGCCGAGGCGGTGGCGGTGCTCATCGGGAAATCGTCCGGTCGAAACGCTCAGCGGATGCCTCAGGCCTCCCACTGCGGGGTGTAGTCCCGCTTCCTGCCAGGAGCGGCGTACTCGTAGGGCCAGCGGTGGGCCTCGGGAATCTCGCCCTCCCAGTTGCCGTGACCCGGCTTCGGTGGGGTGGACCACTCGAAGCCGGCGGACTTCCACGGATTCGCCTCGGCCGGCGCGCCCCGGCGCATGGACACGAAGTAGTTCCACAGGAAGAAGAGCTGGCCGATGAACAGGACGAACGCCGCGATGGTGATGAACAGGTTCACCGGCTGCAGCGGCGCGAGGTACTCGTAGACGTTCGGGTCGTAGATCCGCCGCATCATCCCCGAGTGACCGAGATAGTGCATCGGGAAGAACACCGCGTAGTAGGCGACGAAGGTGATCCAGAAGTGGATCTTCCCGAGGCGTTCGCTCAGCATCCGGCCGAACATCTTCGGATACCAGTAGTAGACGGCGGCGAACGCGCCGAAGAGACCCGCCCCGGCCATGATGAAGTGGAAGTGGCCGACCACGAAGTAGGTGTCGTGGAGCTGGATGTCCACGGCGTTCGTGCCCAGGAAGATGCCGGTAAGGCCGCCGGTCACGAAGAGCGACACGACCCCCAGCGCGAACAGCGAGGCGCTCGTGAACTGGATCCGGGCCTTCACGATGGTGAACAGCCAGTTGAAGGCCTTCACCGCCGACGGGATCGCAATCGCCAGCGTGGTCACCACGAACAGGCTGCCCAGGAACGGGCTCATCCCGCTCACGAACATGTGGTGGCCCCAGACAAGGAAGCTCAGGGTCCCGATCGCCATGATCGCGTAGACCATCGACCTGTAGCCGAAGATCGGGCGGCGGCAGAAGGTGGCGAGGATGTCCGAGGTGAACCCCATCGCCGGCAACATGATGATGTAGACCTCGGGGTGGCCGAGGAACCAGAACAGGTGCTGCCAGAGCAGCGGCGAACCGCCCTCGTGCGGCATCAGGGTGTCCCCGATGAAGATGCCGGCGGGCAGGAAGAAGCTCGTCCCCAGCGAGCGGTCGAACATGAGCAGCAGGGCGCCGGCGGCGAGGGCCGGGAACGACAGCAGGCCCAGGATGCCGACGACGAATTGCGCCCAGGTGGTGAGCGGCATCCGCATCAGCCTGAGGCCCTTCGTGCGCAGGTTCAGGATGGTGACCACGAAGTTCAGGCCGCCCATGGTGAACGACGCCACGAAGAACATCATCCCGACCAGCCACAGGGTCTGGCCGGCCCCCGATCCGGGGATCGCGCTGCGGATTCCCGAGAGCGGGGGATAGGCGGTCCAGCCGGAGGCCGCCGCCCCGCCTTCGACGAAGAACGAGATGATCACGATGATCGCGCCCGGCACGACCGTCCAGAAGGACAGCATGTTCAGGAACGGGAACGCCATGTCCCGCGCCCCGATCTGCAGGGGGATCAGGAAGTTGCCGAAGCCGCTGACCGGAAGGAGGGACAGCAGGAAGAACACCATGATCGTGCCGTGCATGGTGAACAGCGACACGTAGAACTCGGGCGTCATGATCCCGCTGGCCATCCCGGTGGGGAACAGGTTCTCGAGGAAGGGCCACGGACGGGAAGGAAAGCCGAGCTGGAGCCGGATGAGCACCGCGAGGATGCCTCCGATGAACCCCATCGTCATCGCGAGCGTGAAGTACTGCTTCCCGATCATCTTGTGATCGAAGCTGAAGATGTACTTGCTCACGAAGCTCTGTTCGTGGTGGTGGTCCATGCGCCTGGTCTCCCGTTCCTGACTGCTTGAGTTGGCTGTCCCGGGCGGTCCGTCCTCCGGTGTGTCCGTCCGGGTCGACTGACCTCTTCCGCCGCTGCCCGGCTGCGGTCCGCTACTCGGTGGCTGGCGCGTTTTCCACGAGCCAGTTGGCGTAGTCGGCTTCGTCCATGACTTCGAGGAACGCCCGCATCCGGTAGTGGCCGAGGCCGCAGAGTTCCGCACAGGCGATCTCGTAGCTGCCGGTCTTCGTCGGCGTGAACCAGACCTCGGTCGTCATACCCGGAACCAGGTCCTGCTTGACCCGGAAGTTGGGAAGGAAGAAGGCGTGCTGGACATCCTTCGACCGCATGAGGATCCGGGCCGGGCGGCCCACCGGCAGCACGAGCTGGTTCGTGAGGACCCAGTCGTCCGTCGCGGCGGCGTCGCTCTCGTCGAGGCCGATCTGGTTGTCGATCGCGTACAAAGCCGGGTCGAACCGGCCGAACTCCCCGTCGGCGCCGGGGTACTGGAAGTCCCACTGGAACTGCGCGCCCACCGCGATGACCGTGATCGCGTCATCGGGCGCGGCGGCGCGGACCCTGTTCCACTGGGAAAGCCCGGTCAGCACGATGGGAACCAGAATCACCGCGGTGCCGAGCGTCCAGGTCAGCTCGAGCCGGTGGCTCTCGTGCCAGTGGCTCGAGGAGGCTCCCGGACGATCGCCCCGATAGCGCCAGATCACGTAGCCGAGCGCGATCTGGAACGCGATGTAGGCCACACCGGTGATCCCCAGGATCACGTAGTAGAGGGTGTCCAGGTAGCCCCGGTCGGACGCCAGTTCCGGCAACCCGTGGCGAAGCCCGAAGACGACCGACAGCGTCACGATCGCCCAGATGGCGACCAGCATGGCGATGCCCTGGAGGTTTCCCCGGCTCGCCTTCGGTTCATCCGCCATGAGGCGTTTCTCCTGCTGGACCGGGCCAGAGCCCGGATTGGGGCAGGCGATCCTCCCGCTGGCTGCTTCGGCGCAGCGCCTGGGGGATCACCGGATCGGCCGCCTCAGCGGTCGTAGTTCATGAGATAGGAAGCCACCGCCCGCATCTGGGCCATCGGGTCACCCTCGAGAACGTCCGGCAGCGCGGTGATCAGGTTCCCGGCCTGGTCGCGGGGCCAGAACTGGGGCATCTGGGTTCCCGGGGTCACCGACTGGGGATCGAGCATCCATTCCACGATCCAGTCGTGGGTCAGCCGCTCCCCGGAAAGGCGGAAGGACGGGGCCAGCTGGCTGGCTTCCATCGTGCCGGCCGCCGCGGCGATGTGGCAGCGCTCGCACTGGAGCTGGTCCAGCAGGCTGGCGCCGACGCGCAGCTCGGCCCGGTCGTAGATCCGCTCCTGCTCCGCGTCGAACGGCTGGCCGCCGTCCATCGCAAGGAACCCGGAGACCAGCGTGTTCGCTTCCCCGGGAGTGAACTCGAAGGTCGGCATCCGCACGTTGAGCCAGAAGCGCACTTCCTCCGGCTCCCGGAGGAAGTGGTAGAGCCAGTCCGCCTGGGTGCGGCGGCCCTGGGTGTTCAGATCCGGCGGACGCATTCCGGCGTCTTCCAGCGTCTCGTAGATGCCCCCGCCCTGGCCGTCGATGATGTGGCAGCCCCGGCAGTTGTAGTTGTGGATCAGCTGACGGGCGCCCTCGGCGATCGCTTCCGGTCCGGTGAGCGTCTTCACCCCTTCGAGGGGGAACTGGTCGCGGACCAGCCCGAGCACGCTGCGAACGACGTGTTCGCGGTCGGAATCGGTGAAGGCGAACTGCGGCATCCGCAGCTTCTCCGCCGGGCCCTTGACCTTGCCCCGGTCGTAGCTGCGCGGCGCGGCCAGCTTCTGGTCCAGCCAGGCATGGCGGGTGTGCGGGATATCGATGTAGCCGAAGTCCAGCCGGGTGACCATCTTGGATCCCCAGGTGGACAGGTCCACGCCGATCTTCTGGGCGTCCTCGAAGCCGCTGATCTCATGGCAGCCGAAGCAGCCGTAACGGCGGATGAGCCGTTCGCCGGAGAACAGAAGCTTGTCCGCCTCGGACATCTCCGCGAGCCGCTCCGTGGCGATCGCGTCGGGGAGCGTCGTCTTCAGGAACTCGAAGGTGATCCCGTCGAGTTCCCCGGCGTCCGAGGCCGGAACGTCGGCCGTCGCGAAGTCCGGGTGCTCCAGGGTCCCGAGGAAGGCGGTGATGTCGGCCGCTTCCTGGTCGGTGAGCCGGAGACTGGGCATGTAGGTCTCATCCCAGTAGTGGCGCGGCTCCCTGATCCATTCGTAGACGAAGCCGGGGTCCAGTTTGGCGCCGGTCCCGGTCAGCGCCGGGCCGCGGCGCCGGTAGATGTCGGCCTGGTCGTAGTCCGTCTCGTCGAGCAGGTGGCATCCCTGGCAGCCGATCTCGGCGATCAGGGCCTCGCCCCGTCCCGCGTTCCCCGAAGGCGGAGCCGGGTAGTCCCGGGTCGATTCGGAACGGTCGAAGAGATAGGCGGTGATCGCCGCGACCTCGGTGTCGTTCCGGGCCTGGAGCTCGGAATCCGGGGTGTTCTCCAGGTCCCAGAACTTCGGCATCCACGTCGAGGGTCGGAACGACTTCGGGTCACGGACCCAGCGGGCGGCGAACTCGGGGGTCAGCTTCTGGTCGATCCGGGTCAGCGAGGGCCCCCGGTTCCGCCTGTCTTCGTATCCGGTGGTGTTGTGGCAACCCCAGCAGCCCGACAGTTCATAGGTCAGCCGGCTCTGGTTCAGGTCGGCCGCCCGGGGGAGGAACACCTGGTCGCGGTGGCACTTGATGCAGCCGGCCTCGGTGAGCCCGGCGGGGTACATCGGAGCGTCCCAGTAGTGGTCTTCCTTCCAGCCGTACTCTTCGACCCAGGCGTGCTCCTCCGCGACCGACTCGGGGGTGTGGGTGGCGCCGGTGAAGCTCAGCTTGCGGCCCCGGCCGCCGTGGCAGGCGGTGCAGCCGAAGTCGTCGACGGGATGCGACGATTCCCGGCTCACGTAGAGGTCGAGGTCGGGATGCGCGGTGAAGGGCTGGGGGGCGTCGGCGTAGTCCGGGTTGTCGATCCCCAGGTGGCAGCTCTGGCAGCGGTCGATCCGGGCCACCTGGGCGAAGTTGAGCTCCTCGGTGACGTTCCGGACCAGCACCTGCCGCACCTCGATGGAGGGATCGATGAAGTCCACCAGCGGCAGGTTGCGGAAGGTGTTCGGGAAGTTGACCGCCAGGCTGTCCAGCTTCCGCTGGGCGAGGGTCACGGCCTGAGTAAGGCGCTCGCGGTCTCCGGCAAGGGTCGTCACCCGCGACCGGCGGTCGCGGAGTTCGGCGCGCTTTTCGGTGAGCTCGAAGTCCAGGGCGATCCGCGCGTCGCGGGCCTCGAAGAACGAGGTCTCGAGCGCCCGGAAGTCCTCCGCGCTGACGGCGCGTCCAAGCGGGGTGCCTCGGGCGGCGGTCTCCTCGAAGTAGAACTTGTCGGAGTCGTAGACCGCCTTGATCTCGCGCTCGGTGATGTCGGCGAGCGTGCGTTCATCGTCGAGGCCGGTGACATCGGCTTCGAGCGCGGCGATCGCTTCCTGCTCGGCGGCGAGGGCGGCGTTCGCTTCGGCGAGCTCGCTCTCGATGCGCTGCAGCTCGTTCTGGTTGATCGCCCGTTGCGCCTCGGTCATCTGGCGGGCGGTGAGGTCGCGCTCCATCTGGAAGAACTCGCGCTGATACGACTTCCACTCCCGCGAGTAATCCGCCCACACCATCCACAGGACGGAGAAGAGCAGGACGACGCTGGAGCCGGCGAAGAGAAGGTTCAGCCGGGTGATGTCGTGGGCGTGACCGGGCTTGACTTCGCGCGTTCCCAGAGCCTTCCTGACCATGGCCAGGAGGGAGACGCGCTGCGGTGCGGACGGCTTTCTGGACAAAGGGCGATTCCCCAGAGGATTTCCTGAGCGTGGTTCCCTAGATGTTGAAGAAGATTTCCGGGAAGGCGACGATGTACTTCAGGTTGAACGCCCACCGCAGGTACATCTTGATCGGGAGGCTCATCATCATCAGGAACAGGCTGATCCCGATGTAGTAGCGGGCGGGTCCCATCTTCTCGTAGTACTTCCGGAGGCTGAGCCAGCGGAACCCCTTCGGCAGCTTCTCCCGGGGCCAGGACATCACCACCGGCAGCACGAACACGTAGGCCCCCACCAGGATCAGTCCCAGCCACTCGCGGAGCAGTGCGGCGAAGAATCCCCCGGAAGGCAGCGGCTGGCTGAGCAGCTTCACCCAGAAGAAGTCGGAGACGTTGACGTTGAGCAGCGGTTCCACCCGGTGCACGTCCCAGTACTCGTAGGGGCCGAAGAAGTTCCAGTTCGGGCCCCGGAGGAAGGTGCCGGAGATCACCAGCAGCGACCACAGGATCAGGAAGCCGTAGAGGAAGATGACGATCTCGACCTTCCGCTCCCTGAACGTGAAGTAGCCGTTCCCCTTGGGGTTCGTGTCGATGTAGGGGATGGCCATGAGCCCCACGATGATGAGCGTCGGGAAGACCACCCCGGCCAGCCAGGGGTCGAAGTAGACGAGCATCTCCTGGAGCCCCAGGAAGTACCAGGGGGCCTTCGAGGGGTTCGGGGAGTCGGCGGGATTCGCCGGCTGCTCCAGTGGCGCGGCGAGCAGGATCGACCAGACCAGCAGCACGATGCTGAGGAGCACCATGGCCAGCATCTCGGTGTAGACCAGATCCGGCCAGACCCAGACCTTGTAGCCCTCCTTCTTCTCGTGCGGCGCCTCGCCTGCCTCGCGGCGCCGGTCGTTCTCGATGCCCTGGTGCATCGCGTACCAGGTGAAGAAGAAGACGAGGAAGATCACCCCGGTGATCGGGATGTTGTCCGGCTTCGCGACGATCAGGAAGAAGTTCGGGTCCCACATGCTCGCCACGTAGAACACGGCGAGCACCACGAAAAAGACCTTGGCCGAGGTCCGGCTCCAGACCGCGGTGAAGCGGAAGGCGAGCAGCAGACCCACCGTGGTGACCGTGAAGAGCACGGTGGGTCCGGAGACCCAGTTGACGAGATCCTTGAAGATGTCGAGCAAGGCGTCTATCCGTCGTTGCTGGAAAAGGGGATGGATCCGGGAGTGGTGGGTCGCAACCGCGGCCGGGCTACATCGGCCCCGAGATGCCGCCGTCCTTGCGGACGCGCCAGAAGTGGACCGCCATGAGGAAGGCGGCGATCAGCGGCAGGCCCACGCAGTGGAGCACGTAGAAGCGGAGCAGGGTGGAACCGCCCACCGACTGCGCCCCGAGGAGGGCGAACCGGGCGTCGTTGCCCGCGTTGATCAGGTTGATGTCTCCGAGCGTGAGCGATGCCGATAACGGCCCCTCGGTTCCGAGCAGCGGCGTGGCCCGGGCCATGTTCGAGCCGACCGTGATGGCCCAGATCGCGAGCTGGTCCCAAGGCAGCAGATAGCCGGTGAACGACAGCAGCAGGGTCAGCACCAGCAGAACCACCCCGATGCCCCAGTTGAACTCGCGCGGCGGCTTGTAGGAGCCGGTCATGAAGACCCGCAGCATGTGGAGCCACACGGTGATGACCATCGCGTGCGCGCCCCAGCGGTGGAGTTCGCGCATGATGCCGAGCGGCACGTGCTCCTGGAGGTCCACGATGTCCGCGTAGGCGTACTCGACCGTGGGCCGGTAGTAGAACATCAGGAGCAGCCCGGTGAAGGTGAGCACCAGGAAGAGGAAGAAGGTGATCCCGCCCATGCACCAGGTGTAGCGGAGCTTGATTCCCGCCTTCCTCGACTTGATCGGGTGCAGGTGCAGGAACACGTTGCTCATCATCACCAGCGCCCGGTTCCGGTCTCCCACCGGCTTTCCGTGGCGGAAGACGGATGACCAGACCTGCGAGTCCGTCGCTTCTTTCCAGGCGGCCTTCAGCGGGCCGGTGATTCGGTTCAGCATGGGGGCGGGCGGCGGAGTCTCAGGCGAGCTGGAGGAAGGAGGCCGGGTCGTCCCACTGCCCGGCCTCGAACTTGAACAGGCGCGACTTGTCGATGAGGATCTGACCGTCCTCGGCGAGGCTCACCGCGACCCGTTCCAGCGGGCGCGGCGCCGGCCCCTCGAAGTTGATTCCGCTGGCGTAGAAGCCGCTGCCGTGGCAGGGGCACTTGAACTTCGCCTCGGCCTCCAGCCAATTCGGGGTGCATCCGAGGTGGGTGCAGATCGTCGAGAGAGCGTAGATCTTTTCCTCGTCGCGGACGATCCAGACCTGGAAGCGCTCCTTGAAGCGGGTGTCCACGACCCCGATCGCGAAGTCGTCGGGGAACCCGGCCTTGAACGACGACGGGGGCTCGGTCAGCACGTTCGGGAACAGGAAGCGCCCGACGGTGGTCAGGCCCATGGCCATCGCGGCGGTGAAGACGCTCCAGGCGACCGCGAGGACCGGGAACTCCCGCCGGGTGACCTTGCGGCCCCGGCGGGCGGCCTTCCGGCGGACGACCTTCTTGCGGACGACTTTCTTGCGGACGACGTTTCTGCCGGCCGCCGGTCGCGGGCGCGCCGGTTTCGTCGCTTCCGGCTTCGTGGGGGATTCGGACATGGTGTGTTTCTGCGGCCTTTGGTCTACGGGCGGCGAATTCTAGAGGAAAAGCCGACGCTGCGCCGCCCTCGTCCACGGCTCTCCGGACCGGTCCTCCGCAATGGCGGTCTTCACGGCCGGGAACCGACCAGGCGCCCGGAATGGAGCGCCGGCCCCATGGAGCGCCGGCGTCCTCGCCGGCCTGCGCCGCGCCTTCGGCTACTTCCACTGACTGACCGCCGAGACCGACTTCGATGGACGGGAAGGGAACGGACCGGGGCCCGAGGTGGCTGACGCGACAGGGCCGACGCCTACCGGGGGAGCGGGTCGCGGGCGCCGTCCTCGAGGGCTGCGAGGGCGGCTTCGCGGATGCGGAGGTCGGGATCGGACGCCGCGACCTGCTCGAGCCCGGCCCGGATCTCCGGCGTGTCCAGCGCCGCCGCCGCCCGCACCGCCGAAAGACGGGCGAGCGCCCGCTCGCCGTCGAGCATGCCCGGGACGTTCACCCACGTCTCCGGCAGCAACATGCCCAGCAGGCGGTCCTGGGCGGTGGCGTCGCCGATCCGGGCCAGAGCCACGACCGCGTTGACCGAGACATCGAGAACCGGGTCCTCGACGGCGCGCCGCAGCGCCGGCGCGGAAGACGGATCGCCGATCGCGCCGAGGCCGTAGACCGCCATGGTCCGGAGACCCGCGTCCTCGGCCTGACTGGCGGCGGCGAGCGCTGTCGCCGCGCCCGGAGTCCCGATCGCTCCAAGCGCCCACGCCGCGTAGACGCGGACGGTCGGGTCGGGGTCCTGCAGCGCCCCCACCAGGACGCCCTCCGCTGCGGTCTCCTCAAGCCGTCCGAGCGCCAGGGCGAGGTACTGCCGGACGAAGGCGTCCCCGGGGCCGGCGGCCTCCTCGAAGGCCTCGACCAGATCCGGCGCAAGCGCCCGGAATTCCGCCGGATCGCCGTGCTGGATGCGATTCGCGAGCTCGAAAGCGGCCTGTCGCTTGCCCCGCTCGCCACCGGTGCGGATCCCCTCGAGGTAATCCGAGGCGGTGGTCCTGTTGGAGACCAGCCACGAGAAGCCGACGTAGAAGACCCCAACCCCGATCAGCACCACCACCATCGGGATGACGAAGAACTGGAGCAGGGTGCGGCCGAAGGAAACCTCCGGGACAGCGGGCTTGTCGGGAGTCATCGGACTTTGGAGATTACGTCGGCGGGGGAGCCGGGGAGAGGGGCGTCAGCCCGCGCATCACCGCGAGATCTTCGACGATGCCGGTGAAGGTGGGGACGTCCACTGTCTGCTTGGGGTCGGTGTAGGCGGTGTCGGGGGTGGTGTGAACCTCCAGCAGCAGTCCCGAGGCGCCGACGGCGAGCGCCGCCCGGGCGAGGGGGCGGACCCGCCCGCGCTCCGCGACCGCGCGCGAAGGATCCACCAGCACCGGAAGATGTGAAATCTGCCGCACCACCGGCACCGCGTGGAGGTCGAGCAGGGTGCGCCGGTGTCCCATCGCGCGGATGCCGCGCTCGCAGAGGATCACCTCCCGCTGGCCCCGGGCGAGGAGGCGTTCCGCCGCCATGAGCCATTCCTCGACGGTAGCGGCGGGGCCGCGGTCGAGGATGACCGGCCGCGCCAGTCCCGCTGCGGCCTCGAAGAGCGGCTCGTTCTCCATGTGGCGGGCGGGAATCTGGACCGCATCCACGATCTCCGCCACCCGTTCCGCCGATCGGGGGTCCACCACTTCGGCAATCACCGCGATCCCCAGCTCTTCCCGCACTTCCCGCAGGGTGTGGAGCCCCTCGTCGCCGACCCCGGCGAACTCGTAGGGGCCGATGCGCTCCGACCACAGCCGGGCGCGGAAGATCCCGGCCCCCGCGCGGCGGACGGCCCGGGCGACCGCCAGGGTGCGGGCTTCGGTCTCGATGCTCCCGGGCCCGGCGACGAGCACCGGGTCCCCCTCCCCGATGACGACGTCCCCGATCCGGATCACCGTGTCCGTGGGATGCGAGTCGCGGCTGACCAGCTTGAACGGCTTCGTGATGCGGTGGCAGTGGGCCACCCCGGGGAGCCGGGAGATGTAGGAATCGTCCACCGGTCCCCGGTTCCCGGTCACGCAGACGGCGGTGCGTCCGGCGCCGGGAACGCGCACCGGCTGGTAGCCCATGGCCCGGACCGCATCCTCGACCCGCAGGCACTGCGCCTCGCTGAAGTCGGGCCGCATGATGATGAGCATCGCTCGGTCCCTCTCTCGTCAGTTCTTCGTGGAGCCGTCGCGGCCGGCGAGCCGGCGGGCCGCCGCCGCGTAGGCCGCGAGGAGGCGCTCCTCGTCCTCCGGCCCCCGGAAGATCCGCTCGACGATCCGGGCGAAGTGGCTGCCCACGACGGCGATGGAGGCGCCGGCGGCGAAGGCGGCGGTGATCTGCTCCCGCCGGGAGAGCCCGAAGCCGAGGCACAGCGGGACGCCGACCTGCTCCCGCGCTTCCCGGAGCCGGTCGGCCATCGCCTGGAACCCGGCGCTCCGCACCCCGGTGACGCCCTGGAATCCGGCCAGGTAGACAAAGTCGGCGGCTTCGGCCAGCCGCTGGAGTCGTTGCCGCGGCGTGAGCGGCCCGGCCAGCTCCACATGGCCGAGGCCCGCTCTCTCCGACGCCCGGCGAAGCGGCCCGGCTTCCTCCAGCGGAATGTCGGGGGTCAGCAGCGAGGAGGCGCCGGCCGCCACCGCTTCCCCCGCGAAGCGGTCCCAGCCGATCTGGTGCACCAGGTTGCCGTAGACCAGCAGGTTCAGCGGAGTCTCCGGGCAGGCGGCGGCGATGCGTCCCAGCAGGCGGAGCGCCGAGCGGGTGGACGTGCCTCCGGCGAGGGAGCGGAACCCCGCCGCCTGGACCGCCGGCCCGTCGGCCACCGGGTCGCTGTAGGGAAAGCCGATTTCCAGCATGTCCCCGCCGTTTTCGGCCGCGGTCCGGGCGAGGGTGACCGAGAGCTCGGGGGTGGGGTCGCCCAGCACGACGAACGGAGAGAACGACGGACCGCGCCGGAGCGCCGCCTGGAGCGCCGGAAGACTCATGCCTGCCGTCCGAGGGCGAAGTAGGTGTCGAGGTCCTTGTCCCCGCGCCCGCAGAGGTTCAGCAGGACCCGCGCCCCTTCGGCAATCTCGCCGGTTTCCCTGGCCCGGAGGACGAGGGCGAGGGCGTGGGACGGCTCGAAGGCGGGAACGATGCCCTCCGATTCCGAGAGCGCCTCGAAGGCCGCGAGCGCCTCGTCGTCGGTGGCCGCAACATACCGGGCGCGCCCGGTCGCCTGGAGGTGGGCGTGCTCCGGGCCGACCCCCGGGTAGTCGAGTCCGGCGGAGATGCTGTGCGGCTCCAGGATCTGGCCTTCCGCGTCCTGCAGGATCATCGTCCGGGCGCCGTGGAGGAGCCCCGGCGTCCCCCTCACCAAGGTGGCGCCGTGGCGGTCGGTTTCGAGCCCGTCACCCCCCGGCTCGACGCCGATGAGGCCCACCTCCGCCTCGCCGAGGAAGGCGTGGAAGATGCCGATCGCGTTGCTCCCGCCCCCGACACAGGCGACGACCACGTCGGGCAGCCCCCCGAAGCGGGCTTCCCACTGGGCCTTCGCCTCCCGCCCGATGACCGCCTGGAAGTCGCGCACCAGCCGGGGAAAGGGATGGGGCCCGGCAGCGGTGCCGAGGAGGTAGTGGGTCGTGCCGAGGCTGTGGGTCCAGTCCCGCAGCGCCTCGTTGATCGCGTCCTTCAGCGTGCGCGCGCCGATCGCGACCGGGACCACCCGGGCGCCGCAAAGCTCCATCCGCTTCACGTTGGGCGCCTGGCGCTCCATGTCGCGCTCCCCCATGTAGATGACCGCCTCCATCCCGAATCGGGCGGCGATCATCGCGGTCGCGGCGCCGTGCTGGCCGGCGCCGGTCTCCGCGATCAGCCGGGTCTTGCCCATGGCGCGGGCCAGGAGCGCCTGGCCGAGCACGTTGTTCGCCTTGTGGGCGCCGCCGTGGAGCAGGTCCTCGCGTTTGAACACCACCTCCAGCCCGGCCCGCCGGGAAAAGCGCGGCGCCGCGGTGAGCGGCGTCGGACGGCCGACCCACTGGGCGGCTTCGCGATCGAGCTCCTGCTGGAAGTCGGGCGTCGGCACGATGTCGCGGCGCGCCGCTTCGAGTTCTTCGAGGGCCGGCAGCAGCAGTTCCGGAGCGAAGCGGCCGCCGAATTCCCCGAAGGCGCCGGAGTGCGGCCAGGACTCGCCGGTCACGCCGGCGCCCCTTCGCGGAGTCGGGCGAAGAGCCGCCGCATCCGCTCCGGGTCCTTCACCCCCGGCGCCGACTCCACGCCGCTGGAGAGATCCACGCCCCAGGGGCGGCGGGGCAGGAGGCGCGCGATGTTCTCCGGGCGGATGCCACCGGCGATGAACACTCCGTCGGGAGCGGTCTCCCCCAGAATCTGCCAGTCGAAGGAGCGTCCGCTGCCGCCGCCGCCCACGTCGAAGACAAGCGGTCCATCGGCCGGCTCCGGCGCGGGGAACGGAGGCAGCGTCCCGGCCCCGTCGGGGATCCGGACCACCCGGTGAACGGTGAGCCCGGCCGCCCGCAGGGTGCGGACGCCGCCGCGGGAGAGGCCGTGCGGCTGGACCCGCCTCACCCCGAGGGCGAAGGCGTCGCGGGCGACCTCGTCGCGGCTGCGGCGGCCGGTGGCGAGCACCGGTCGGACCCTGGGGTCCTCCTCGCGGGCAGCGACGATGACGCGGCGGGCCTCGTCGAGGGATGCCGACCGGGGCGAGTCCGGGGCGCGCACGATCCCGATCCAGCCGGCCCCGAGCCGCACGGCGAGCCGCGCGTCTTCCGCCCGCCGGAGGCCGCAGATCTTGACTTCCATCGCCTTCCGCCGGCTCAGGCGGCCCGGGGCGGCCGGGTGGCGGCGCGGAGGAACTCCGACGGATCGGCGGCGCGCATGAGGGCGGCGCCGATCAGGGCCGCGTCGGCCCGGCCCCGGATTTCAGCGAGGTGGTCGGGGGTGAGATAGCCGCTCTCGGCGACGGCGATCCGGTCGGGCGGAATCCGGGGAAGGAGCGCGAGCGCCCGTCGGCGGTCCGTTGTCAGGGTGTCGAGATCGCGGTTGTTGATCCCGACCACGGCGTCGGGAAGAGCGAGCGCCCGCTCGATCTCGGCGGGGTCGTGCGTTTCGACCAGGGTGTCGAGCCCGAGCGCCTTTGCCTCGGCGTGGAGGTGGACCAGGTCCTCGTCGGCGAGGCAGCGGACGATGAGCAGCACCGCCGAAGCGCCCGCCGACCATCCGGCCCGAATCTGTGCCGGCCCCACGATGAAGTCCTTCATCAGGACCGGCAGCCCGGCCCCCCGCGCCGCGGAGGTGACGTCGGTGAGCGAGCCGCCGAAGGCGTCCGGCTCCGTCAGGACCGAGATGGCCGCCGCGCCCCCCTCCCGGTACACCCGGGCCCGCCGCTCCGGATCGTCGTCGCGGATGGCCCCGGCGCTGGGGCTCCGCCGCTTGAACTCCGCGATCACCGAGAGCCGCTGCCGACCCGCCAGCGCCTCCCGGAAGGAGGGCGCCCGCCGCTGCGGCGCCGTCGGCAGGGGGCCGGCGGCGAGCTGCTCCGCCCGCCGGTGGGCGCTCGCGACGAGTCCGGCGAGAACGCGGGGGACCGTCATCGGATCGGGCGTCGGGGCCGCGCGGGTCCCTCAGGCGGGGCTGACGCGGACGGTGGTCTCCACGTAGCGGTCGAGGGTCCTCAGCGCCGCGCCGGCTTCGATGATCCCGGCCGCGGCGCGCACCCCGGCGGGAAGGTCGGGAGCGAGCCCGGCGACGGTGAGCGCCGCCCCGGCGTTCGCGGCGACGACATCCTGCATCGGTCCGGGAGCGGAGCCGCCGAGCACCGACCGCATGATTTCGGCGTTCTGGCTGGCGCCGCCGCCCTGGAGGTCGTCCACCGTCGCCGCGCCGAGGCCCAGCTCGGAGGGACGGATCTCCACCGGGGTGACCTCGCCCCCGTGCACCCGGTGGCCTCGGGTCGGTGCGTGCAGGCCGATTTCGTCCAGCCCGTCGCAATGGACCACCAGCGCTCCCTTCGAGCCGAGTTCGGCGAGAGCGAGGGCGACGGTCTCGGTCAGCCCCGGGTCATAGACCCCGATCAGCTGGTACTCGGCCAGGGCCGGATTCGCGAGCGGGCCCAGCACGTTGAACAGCGTGCGGATTCCCAGCGAGCGCCGCGCCGGCCCCACGTGAGCCATCGCCGGGTGGAACGCCGGCGCGAAGAGGAAGACGAAACCCGTCGCGTCGAGGATGCGCGAGGCGTGCTCCGGATCGAGGTGCAGCCGGGCCCCGCAGGCCTCGAGCACATCGGCGCTCCCGGTGGTCGAGGACACGCTGCGGTTGCCGTGCTTCGCCACCGCGCCGCCGGCCGCCGCGACCACCAGCGCCGAGGCGGTCGAGATGTTGAAGCTGCCGCTCTTGTCCCCGCCGGTGCCGCAGGTGTCCACCAGGGGGCGCACCTGGGAATGCACAGCCTGGCGGTGGTTGCGCATCGCGCGGGAGCAGGCGGCGAGCGTGGGCCCGTCGGGCTCGCTGATGCGCAGCGCGACGAGCAGGCCGGCTGTCTGGGCCTGGTCGCTCTCGCCGGCCAGAATGCGGTGAAGCGCGGTTTCGAGCGCGTTCGAGTCTGCCTGCCTTCCGGCGAGCAGGGTCTCCAGGAGGGGAGCGATCAAGGGATCAGGCAAGGGAGTTGGCTCCTTCCGATGAAAAGGCGGGCAACTCGGAAGCCGGAACCGGAGCCGGGAAGGGACTGGGGAAGCGGCCGCCGCGCCTCCCGCCGCGAATCAGCGCCTGCAGCGAGGCGCCGGGGACATGACGAGGCGAGAAATCCGGGAGCGAAGGCGCCATCGCCATCGCGACTGCCCGCCCGAAGTCGTCGTCATGAACGCGCGATTCTACTCACGCCCCGGGGTGTGGCCGTCCCCGCGGGCCGGCTCCATAGAATCGCCGTCATGCTTCCGATCCCTCCGAATCCGAAACAGCGAATGGGGGCGGCGGTTGCGGCGCTCGCCGTGTTGGCCGCGGGCGCCTGCGGGGGCGGCGGTCCCCCGGCGCCGGCGCTGGACGTCGTGGAGCTCGACATCGCCGGCATTCATGCGGGTCTGGAAGCGGGGGCGTTCACCTGCGAGGAGCTGGTGACGGCCTACCTCGCCCGGATCGACGCCTACGACCGCAAGGGGCCGGCGCTCCACGCGATCGTGACCGTGAATCCGCAGGCGGCGGAGCGCGCCCGGGAAGCCGACGCCCGGATCGCGGCCTCGGGCATGGACGCTCACCGGCCGCTCGAATGCGTGCCGGTGATCGTGAAGGACAACTACGACACCGCGGACCTGCCGACCACCGCGGGCTCGGCTTCCCTCGCGGAATCCATCCCTCCGATGGATGCCTTCCAGGTCGAGAGGATCCTTGCCGCCGGGGCCATCGTGCTGGCAAAGTCGAACATGGCTGAATTCGCCTTCAGCCCGTTCGAGAGCCTCGGCTCGGTCGTCCCCGGCCACACCCGGAACCCCTACGACCCCTACCGGGTTCCCGCCGGTTCCTCGGGCGGCACCGGGGCGGCGGTGGCGGCCAGCTTCGGCGCCGTCGGGCTGGGGACGGACACCGGTAATTCGATCCGGGGGCCGTCCTCCCACAACGCCCTGGTGGGGATCCGTTCCACGATGGGGCTCACCAGCCGGGCGGGGATCGTGCCGCTGAACCTCTACCGCGACATTGGCGGGCCGATGGCGCGCACGGTGCGGGACGCCGTCCTCGTGTTCGATGTCCTCGCCGGCGCCGACCCCCGGGACCCGGCCACGGAGGGCGTCACGCGGGAAGCCGACTACCTCGGGCATCTGGGCGCCACGGATCTGACCGGACTGCGGATCGGGGTCGTCCGCCAGCTGTCGGACACGGATACTGCTGATGCAGAGATTCGGGATCTGTTCGAGGCGGCCCTCGCCGATCTCGCCGGGCTCGGCGCCATGATCGTGGACCCCGTCGCCATCCCCATGCTGGACGAGGACCGCTCGCTCTGGTGCAACCCGTTCCGCGCCCAGTTGAACGAATATCTGGCGACGCTGGGGCCGGACGCTCCGGTGACGAACCTCCAGGCGATCGTGGACGGGGGCGCGTTTCACCCGTCCATCGACGGGCGCCTCCGCACCGCGCTCGAAGTCGAGGGGGACCCCGACGCAACGTGCGCCGACGCGCTCGCCGGGGCGGACGAGCTTCGGGACCAGGTGGCGGGGGCGTTCGCGGCGGACGAACTCGATGCTCTCGTCTATCCGTCGTGGAGCAACCCGCCCCGGCTGCTCGGCGACCTCACCACCCCGGACGGCAACAACTCCTACCAGCTGTCGCCGCCGACGGGCTTCCCCGCGGTGACGGTGCCGATGGGCTTCACCGAGGCCGGCCTTCCCGGCGGGTTGCAGCTTCTGGGCGGCGCCTTTGCCGAGGGAGTCCTCATCCGCATCGCCCACGCCTACGAGCAGGCAACCGGACATCGGCGGCCTCCGCCCACCACCCCGCCGCTCGGCCCCTGACCGGCCGGCCGCCACTGTCCGGATCTAGACTCCCGCGCCCTTCCCCGACCGTGCCCATCTACGAGTACCGCTGCTCCGCCTGCGATCAGGTCTTCGAAGCGCTGCAGCGGCTGAGAGACGCCCCGCTCGATGCCTGCCGGGACTGTGGCGGACCCGCCCGGCGGCTCATCTCCAGCCCGGCCATCAGATTCGTGGGGACCGGCTGGTACGTGACCGACTACGCGCGGAAGGGCGAGGCCAAGAAGGACGGCGCCCGGAGGAACGGGGAGAAGTCTTCTGGCGGATCCGGCAGCTCCGACGGGGGCAACGACGCGAAGCCGGCCTCGGCGAAGGGCGGAAAGGACGGCTCCCCGGGTGGCGGAAAGGCCTCCTCGGCGGCCTCCGGCGGCTCGTCCTGATCCCCGTGGAACCCCGCCGGCCGGCGCTTCGGGCGGGACGGGTGGCTCCCGTCGCCGTCGCGGCCAGCTTCTGGTGGTCTCTCCCGGGGGCTGCCGGCGCCGTCGGTTTCACCGGCCAGGAGCCTTCGGAGCTCGAGGCGTTCGAGGAGTGCGAGGCCGCCGGGCAGGCGTCCGACTGGGACAGCGCGGCGGCCCGCTGCGAGACGGCGCTGGCGGCGTTTCCGGACAATTTCGGCATCCACTATTTCCTGGGGTTCGCCTACCAGGGGCGGCAGGAGTGGGACCGGGCGGCGACCGCGTTCGAGGCGTTCATCGCCGCCGCCGAGGCGGAGGCCTCCAGCGATGCGGGTGAGAGCACGCCTCCCCGGTTCACGGAAGAAGTCGCCCAGGCCCGCCGCAACGCCGGAATCGCCCGGGTCCGGGCCGGGGATTTCGATGCGGCCGTCCCGCTTCTCAGGCAGGTGCGGGAAGGGGATCCCGCCGATGCGGAAGCGGCCTTCATGCTGGGTGTGGCCGAGCTGGAGCGGGGCGAGAGCGCCGCCGCGGCGACGGCCTTTGCCGCCGCGGTCGCGGAGGTCCCCGAAATGGCTCCGGCGCAGTTCCTCCTCGGGCGTCTCCGCTACGAGGCCGGCGTCTACCCGGAGGCCCGGGAGCGGCTCGAACAGTACCTGGCGGCGGAGCCCGCCGGCTCGTTCTCGACCGAGGCGCACTGGATCGCCGGTTCCATCGCGCTGAGGGCGTTGGCCGCCGTCGAGGAGGACGAGGAGCCCCCGGCAGCGCCCAGAGATCGCGCCATCCACCACTTCTCGGGCTTCCTCGAGGGGGAACCGGCGGGCTCGCGGGCGGCGACGGCCCACTATTTCCTCGCCACCTTCCTGGAAGACAGCGGCGCGTGCGAGGCGGCGCGCGACCACTACCGGCGCTTTCTCGAGATCGCGCCGGACCACGAGCGCGCTGCCGAGGTCCGCGAGTACCTCGCCCACGAGTCGTCGCGGTGCGGCGTCCCCGGCCCGGCCCCCGCCTGAAGCCGACCCCGCCTCCATATGCTAGGTTCCCGCAGTCTTTCCGGCGGCCTGTGTCCGCCCACCCCCGCGTTCCGGCCCGGGGCGCAGCATCTTCCAGGGAATCGTCCGTCATGCACACCCGCACTTTCCTCCTCCTGGCCGCTGTCGTTCTGGTTCCAGGTCTGGCTGGCGCCGCCGCCCTTCCCGCCTCGGGCGCCGCCGCGCAGGACGCTGCGGCCTGCATGTCCGCCGTGGACAACGAGGACTGGGCCGGAGTCATGTCGGCGTGCCCCGACGTGCTCGCCGGCCTGCCCGAGGAGCATCCGTATTACCTGAGCTGGACCCAGAGCCTGAACTACGCCTATCAGCAGGCGTGTCAGACCGCCGCCCAGGGCGGGCAGTGGGACACCGTGATCGCGACCTGCGAGCCGGCCGTCGCCGCGAACCCCGATGCGTTCATCGTGAACTACTTCCTCGGCCTGGCCTACCAGGCCAAGGAAGACTGGTCGAACGCCGGCATCAGCTTCGGCGCGTTCCTCGCCGCTGCGCGCGGCTCGCAGTCCGCGTCGCAGATGGGGGAGCAGATCTCGATGGCCCAGCGTTCGGGTGGGCTGGCCTACGCCCGGGTGCGCGCCTTCCAGGACGCCATCCCCCTGCTGCAGGCCGCGGCCCAGGGCAATGCCGAAGACGTGGAAGTGAACTACCGCCTCGGCGTCGCGCTGCTCTCGACCGGTGACGCTGCCGGCGCCGAGCGGGCCCTCGCGAACGTCGTGGAGCACGCCCCGTCGCCGATTCCGGCGGTGCTGTTCCTGGCCGGTCAGCTTGCCTACAACGCCGGTGACTACGCGAACGCCGACAGCCGCCTGTCCACCTATCTCCAGGCGGCGCCGAACGAGCGGGGGGCGCCGGACGCCCACTACATGCTCGGTCAGGCTCTCCAGGGCACCGACGCCGACCGGGCCGCGACCCACTACCAGGGCTTCCTGAGCGGGGCGGAGGCCGGTGACGCACGGGTGCCCGATGCCGCCTTCGCCCTCGGAACCCTCTACTTCAACAACAACGACTGCGCGAACGCCGAGACCTACTACAACCAGTTCCTCGAGCTCGCGCCCGACCACGCGAACGCCGCCCAGGTCACCGAGATCCTCGCCGAGATCGCCGAACTGGGCTGCGAGGGCTAACCCCCGCCGGCTCCCGGGCCGGCGCGCCAATGCCTTGTCTGCGTCGTGCGTGGGCGCTCCGCGGGATCGACCGCCGCTTCGAACACCGCCCTCGTTGGAAGAGGGGGGTGGGGGCCGTGCTAAATTGCCGCGTTCCGTTTCGTGGGGTTTGGGTCGGTGGCGCCGCCGCAACGGTGCGCGCCGCCGGGAGTTAGTAGCTGCACTCCCAAGGAGAGTTCTCCCATGCCAGCGCCTGTCATCGTGTCCGGACTTGTCGTTCTTCTCGCTCTCGGGCCCTCCGCGTTCGCCGCCGGCGATGGCGCTCTCCCCGGCTCGGTCCTCCAGGAGCAGCAATTCAGCGGAAGCCCCGAGGAAGACGACGCCTGCGAAGCGATCATCGAGGCGCAGGACTGGGAAGGGGTCCTCCGCCTCTGCGCGCCGCTGCTTGATATCCACGACGAGGGCCACCGGCTCTTCGAATTCATCAGGGACAACGTCGAGTACGCACGGACCACGCTCGCCTACGAGCACCAGACCAGCTGCCTCGAATCCGCCCAGTCGGGCGATTGGGACACGACTCTGGCCTCCTGCCCGCTCATGCTGGAGTTCTTCCCGGACTTCATCGCCGGCCACCTTTTCATCGGCCTCGGCCACCAGGCGAAGGGCGCCCCCGCCGAAGCGACGGCGGCCTTCGAGCAGTTCCTGACGGCGGCGGAGGCGAGTCCGGAAACGGCGGCGCAGATGGCCCAGCAAATCACCCTCGCGCAGAAGACGGCCGGGCTGAACCACCTCGGGCTCGGTGACGCGGACCGGGCGATCGTTCTCCTGCGGTCCGCCGGTGAGGCGAGTCCGGACGACGCCGAAGTGCACTTCCGTCTCGGCGACGCGCTCCTGGAGACGGAGGATGTGGCCGGCGCCGAAGCGGCCTTCCTGACCGTGGCGGACATGGACGCCGACATCCCCCAGCTGGCCGACCGGCTCTTCCGTCTCGGCGCGCTCGCCTGGAACAACGAAGACCGCGAGAAGGCTGCCGAGCTCCTGACCCGCTATGTGGAATCCGCGCCGGAGGGCGAGCACGTGGCCGAGGCGCACTGGCTGCTCGGCTCGGCCGCGGTGCAGGCCGACAACCAGGCCGACATCATCACCCACTTCCGGGCGTTCCTCGGCGCTGCGGCGGACGATCCCCGGGCGATCGAAGCGAACTACGCGCTGGGCAACATCTATTTCAACCGCAACCAGTGCGACACCGCCCTGCGGTATTACCAGCGCTTCCTGCGCATGGCGCCGCGTGACTCCCGCGCCGGAGACGTGAATGAATCCGTCCTCGACATCGAGGACGGCCTCTGCGAGCCCGACCTCCGCTAGGAGCCTGCGCCGCGGGAC
>JAAXGQ010000272.1:0-229 GCA_012271265.1 Vicinamibacteraceae bacterium
TCCGGACCCCGGGAAGGCCGCTGGGGCGTGGGCTTCGTCGGGGACGCTCGCTCGCCGAGTTCCCTCAGCTTCTCGAGCTGGCGGATTCTCTCCCGGTACGCCTCCTCCCCCTCGACCTCGCGGACCTGCTCCAGCCGCGCCTCGTCCGCCAGGACCCGGAGACGGCCGATATCGACCGAAGGGTCGTATTGCAGCATCCCCATGCCCCAGCCCCCTGTCCGTGCGGCTC
>JAAXGQ010000272.1:242-1621 GCA_012271265.1 Vicinamibacteraceae bacterium
TCTCCCCAGCCGCACCCGCTCGTCCAGATGCCGCCTCTCGAGATCGATCCGCCAGCGCCGTAGCAGCGCCCGCCCGGCGCCGATCGCGGCGCCCAGCTCGCGGATACGGCCTCCCTGACGCCAGCGCCGCAGGCGCCCGGCGACGCCGCGGATCCCGCGGCCGTCGGCCTCCAGCTGCGCAAGCTCCTCCTCCTGGCGAACCGTGAGATCCCGCCATGCCGCGCACCACCGCGATTCGCGCGCCTCGAGCTCCTCCACCCGCCGACGCTGCACCTGCTCCCACCGCACCCGCTCCTCGGCCCTCTGCCACGCCACGACCTCTCGCTCCCAGGAATCCCGGCCGGCCGGGACCGGCACCCGCTCCGGTCGGTGGGGGCTCAGCCGCTCCCGGCGGTATCGGCCCGTGGGAAGCGAGACCCGGTCGACCACCCTCGCCCCCGCAGCCCTCCGGCCGTTGTTCTCGACCCGCCGCCAGCACCGGATCCGGTCCTGGCGGCGCTCCCACTCCTCGGCCCACTCCGAGAGGCGAAGCCGGCTCTTGCTCAGCTTCGCCGCCTTCCCATCCTCCGGATCCACCCGGTTGACGATCACGTGAACATGCCGGTGCGGCCTGTCCACGTGGGCCACCACCAGCGCCTGGTGCCGCCCCACTCCGAGGGCCGTCAGGCTCTCCTCGACCGCCCGGCCCATCTCCCCGCAGTCCGGTGTCTCGCCGGGCGGCCAGGAAAGCGTCAGATGGGCCACCGGCTTCTCGAGCCGCCGACCACCGGCCCTCACCCCCGCGGCCCGCTTAAGCGCCGCGGACGAGACCGCGGTGGCCACCATGACCCGGACCGCCCGATCCGGTCGGCCAGTCGGAAGATTCCGGGTATCGGTCCACTCCACACGCCCGTCGAGCTCCCCACCGGGCTCCGACCCGCCTTCCCGCTCGCCGTGGAGGCAGTACGCAGCCAAGCCACGGATCGAACGCCCGAGAGACAGCTTCGCGATCATCCGGCCGCCGGCAGATGGGCAAGAAGCTCGGCCACGAGCTCCCCGATCCGCTCGACCGTCTCCCGGGTCCCCGGCGGCGCCGGAACCCCGGCATTCATCGCCCGGGCCAGCTGGTTCAGGTTCACTCCGATACGGCCAAGCTCAAGGCGATCCTCGGCACCCAGGCGAAGTACGGCCGCCGACCGGATGCGGCGGCCCAGCGCCGCACGGCGAACATACGACGCCGTGGTAAGACCCACGGCAGCGGCCCGATCGGCCAGGTCCACGGCCTCGGCCGACGTCAGACGCACTCCGACGGTGCGCGTACGACGGTCCGAGACGTCCAGTCGGGGTCGGGCCATGCGATCAACTCCCGGTGAGCGCGTGTGAGGGGGGGCCAGGGGGGG
>JAAXGQ010000047.1 GCA_012271265.1 Vicinamibacteraceae bacterium
ATGGTCCGTGGGCCTCCCGGCCCGCGGTCCGTCCGCACGGCAGCTCGGCACGAGGCTGCCGAGGGGACCAACGGTGCGGCGCAGGCCGGCGAGGACGCCGGCGCTCCATGTGTGCGGCGCAGGCCAGCGAGGACGCCGGCGCTCCATGTGTGCGGCGCAGGCCGGCGAGGACGCCGGCGCTCCATGTGTGCGGCGTAGGCCGGCGAGGACGCCCGCGCTCCATGTGTGCGGCGCAGGCCAGCGAGGACGCCGGCGCTCCATGTGTGCGGCGTAGGCCGGCGAGGACGCCCGCGCTCCATGTGTGCGGCGCAGGCCGGCGAGGACGCCGGCGCTCCATGTGTGCGGCGTAGGCCGGCGAGGACGCCGGCGCTCCATGGGGCCGCACGGCGGGTCCGGCGGGGATCAGGTCCGGCCGGCCGCCAACCGGTCGAACCAGACGTGGACCTGGCCAGTGCCGATCGCGTTCTCGTAGTCGGAGAAGCGGCGGCCGCGGTCGGTGCAGTCCGCCCCGCCGACGGCGGCCACCGCCATCAGGTAGTGACCGAAGCGGCCCTCGGGAGCGAAGCGGGCGAACTCGCCCATGGTCTCGAGGATCCGGCGGTGGTCGCCGGCCTCCATCCAGCCGATGCGCTCCTCGTCGGCGGCGCGGGCTTCGGGAGTGTGGACGTGCCGGGGATCGGAGGCCTCCCGCTTCGGGATCTCCGAGAGCGACCAGAACCGGTGGCTGAGCCCGCCGGAAGCGAGAAGGACCGTCCGGCGGCCGGTCTCGGCCACCGCCTCGCCGATCGCCCGTCCCATGGCGAGGAAGTCGGGGGTGGTCCCCGTCTGGGCGCAACTGACCGAGACGACGCGCTCGCCCCGGTGGAGGAACGGGAGCAGGTTCGTGGTCGGGTAGTGGATCGGCAGGTGGGGATCCGCCGAGGCGTGGGCGCGCTGGCCCAGCCGGCGGGCGGCGCGGACCGCCGCTTCCGCCAGATCCGGGTCGCCGGGGAAGTCGTAGGGCAGGCCGTGCATGCCCCGGGGCAGCTCGTCGGAGGTGAACACACCCCGGCGCCGCCTGTGGCCGGACAGGAGATGCTCGACGGTGCTGAACCAGTGGGTGTCGAAGATGACCAGAGTCTCCGGCGCCAGCGGATCCAGCACCTCGCGGCGGAGGCGATGCAGCCCCGGCACCAGACTGATCTCGCGGCCATCGTTGATCGCGCGGCGCTCCGCCTCCGGAAGCATGATCGTGGGGACGTGGGAGACGAGCCCCCATCCGACAACGGCCATCGCCTCAGCCCTGCGCTCCGGTCGCGAGTGTCCGC
Organism: Vicinamibacteraceae bacterium; assembly: GCA_012271265.1. Lineage (GTDB taxonomy): Bacteria > Acidobacteriota > Vicinamibacteria > Marinacidobacterales > Marinacidobacteraceae > JAAXGQ01. Next base: position 1,308 of record JAAXGQ010000047.1, read on the forward strand.
CCGCGGCGGAAGGTGAACCCGACCCGACGCCAGAAACCGCCGAGCATCCGTGCCGGGGCCAGCGTTTCGAGTTCCTCGGTCGGCGAGGCGAAGACCCCCAGGGTGGCGTCTCCGACGTACGCCGGCCCGAGCTCGACGTCGGAGGACGCCGCGGACACGATCTCGTGGAGTGCATCGCCGCCGTCGGCCTCGATGCGCGGCATGAGCCGGTGATGGAGCATCGGATGGGCGTTCACGAAGCCCGGGCTCTCCGCCTCCCCGCTTATGGTGAAACGGGCCTCCATCAACCGCCGCGAGCCGGCGGCGACCGTGGCGCCGAAGGTCCCTCCACGCGCCAGCTTCGGCCCGGCCGTTCCGATCAGGGCCGGGCGGGTCATCCAGATTTCGCCCAGCTTTTTCGGGTAGCCCTGGAAGTGGCCGCGCACGAGCGAGGCGTCACTGTCCACCCAGATGAAGACGCAGCGGGACCAGTCCCGCCCCTGATAGCGGCAGCGGACGACGAGCAGGCACTCCTTGTACTGGGCGCGCACCGGGTCGAGGAGCTCGCCGCCGGAGGCAGAGCAGCACTGCCACTCAGCCCAGATCGCCGCGACGGCGTCCGGGCGGTCGGCCACCGGCGCGAGCGGGGGCGGCAGCAGCGAAGCCACCGCGCCCGGCGCCGCCTCGTACTCGATCGTCAGCATCTCCCCCGAATAGAACCACGGCGGAGCCGGCAGCAGCGAAGCCCGCCCCGATTCCGTCCGGGGAAACAGGAATCCCCCCCTCACGCTTCCCGCTCCCGCGCCACGAGCTTCGGCAGGCTCTCCAGCTTCTCCAGCCACCGCCGAAAGTGGGGGCAGGCCTCGCGCATGCGCTCCACCCCGATCTCCATCGCCGCCAGATTCCCGTGAAGGCGCTTCTCGTAGTGGCTCACCAGACTCGCAATCCTCTTCGAGGGAGCCGTATCCGGGGAGTCGTCGATCTTTTCCGGCTCCCCGAACCTTGCGCGAATCTCCTCCATCCTCTGGCTCATGTCTGGTTGGTCGATTGCCCGACCGAACGTCTTGCAGTCGCTGAACAGCAGGGCTTCGAATTCGTGAACCACAAGGTTGGGAACGAACCGGTCGCTCCGAAACCCTGGTCCCATCGACGCACATACATCGCGCAGGAGAGCCTCTTCGATGCTTTCAGCTCGTTCCACGGGGCTCCCGGTTCTCCTCGTGCATTCAGGCCAGTCCCCGGGAAGGCCGTAGTAGTCCACCATCGTCGTGCTGACCACGCTTTCATCCTGCTTCAGGTGCGTCACGATCGACTTGCGCACGACCTTCCACGGCCGTACTCCCCCGCGCCGGGCACGGGTCTTCGCCCCCCCGATGAGTCGTGCCGAAACAGCCGAGTACCCGCACCCAGCGAGATGCCAGGAAAGCGTCTCTCTCACGAAGTCCTCCTCGGTGCGCCCCTCGACATGGATCAGAAGCCTCATCGCTGCCGCTCCGATACGAGGCGCCCGCCCATCTCGTTGTTCTCCCACAACTGCCCCAGGCTGTAATCCTCGAGCCAAACGCTCAGCTCCTTGCTCGTCTTTCGACGAAAGACCGTTTCTCCATTCTTCCTTTCCACGATCATCACATCCTCGGGGTCAAAATAATCGAGAAGCGTCGGCGACTGAGTGGCCAGAATCACCTGTGAATCCACCGACGCCTGACGCACGAGTGCGGCAAGCAGCCCGATGGCCGTCGGATGAAGGCCGATCTCCGGCTCATCCAGAAGGATCACTGCCGGACGCATCTTCTCGGGTTGAAGCAGCACGGCAGCAAGAGCCATGAAACGCAGCGTGCCATCGGAAAGAGATGCTGCCGCGAAAGTGGCGTCCGACACACTATGTTGCCACTCAAGGCGAATCTTTTCCTCGTTCACTGCCATGGGAGCGAGACAGAAGTCTCGAAAGAACGGAGCGACGAGCCTCACGGTCCGTCGGATCAGATCGTATCGAGTGGGATGCGTAATGCGAAGCCGATGGAGGAACGAAGGCAGGTTCGAACCGTCCGCACGCAGGAATCGATTGTCATGGGTATCCGCAAGTCCACGCAGCGGAGATTTGTCCCCGGTGTCGTGGAAGTGGTACTTGCGTAGTCCCGCAAGGCGCTCGGCCACATAGCCCGGGACCGAGAACGATGCATCCGCGCCAGGAAAATTGCTGATGCCAGCCTCCAGACGGGAACCCTCCAGACGTTTCGCATACGGCTGATTATGTTTCTCCTTGTTCCAGAAGAGGGCGGTCTCGTCCGTAGGCGCAAGAGCGCCTCCCACCACATGGCCGAGGACGATGCGGTACTGATTCCTTTCCTCGAGAAAGGACAAGCGCAGGACAATCCGGTCGGTCGTCTTCGACCCGAAGTGCAGCAGGCGATCGGCGCCGCCCGCTCGAAGGACGAAGGTCCGGAGTCGTCCCTGACGGATCGCCGCCAGAAGGTTGAACACGTCAAGAAAGTTCGACTTTCCCGAACCGTTGGCGCCGATGAGGACATTCACGCGCCCGAGCTTCCACTTCTCTAGGTGGCGGATGCTGCGGAACCCCCGCACGGTGATCCAGTCGAGCCCCCCCGGTGAGGCCGCCCCATTCGCGCCTGGCCTGGCAGTCGTCATCGTTGCCCCCGTCGCCCGGATTGTGCCACTGCGAAGTTACCCCTCCCGGATCGTCCGGACAGTCCTGGCGCGCCGGTCCGTGAAGCCATCGGGCCTGACGCGCTCGTCGACGGGGCGGGGCGGAGGCGCCGAGGAGAGCCACGCTCGAACAGAAGTTCCGCCGTCACGCCCCGTTCTGCCGCGCCACCGCCCTCGGGAGGCTCTCCAGCTTCTCCAGCCACCGCCGGAAATGCCCACACTCCCGTCGCATCCGCTCCAATCCGATTCCTGACCGGAGCTCAGGCATCCCAGGTCACGCGGACGGTCTTCGGGCCGCGGAACTCGAAGCCGTGGAGTTCCACTTCCTCGTCCGGGGCGAGGCGGAGGCCGGGGAGGTTCCGGAAGAGGCGCTCGGCGCCAACGCGGACCTCCTGGCGCCCGAGCCACTCGCCGAGGCAGCGGTGGGCGCCGAGCGCGAAGGCGGCGTTGCCTCCCTCGGTGCGGCCGGGGTCGATCCGCTCCGGGTCGCGGAAACGCGCCGGATCGAGATTCGCGGCGCGGAGCACGCCGGAGACGAGCGCCCCCGCGGGGAGGCGCACGCCGCCCAGCTCGGTCTCCCGGGTGGTCTGGCGGGTGATCGTGCCGACCGGCGTGTAGCGGCGCAGCACCTCGTCCACCAGCCGCCGCATCCCGGCCGGGCTGTCCAGCGCCCGTTCCCGCAGCCCGGCGTCGGTCAGCATCGTCCAGACGACGAAGCCGATGCCGTCGCGGGGCTCGTTGATCCCGCCGGAAATCATGAGGCGCACGTTGTTCACGATCTCCGCCGCCGAGAGGTTCTCTTCCGCGCGCAGCATGTGGAGGAGGCCCGACGCCTCCGGCTTGGCCCGCAGCTCGTCGAGCCGGGCCCGGACCGCGTCCTCGACCCGCGCCGCCGCGCGCTCCCCGACGGCGTAGAGCTCCGGGTCGCGGCCGAAGTTCGCCACCCCGGTGCAAAGGCCCTCGCACCAGTCCCAGACCTCGGCCCAGCCGTGGGCGTCGAGGCCGAGCACCGCGGCGAGCGAATGGGCGCTGACCGCGTCGGCGTAACCCCGCATGATGTCCGTCCCGCCCCGCTCGCGGAACCCGGCGATCAGCCCGTCGCAGAGCGCCGGAAGCTCGCGCTCGACGAAGCCGCCGCTTCGCCCGGAGCGCAGGAACGGGGGCTTGGAGGCGCGCTGGAGCCGGGTGCAGGCCGGCGGATCCTGGGTGAGCATGTTGTCGCCGAGGGTGCGCGCGAGGAAGCTCGGCTCGGTGGCCGCGCTGAAGGTCCCGGGGTCGTCCTCCATCGCCTGCACGTCGTCCCAGCGCGTGACGAGCCACATCCGGAGCGCCGGAACCCACGCCACCGGCTCGTCCTGCCGCAGCCGGGCGAGGATCGGGTCCGGGTCCCGATCGAGCTCCTCGGCGGTGATCGCAGCGGCGTAGCTCATGCGGAGATCAACCCCAGGTTCACGGGGCGCGGCGGGGACTGTGGCGGGGGGCGCAGCGGACCGGGTCCGTGGTTTCGTCCGCCGTCCGACGAGCCGTCGGGACGCTCTCCGGCATTCTTCTTCATGGCGCGGGCCGCACGCCCCCCTTGCGGCCGAGGCCGTAGCCGATGCGGAAGACGTCCGGAATGTTCACCCTCCCATCGCGGAGCAAATAGAAGATCCCCGCGTCCTGGAGGTCCTCCCGAAGACCGAGCGCGCCGTAGCGGATACGGCGCGGGGGAAGCCCGGAAGAGGCGCCTTCGGGTTTCCGGGCCAACTCGTCGATCACGCCCCGCGCCTTCCAGGCATTCTCGATTTCCCGGAAATCGACCGGGACGACCATGCCCCGGAGGGGACGGAGAGCCGTGTCGAGCCACGGGTCGTCCTCGCGAAGCTCGTGGACCCGGGTCTCCGATGCCTTTCGCACGCCGGCCTTGATGCTCTGGTAGTGCAGGGCGTATTCGTGTTTCGAGTGCCGGTCCGCCGTGTCGCGGGCCGCCTCCTTCAGCGCCGTCAGGAAGGAACGAGGGCTGACGCGCCCGAAGGTGTCACTCAAGTGATTCGGAATCCACGTGTAGGGGAAGCCGCGCCTTCGGTCCGTGCCCATCCACGGGCCCGCCAGACCGTGGAACCTTCTCCGGTAGCGGTCCTCCCGACTCCCGGACATCGGCAGGAAGCCGGACCGGCTGTCCGGCGGGGTGTCCAGGATCCCCAGCACCCTTCGAGAGGAATCGCCCTGTTCTCCGTGGCGCAGCAGGCGCCAGAGGAGGCCGTAGAGCTCGTGACGCGGCCACGCGAGCTCGACGCGGGACGCGAGGATCTTCGAAGCATCGGGAAAGTCGCTGATTCCGGGCTCCGTCGCCTGGTCGAGGCGCAAGAAGACCTTCAAGCGCAGTCGCCGGTAGGGCCGGAGATCAAGACCGGTCTCGAGCAGGCCGCGGATGACCCGGAGCGTCGCGTCGCGGGTTTCCCCACAGCGGTCGAGGGCATCGAACAGAATCAGAAGCGACGCGCCCTTTTCGTGGAGCTCGGCGTCACACCGGCTGAGAGTCCGGTCCATTGCATCCGGATGCGACGCGACGTGATCGACACGCTCTCGCCAGGTCGCAAGGGAGCGCAAACGCTGGCCTTCCCCGCACAAACGACACAACACAACGGTGCGCCAGATCATTCGCGGAGAAATGCCTTCGGCCAGAAGCTGCGGCAAGACCCCCTGCCCGGGATACGCCTCCGGGTTCGGCCGAACACCGAAGCCCGGGCTTACTTCCGTCTGTTCGGTGATGCCCGACCACTTGTGCGCGCTCGCAATCCGGGTCCGCACGGCCGCAACCTGAAGAGCGCTCCACCAGAATGTCTTTCCGGCGCCGCGCATGCCCGTCACCAGCGTCGCATCGGGATGAATCGCCTTGACGTGCGAGGCGGGCAGGTACACCGTCGTCTCGTCCGGACACTTGCCGTAGCTGGTCGGATCCGGCAGGTTCGCGATGCCTTCCCGCAACCGCCGCAGGTCGGAGTGGGCTATCACGGATCTGCCCGGGCCGGGTCGCCTGGGGGGAGGGGGAGCCGCTCAAAGACGTCGGCGTAGGCCTTGTCGACCGCAGGCGCCGGCAGGGCGCGGAGGGACGGGCTGCCGGCGAGGCCGCGCGTCCACAAGACAACGGCCGGATAGTGCGGCGCCGCTTCGTCGGCGATGTCGAACGAAAACTCGTCGCCCGTCGGTCCTTCGGAGGGCACTTCGTCGTAGATCAAATCGCGGAAGACGTTCCAGGCCTGCTCCCGGAAGTCCGCCAGGTGGGCCTTCCTCCGGTCCTCCGGAGTCAGCGCCGCGATCAGAGTGAGGCGACGCCGCAGCTCCGTCGCCACACCGACCTCGCGCCAGTGCCGGAACAGGATTCCGTAGTCGGTCCAGCAGCTCCGCGAGCCGTTCGCGAACAGGAGGATCTCGGCCCCGAGTCCGCACACTGTCGCAGCCGCGATGTCGTGCAACCCGCTGCGGCTCTCCACCAGCACCGTCGTCGGCTGGAACCGGGTCTCGATCCCGAGCAGCATCTTCTGAAGCTTCGCGATCCATGTGCGCGGCGGGTCGACGTAGACCCGTCCCAGCTTCGCCAGATACTCGCCGGGATCGCGACCGTGCGCCGGCGCGACGAACACGTCACCTTCGAGTGGCTGCGCCCACGCCGGCCGCGCGCCGAGTTCGTCCAGCACGTGACTTCCCTGTCCGGTCAGCTCCTCGACGAACCAGTCCGTGACCCCGAATCGGGGCTGCCGGTCCGGTTCGATCAAGGATGCGGAAAGACCGGGCGATTCCAGGTCCAGGTCGACGACGAGCACGCGCTCTCCCTTGCTCGCGAGCCGCTGCGCCAGGACGGCCGCCGTCGTGCTGCGACCCACGCCCCCCTTCACGGAATACAGGGTGTAGCGGCAGGCCTGCCCGCTCCCCGGCGTCGGCGACGCATTCCACCAGCCGCTCCCGACAACAAGCCGCTCACACCAGGCCACGCCCGGCAGAAGAGGGACCGCCGCCTCCTCCAGCGTCTCGACGGAGGCCTGGTCAAGGAAAAGCACGCCTTCGCCGGTCGGATAGGCCCGTGGGCCAAGTCTGCGGGAGAGCGCCTCCGAGATGGGGCGGAAGGCCGCAGCTGCGGCGCCTTCCGACTCGGGAAGGGCGATGCGCACCCTGCCCCAGACGTCTCGAATCACATGGATCTGCGCAGCAGCCGGCGGCAGTTCCGTCTCTCGCAGAACGGCCGCGACATTCGCCCGCACCTCGTCAAAGGGAACAAAGGCGGTCACTCCGAGACTCCTTCGAGGCGCGCGCGAGTCACAAGCCGACGCACCTGATGCGCGTTTACGCGATGGCGGTCCACACGATCGGGCGGAAACCGGCTCCGATGTGAGTACCGGTCACTCACCGACCATTCCCGGAACGGGCTGTCCGGGATCAGGGAAGTGACGAGGGAGGCCCGTCGGTCGCCGATCAGGGCGCAGAACTCCCCCCATAGATGCGGTAGATGAACGTGGGGCACGTCCTGTTGAGGACCCGTCCAACTCTGCATCACCCCCTTGATGCCGCACTCGGCGCTAAGCCCGTACAGGTGATCTGCGGAAGCGAGCCGGGCGCGCTGGTGCAGCAACCCCGCATCCTCGAGGTATCGCGCATGAGCATCGAGGAAATCGGCAGGGAGACGCTGCGTAGGAAGAGTCACAGGTACGGGAGGTACTCGGCGATCTCCCAGTCGCTGGTGTGGGCGCGGTAGCGCTCCCACTCGGCGCGTTTGACGGCGGTGTGCATCCGCACGAAGTCGGGGCCGAACGCCGCCACCAGAGCCGGGTCGGTTTCGAGATCGTCGAGGGCGCGGGCGAGGTCGTCGGCCACCGCGACCTCGCAGGAGGAAGACCCGAGGCAGTCTTCCGTCTCCTCCGGGGGCGGATCCTCGCCCCGTTCGATCCCCAGGCGCGCCGCGATGAGGGTGGCCGCCACCGCCAGGTGCGGGCCGCAGCCGCCGTCGGCGAGGCGGTGTTCGATCCGGGCGCCGGGGCCCCGGTCGAGCGGCACCCGCACCGCGCAGCCCCGGTGATCGTGGCCCCAGTTCGCCCAGTAGCCGCTCATCTGGCCGGGTCGGAGCCGCCGGTAGGCGTTGACCGTCGGGGCGACGACGCCGGCGAGGCCCCGGTGGTGACGGAGGAGGCCGGCCAGCGCGCGCCAGGCGATCGGCGCGAGCCCGTCCCGGCCCTTCGGGTCGTCGAACGCGTTGCGCCGGGCCTCCGCCTCGCCCGCGTCATCCCAAAGGCTCAGGTTGACGTGGAGCCCGGAGCCGCCGCGATCGGAGAACGGTTTGCCAAGGAAGGTCAGCCGGGCGCCCCGGGAGGCCGCGACTTCCCGGGCGAGCAGCTTGAAAAGGAAGGCCTCGTCGGCGGCGGTCAGCGCATTGCGCCTGGCCAGCGTCAGCTCGAACTGGCCGTCGTCGTACTCGCTGTGGAACGACTCGATCTCGATGTCGGCCCGGTCGGCGGCGTCGAGCACCGCGTCGAGAACGCCGTCGGGGTCCATGAGCGGGCCGGCGCCGTAGACGTGGGCCCCCGGGGTGACGACCGGCCCGAAGCCCCCCGCGCCGTCCGGCGCGAGCAGGAAGGCCTCGAGCTCGATCCCGACCACCGGCCGATGGGGGGCGAGGGACTCGATGGCGCGGCGGAGGATGGCGCGCGGCGACCTGGCGAGAGGGGCGCGGCGCTGGCAGAGGTCGGCGAGCACGACGTCGGTTCCCTCGGTCCATCCCTTCCGCGCGGAGGCGGGATCGAAGACCGCCTCCATGTCGGGGAGGCCCTCGTGCAGCCCGGAATCGCGATAGCCGGTCATCTCCCGGTCGAAGCCCAGCGCGAAGGTGGCGACGCAGTGTCCGGTGCGGGAGGCGCCGGGCTGGAGCACCTTGCCCCGGGCCAGACCCAGGTGGTCGGGCCAGAGGACGCGGAGGCGGCTCTTTCCGGGGACGGTCACGGCGCGGGTTGTATCACCGGTGCCTCGGGCGCAGGACCAGCGCCGCGATGGTCCCGCTGGCGAGGAAGAAGTAGATGGGATAGATCGCGATGGCGAATTCCCAGCGATCCACCGCGAGCAGGTTGCAGGTGTTTCCGGCGATGAAGAGCGCCCACGCGAGGCGGTCCTCGGTGTGCGGCGCCAGCCAGGCTTTCCGGATGGTGGGCAGCGCACCCGCGAAGTCCACACCGAGCGTCGTGACGAGGGCGACGACCGGATTGTCGAACCACCACCAGAGCAGCAGGCCGAGGCCGGCGCCCAGGAGGCAACTGCGGTCGAGCGGCGTCGCGCCGCCCTCGCCGTAGCGAAGGCTCAGCAACGCCGTCACCAGGGACGCGACGAAGTAACTCACGGCGACCCAGATCGTGGTGTCGGCGCCGGAGACGTAGTAGCTGGCCAGCAGGACCCCGCCCGTGGTCGTCCAGATCCACCAGGTGGCCCGGTTGGGGCGCGTCTCGCCCCGCACGATGGCCACGATGTAGGGGACGAAGGCCACCAGTGAGAGGACGCCCGCCAGCCATCCAAGCAGCACGGTCAGCGGAGGCATCAGTCGGTCCCGAAGAGCGTGCGGGTGGGTGCGGGGGAGGTGTCCATGAGGGTCGGAGCGGCCCGAGCGTATACCGGGCAACGGAGGAATCGGCGCCCGCTGAAGGCAAACCGGATTTCCGGGATCGGGTCCTCGCGCCCGTGCGAAGGGCGCCCACCCAATCCAACGCTCCGGCCGCCGCGTTCCCTTGCGCGTCCCTTAGGCTAGGGGAGTTGTGAGGCTCGGCTCCCTTGGCGCGGCGCTGGGACTGGCGGCCGCGTGCGGAATGGCGGGCTGCGGAACGGCGGAGGAGGAGATCCCCGGCGTCCGGCTCGACGTCCCCGCGGACCAGCTGGAGACGCTCTTCGACGAGATCATCGCGAAGACCGAACGTCGGGAGGCGTTCTCGGAGATCAAGGAGCGGGCCGGAGGCTTCTCCGCACTGGAGGAGATGCGGGCGCTTCGGGAGGAGTTCGTCGCCGCCGAAACCGAGGAGGACCTCTTCTACGCCCTCGTCAGGCTCAGCAACGCCCGCCGGGACCGCCACCTGAGCGTGAACCCGGTCGAAGGCGGCCTGACGGTTCCTGAAACCCCCGACCTCGCGGCCCCGGTCCTCGTGCTTCCCGACTTCTCGGACCTCGACAACCCGCAGTTCTTCGTCGCCCGGGTTGGCCTGGACCTGCCTTCTCCGGAACCCGGAGACCTCATCGTGGCAGTGAACGGCCGGACCACCGCCGAACACGTCGCCGCGTTCACCCCATGGATCCGACATTCCACCCGCTACGGCCTCTATTGGCACATGGCGCGCGAGCTGCCCCTGAAGGTTCGGAACGTGCCCCCGCAGCTCTACGCCGAGACCCTCGACCTCACGCTGGAGGACGCCGCCGGCGACCGCTACGACGTGTCCCTGCCCTACGGGGAGCGCAGAACGCACGCCGTCGCGCTGGAACCCAGGTACGAGGGATTCGAGCCGGTGATGGAGCGGGAGAACTTTCGCGTCCACGTGAACGACGGGGAGCCCGTCGTCCTGCTCCAGTGGCTCGATTTCGAGCGCTCGCTGATCCAGGACGTCATGGACCTCATGGAACTCGCGGAGCGCGATGAACTGCTCGACCACGACCTGATCATCGACGTGCGGGGGAGCAGCGGCGGCTCGTTCGGCGCCTACGCGATCCAGCGCCTCGTGAACCGGCCCTTTCGGACCACGTTCGGCAACGTGCGGCTGAGCGACGCCGGGGAGGCGCTCATCGAGCGGTTCCAGAACCTCGAGGTGGACGAGGACGCGCCGGACATCCTCGGGCTGAACCTGAGCCGGAGCTGGCTGATCGACTGGGCGCGGACCGACGCCGCCGACGCCATCCGCCGCGGCGACGAATACACGCCGCCCACTCCCTTCAAGCTCGCCCACCTCCCCCGCGACTCCGGAGGGACGCTCGCTCCGGCCCCGGTCCACTTCCGGGCCCGCGCCGCCATTATCGGAGGGCCTCACGGCGGCTCCCATCTCGACCAGTTCCTCGCGATGTTCCGGGACAACGACCTCGCGGTGGTGATCGGGATGCCCACCGGGGGCTACAGCAACACCTGGGAGCACGAGGAAGTGCTCACCTTCCCCGGGAGCGATCGGCCGGTTGCCGGGTTCATGTGGAACATCGGGCACACCCTCCGCCCGAATACCGAGGTCCTCGAGGGGAACCCGGTGATCCCCGACGTGTACGTCCCGCTGACCCGCGACAACTTCCGCACCTACGACCGGGAACTGCTCGAGCTGGCGCTGGAGACGATGCGGGGCCGGCCCCGGGAGCCGTCCTGACCATGGAGCGCCGGCGTCCCCGCCGGCCTGCGCCCAACCGCACTCCCCTGCCGACCGCGCCACCCGTGCCGACCGCCCGTGGGCCGGAAAGCCCACCCACCATGCCCGCCTGCGGCGGTGGCCGGTGAGGACACCGGCGCTCCAGGCGCACGCCGGCCGCTGAGAGCGCCGCCCCCATGGACCGCCGGCGTCCTCGCCGGCCTACGCCCAACCGCACTCCCCTGTCAATGTCAACTGAAAATGTCCGCTTTTTGTCAACTGAAAATGTCCGCTTTTTGGGGAGCGGTGTGGAGGGCGGGAGCGCCGGATCGAGGCCGGCCGGGCCAGTGTCGAGCCGGCGTCGCGGGCGGTGGTCGAGGGGGCGAAGG
>JAAXGQ010000273.1 GCA_012271265.1 Vicinamibacteraceae bacterium
GCTCGCCCACCCGCTCGAGGGCCGCCCGCGTCCCGGAGGGCGCAGCCGCACCGGCGTTCAGGGCGCGGGCGATCTGGTTGAGGTTCACGCCGATCCGGTTCAGCTCCCGGAGCTCGGCAGCCCCCAGACGCCGCACGACAACCTGCCGTGAGGGCCGTCCCAGCCCTCGGCGGCGCATGTAGACGGCCGGGGCGAGGCGGGCGGCAGCCGCCCGATCCGCGACTTCTGCGGCCTCGGCGGGGGTCAGACTGACCACCAGCCGCTGTGACCGGCGGGCCTCGGCGGGCAGGGGAGGACGGCCCCGCGGTCGGGGCTCCTCGGCGGACGGCGGGTTCGGGTGGGACATCGGCGGGGGATCGCCTCCGGTGATGTAGCTGGGGGGTTCCAAGGGGGCGGCACCCCTTGGCGAGGATTCTCATGTCAATGAGAATATACCTCGCTACTCGTTGTTAACGTGCGGATACTGGAGCGATCGGGCAAGGGGATGGAGCCTGCGGCCCCCTCGCTTCCCCTCGGTAGCGAGCAGTGGCCGCAGGCTGTCGGCCCGACCGGGCACTCGGCACGGCTGTCAGGCCGGGCTTGGGGCTCTCGGGGGCCAGCGAGGTGGGTGACGGCAGCCTACCGGCGGTCGCCGGTGGCGTTGCCGAGGGCCGGGCCGCCGCGTCAGCGGCGAATAGCCCCGGCCCCGTGTGGGATGTGGAAAACTCCGTCCGACAGGTCCGATTGCCCCCTGTCCGGTTACTCGGAGAACTACGGGTTAATCAGCTAGGGATAGAAGTCTACCACTTTGTTCATTTCCGATTTGGCACATTGGAAAACCTCACCTCCAGTCGCCACCCTTCGGCCGTTCGATTCCAGCCTCGATCCGGTGCCGCTGGACCGTCCTGGCGGAGCATTCGAGCACGTGGGCGATGTCGGCGTCGGAGTACCCCTCGCGGACGCCCTCGATGATCGCCTTTGTCCTGCCGCCCAGCTCCAGCCCCACGGCCTTCCGGTCGCTCCGGATCGTCCGATCCGACACCTTCCGCCCGGTCCGGACCTCGACGACGGCCGCGATCTCGCGGGTGGACAGCCCCGCGTTGACCAGGTCCGCCACCAGCGCCCGCCTCTCGGCCGCGATCACCTGCCGGGCCGCTCCGGAGGCGACACCCCCCGCAGCCCGCCCCACGGCCGCCACGGTGGGGGCTGCGGGCGTCACGATGCCGCTCCCCCGGCTTCGGCTGTCGAGGTGCCGGAGCCGGTAGCGCTCGCCCGTCCAGCGCACGTGCTGCCAGGGGGACGGCGAGGCGGCCGGGTTGGCGTGCAGCGCGCGCGGGATCGGCGCATCGATGTTCCGGCCCACCGTCCGCCGCGCTCCCAGCGCCAGCGCCAGCTCGTGATCGATCGTCCGGGCCTTCCGCCGCCGCCACGCCCACGACCCCCGGTTCCAGTGGACGCCCCGCAGCAGCGACCAGGCGACGGACAGGCGGCCGCGGCCGTCGACGACCGTCCACGTGGCCGGAGGCAGCCAGGCGGCCAGCAGCGCCTCGTAGTGGGACCGGGCGACGTCCATGTAGGCGAACGCCGCCAGGCTGTTCTCCGCGTTGATCTGGAGCCAGGGGACGCGCCGCGCCGCCTTCCAGTGGCGGTGATGCAGCCCCCGGTCCTCGAAGTACCGCACGGCGGGCCAGTCCGGCCGGGCCTCCTCGTCGAGCGCGAGCGACAGCTGCACCGCGTCGGGGGCCTCCGCCTTCGGAGGAAGGGAGGCGGCGGGATCCGGAGCCGGAAGCGCGGCGGAGTGCGGGGCAGGGCCATGGGCCTCCCAGTCCTGGATCGGATCCGCGCGGCCCTGCCGCTCGACGGCCGCGGCGGACGGAAGGCCGCCCATCAGCCGCTCGACGAGCTCGCGCACCGGGACGAAGCCCCGGTTCAGGGCTTCCGGTGATTCCCGGTTCGCTGTAAGGTTCGGGACCGTCATTGGGAGTGGAGGCTCCCGGTTGCGGTAGGGTGGCCCGGCGACTGGAGACCGCCGGAGTCATCCGCCAAGTCTAACACCTTCGGCGAGGACGAGGGTTGAGGAGCGAGGGCGTCCGCCGCGGTCCGCGTCAGCGGGTCGCGGCGGCGTTCTTTTGCCCCCGACCTGGCCCACAGGGGGGGAGGGGAGGCCTCCAGGGCGTCCGGAGAAGGCCCAGGGAGCCGCTGGAGGGGCCGTGAGGGCCTCCAGGGCGTCCGGAGAGGCCCAGGGAGCCGCTGG
>JAAXGQ010000048.1 GCA_012271265.1 Vicinamibacteraceae bacterium
AGGACGCCGGCGCTCCATGGGTCCAGCGCTTCATGGGTCCGGCGCTCGATACGTCAGGGCGCGCCAATCATGGAGCGCCGGCGTCCTCGCCGGCCAAACGCCGCCGGCACACCCCGCTTGCGAACCGCCTGCCGTAAACCGCCACGCCCGGCCTGGAGCGCCGGCGTCCTCGCCGGCCAGCGCCGCGCGCACCCCGCTTCCGAACCGCCTGCCGTAAGCCGCCACGCCCGTCCTCTCGGGCGCGGAATCGCCTCGTGGGGCTATTCCGGGCGCGCGGCGGCGGCTTGGAAGAGATTCAGGAACTCCCCCCACGCCGCCCCGGCAATGACGAGGGTGCGGGCGTCCCCCGCCCGCAGCGCCTGAACCTCCGCATCGCCCACCCGGAAACGCACGCGCTCCGGCCGAGGCCCGGCCGCTTCCGCTTCCGGCCCGGCCGCTTCTTCCTCCGCATCGGGTCCAAACGACTCCTCCCGCACTCCCACGGTCCACGCGTCACCCTCCGCCGGCAAGGCGGACCCGCCCACATCGTCCGCCTCCATCGACGTCAGCGCATACAACAGATCGTCCACCGCGACCCCATCCACAACCACCGGCCCGGTCCCGTCTCCCACGTCCACGACCCACTCCCGACCGCCGTCGCCGTCCCGCCGCTCGAAGCGCGTGAGGCCCTCCGGTCCCTCGACCACGAGTTCGACCGCCCGAAACGCCGCGAAGCCAAACACCGACAGCGACCGCACCGCCACGAGTTCTCCCGCGACCGCCCCCGACAGCTCCTCGACCAGCGGCGTGGGCACGACGAACACCGTGGGATCCCCGTCCAGCCGGGCGAAGACCCCCGGCGGTGACCGGCTCGCGCCGCCGAAGCGCACCGTCCGCCCCGCCGCGGCGTCGTCCTCCCCGACAACCACGCCCAGCTCGGCGACCAGTCGCGGCGCCTCCAGCCCCTCCGCTGCCTCCGCCGCCTCCGAACCTGCTTCGACGAGCCCCGTCATCCGCGCATCCAGGAGGCGCGTGGCCAGCTGCGACGCGCCGAACGAATCCGCAGCGAACGCGAACGGCTCGACGATCCGCCAGACCCCGCTGTCGCGCCGAAGTTCCACGGCTTCGCCGTCGGCGACCAGCCGCAGCCGGTGGGCGAGCGGCGAAACGCCGTCGAACCGGAACACCCGTCGGTCGCGCAGATCCCAGCCGTCCCGGTCGAAGTTGTCGTGGGCGAACGCCGGAACGACCAGCACCGAGCCCGCCCGCAGCAGGTAGCGGTTGCCCCCGGTCGGCGTCTCGGCGCCGAACCCGACCGGATCCAGCACCCTGCCTTCCGCCTCCACCCGGACCACCAGCGAGGCCGGGGCAAGGCCGAAACCCGCCAGCTCCTCCGCGTCCCGCTCGCCCAGACGCCGCCGCGATCGCAGGGAAACGACGTTCTGCAGGAGGTTGTCGGCCTCGGTGGCGTCTGCCGGGGCGGGCTCGCCGTCCCCGACCGTCACCACGAAACCCGCGCTCTCTGCCGCGAGCCGCACCGGCGGCTCCTCCGGCCGCTCCAGCGTGACCGCCGCGATGGCCTCCTCCTCGACCTGGAACACCGGCGTGCCGTCTTCGCTCTCGCCCGCCTCCCGCTCGAAGAGCAGCAACCACCCCCCGACCAGCGCCGCGAGCGCCAGCGCCGCGGCCGTCGTCCGCCTCACCCCACCTCCTCAGCGGGTCCGGGTCAGCGCCGCGACCACCAGACCGAGGCCCCCCAGATCAGGAAGAAGCCGGGGAGAAAGACGACGGTGAACAGGACCGCATTCCGCACCTGGGCCGCCGTCATGGTGATCCGCCGGTCGTCAGCCGACCGCGGCCGGATCGCGATGAGGTCTTCGTCCTCGGTGAGCCAGTTCACCATGTTGAGGAACAGATCGGCGTTGCCGAGCGGCGCGAGCGCCAGGTTGTTCCCGATGAAGTCCGTGTCCCCCACGACCACCAGCCTTCCTTCCGTCGGCGGCGGGGTTCCATCTTCCGCCGCGCCTTCAGGACCCACCGCCTCCGCGACGCCCTCCTCCGCGGGCTCCGCCCCCGGCTCCGTTGCGACCGTGACCGCGAAGGCCAGCGCCAGCGGGCCGGTCCTCTCCCCCTCTCCGGCGTTCACTTCCCCGCTGGCCAGCTCCGCCTCGTCCTCTTCGCCCCAGGCAGCGTCCGAGGTCAGCACCAGTTCCGACACCCGCACCCCCTCGGGCAGGTCTTCCGGGTCCGGCTCGATCAGGCTCTGCGCGAGGGGGAACACGGTCGCGGCGGTTTCGAAGCCCCTGGTGATCGGGTGGAACCCGTAGGAGGCCGCGAGCGGCGCCTCGATCCCGAACCCGAAGAGCTGGCCGACGCCGCTCGCATCGATCGCCACGTCCCCGGCCGGGGCCACCCCGAACTCCTCGGCCAGTCCGATGAGCTGCTGCCGGTCGTCGTCCGCCCCGGGCGGATCCACCGGATCGACCAGCAGCATGAGCTTCCCGCCGGCGCGCACGCTCGCGGCGAGCGCCTCGGCCTCGGCCTCGATCAGATCGAGACGGGGCCCGGCCACGATCACCGCGGCGGCATCCTCGGGGATGGCCGCCTCCCCGCCGGCGACCGCGGCGAGAAGCGGCAACTCGGCGATCTCGTAGTTCGAGTCCACGAGCCGGGAGGCGATGGCCGACAGCCCGCCCGCCCCCGGCTCGTCCATGGACCGCTCCTGGTGCCCGGTCGTGAAGTAGACCTTCCGGGTCTCCCCCTTCAGGACCCGCACGATCGCGTTGGTCAGGTCCTGCTCCCCGGCGCCGCCGGCCCGCTCCTGGCGCCCGTCCGCCTCGACCACGATCGTGCCGAACGGGATGCCCGCCTCGGTCGTCGCCTGGTAGACGCGGGCGCGCACCGGCTCCGCCTCCTGGTCGATGACCTCCCACGACACTTGCCCGCTCTCGTCGGCGTAGCGCTGAAAGAGGTCCACGACCGGGCCTGCCGCCCGAGGCTGGTCCAGCACCACCAGCCGGATGGGACGGTCGAGCTCCTCCAGGATCCGGATGGTCTGCGGCGAGAGGCTGTAGATCCCCCCCGAGGTCGTGTCCCACGATACGTTCCGCCGGTCGGCGATCATGTTCACCCCGACGGCGGCCCCGGCCAGCAGCAGCACGATGAGCGCGGAGTTCGCGCCTTCCCGCGCGCTGCGGCGCCTCATCCCCGCCACCGCCGCGAACGGACCGTCTCCCGGGTCAGCAGCAGGAAGAACCCGGCAAACGACAGGTAATAGATGACGTCCCGAACGGCGACAACCCCGCGCGCCGGCTCCGCCAGGTGGCCAGTGACCGAGACGTAGGCCAGCAATCTGCCGAAGGAGCCCCCGGTCTGTCCGGCGAACTCGACCACCCACAGGAGGAGCAGCGCCGCGAGGGTCAGCACCCCCGCCACGATCTGGCTCGAGGTCAGGCTGGAGAAGAACAGGCCGAGCGCGATCGTCGCGGCCCCGAAGAGAGCCAGCCCGAGGTAGCCGGCAAGAATCGGCAGGATGTCCGGCTGGCCGAACCAGAACAGCACCGCCACGTGGAGCAGGCTGACGGCAAGCATCGTCAGATAGAGCGCGAACCCGCCGAGGAACTTGCCGGCCACGATCTGTCCGTCGCTGATCGGAGCGGTCAGCAGCAGCTCCATCGTCCCGGAGCGCACCTCCGCCGCCAGCGACCGCATCGAGATCAGCGGAACCAGGAAGAGCAGCACCACCGCCGCGGTGAGCAGCAGCGGGTTGATGAGGTCGTGGTTCACGTGGAGCGACCCGCCGCTGAACCCGCCCAGCTCGCTCATCCGCATGCCGACTTCCACGAAGTTCCGCAGGAATTCGGTGAAGAAGTAGCCGTAGATGAAGGCGAAGGCGCCGAAGAGGACGTAGGCGACCGGGGAAGCGAGCGCCGCGGCGATCTCCCGCCGGCAGATGATGAGGGCGGCGGTCACGCCGTCTCCCCGTCTTCCGCCTCGGACGCCGTCAGCTCCAGGAAGACGTCCTCGAGGCTGGCGCCCGCCCGCCGAAGGCCGAGCAGCGGAGCCCCGGCGCCTAGCACCGTGCGGGCGAGCTCGCTGCGCCGATCCTCATCGTCCTCCAGCGCGACCTGCAGGACCACGGTCCCCTCGGCGGTCTCGCTGCCCGTGTTCACCGAAGCCACGCCCGGAGCGGCGGTCAGCGCCGCGGCCGCCGCCTCGGCCGGGCTCGCGGTCTCGATCTCGACCACGGCGCTCCCCCGACCCGCCGTGGCGAGCCGCGCCGCGAGCCGTTCCGGGGAGTCCTCGGCGCGCAGCCGGCCCCCGCTGATGATGACCACCCGGTCGCAGGTGACGGTGACCTCCGAGAGGATGTGGGTGGACAGGACGACGGTCCGGTCCCGGGCGAGTTCGCGGATCAGGAGGCGCGTCTCGTGGATCTGCTTCGGGTCGAGCCCGGCCGTGGGCTCGTCGAGCACCAGCACCTCCGGGTCGTGCACCAGCGCCTGCGCCAGCCCGACCCGCTGCCGGTAGCCTCGGCTGAGCGTCCCGATGATCGCGGTCCCGGCCCCGGCCAGCCCGCACCGGGCGCTGACCCGTTCCACCGCTCCTTCGACGTCGCGCCGGCCCACTCCCCGCAGGCGGGCGGCGAAGGCAAGAAACTCGCGGACTTCCATCTCCGGGTAGAGGGGTGGAACCTCGGGGAGATAGCCGATCTTCCGCCGCGCGGCGAGCGGCGCATCCACCATGTCCACGCCGTCCACCAGCACCCGCCCGTCCGAAGGCGGCATGAAGCCGGTGATCATCCGCATGGTGGTCGTCTTCCCGGCCCCGTTCGGGCCGAGAAAGCCGAGCACTTCGCCCTTGCCGACAGAGAAGCTCAGTTCGCGGACGGCCGGCTTCGACCCGTAACGCTTCGTGACGCGGTCGACGACGACGACGGGTTCCACGGCGGAGCGGGGCGGGCGGGGCGCGTTCTCTGTTGGTGATTCCCTGGTGTCCGGGAGGCGGAGCCGGCGCAGTCTATACTCGCGAACCTCTCCGTTCGGAGGTCGCCCAGGACTCCCATGCACGCCAGCCGTCCCCGCGCCCGCCGCGCCGCCCGGACCATCGCGGCGCTGCTCGCCGCCCTTGCCGCCGGGTCCGGCGCCGGCTGCACCGATGCCGAGGCCACCCGGGCCGCGGCGCGGATCGATCTGAGCGGGCTGGTCGGCTACTGGGCGGTGCTCGGCCAGGACTCCGACGGAAACACCTACATCCGCCCGGCGGTGCGCTTCCGGGTCAGGAACACGAACCCCGACCCGACCGAGTACATCCAGGTGATGTCCGTCTTTCGCCGCGAGTCGGCGCCGGAGGAGTCCTGGGGGACGGCGTACCTGCACTCCGCAACCGAGGAGCCGCTCCTGCCTGGCGGGGAGACCGCCGAGCACACCCTGCGGTCCGACTCGAACTATCTCTCCCAGGCCCGGCCGAGACAGATGTTCGAGCACGAGCTGTGGGAGGACGTCGAGGTGGAGATGTTCGTCCGCGTCGGCGCCTCGTCCTGGGTCTCCCGGGGCCGCGTCCTCGCCGAGCGCCGGCTCGGTCCGCCCGGTGTCGAGAAGTACCTCGAACCCATCGAAGGCGAACCCATCTACGAAGAAGCCCCTCCAGTAGACCTCCCCAGCGACCCACCGCCCGACTCTCCCGCCGACCGCCCCGCAACCAGCCCCTCCTGAGCACGGGGCGCCGCCTCCCCGCCGACCGGAGACCCGGCGCCATGGAGCGCCGGCGTCCTCGCCGGCCACGGTTGGTCGGCCCGGCGGCGCCGTCGGCAGGAGACTGCGTGGGGGACCAAGGGTGCGCCCGGAATCAGTACCTTGCCGGCCCGACCGGCCAGGGCGGCATGGAGCGCCGGCGTCCTCGCCGGCCTGCGCCCCACCCTTCGTCCCTCAGGCAGGCTCGCGCCCCGGGCTGAGGTTGCCTGCCTTGGCGGGTGGGGAACGTCCGTGCTCCGGACCGAAGATGCGGCGGTGCTCGTCGCGAGCGAAACGGTCGGTCATCCCGGCGACGTAGTCACACACCACCCGCTCCCGCCGCGAGACCCCCATCCGCTCCCGGAAGTGGCGGGGCAACCGCTCCGGCTCCTCCAGAAAACACCGGAACAGGTCAGGCAGCAGCCGGGTCCCCCGCTCGGCCGCCGCCAGCACCCGGGGATGACGGTAGAGGCGCCGCAGCAGCACGTCCTTCAGCTCCTCCAGATCCCGCCGCAGCGGCTCCGGAAGCGCCACCAAAGGCCGCGCCAGCCGCAAGGGCCCCTCCGGCCCCTCCCGATCCATCCCCGCAGCCCGAATCCGTGCTTCGGTGGCGGCGATGACTCCCCGCGCCAGCTCGCCGATCAGCCCGCGCAGCACCGTGCGGACCGCCACCCTCCGATACCCCGCGCCCAGCCCCTCCCGGCGCCGCCGAAACAGCGCGGCTTCCTCGAGACTTCCGGCCTCGATGAGCCCCGACGACAGTCCGTCTTCGAGGTCATGCGCCGTGTAGGCGATCTCGTCGCTCAGATCCGCGAGCTGCGCCTCCAGCGGAGGCTGCCGCCACCCGGCCAGGTCCTCCGGCGCGAACCCCGCCCGGCTCGAGTGCGCGAAGACCCCGTGCCGCGTCTCGCGGGTCAGGTTCAGCCCGGGAAAGTCCGGGTACGCCCGCTCCAGCTTGTGGACGATCCGATAGGACTGGATGTTGTGCTCGAAACCGCCCCACTCGCGCATGAGGCCGTCCAGCACGGTTTCCCCGGCGTGGCCGAACGGCGTGTGGCCGAGGTCGTGCGCCAGCGCCGTCGCCTCGGTCAGGTCCTCGTTGAGCCGGAGCGCCCGCGCCAGGTCGCGCGCAATCTGCGCGACCTCCAGCGTGTGGGTGAGTCGGGTGCGGTAGTGGTCCCCCTCGTGGTTGATGAAGACCTGGGTCTTGTATTGCAGCCGCCGGAAGGCACTCGAGTGGATGATCCGGTCCCGGTCCCGTTGGAACTCGCTCCGCCGCCGAGGGGGCGTCTCGGGGAACCGTCGCCCGGCGGTCTCCGCGCTCCGCTGCGCACACGGCCTGAGGCGCCTGGCCTCTTCCTCCGCGTAGAAGCGGCTCCGGCCCTTTCCGGCAGCTCCCAAGCCCGCCGCCACTCCGGGGCCGCCGCCTAACCCGGCGCGTAGTAGCCGAGCTTCGTCCGCACCTTCAGGTCCGGGCGGCTCGTCTGCACCACGATCCGGCGCCAGGCGCCGTCCTGCCTCGGGTTGTTCGAGATGTAGCCGACGTTGTACTGGCTGCTGAGCTCCTGGGCGATGCGGGCGTAGACGGACTCCAGCTCGACGAGCGCGGCAGGAAAGAACGCCTGCCCCCCGGTCTCCTGGGCGAGGTTCTCCAGCACGTGCCGGGCCTCGGAGAACTGCCGCCCGCGCCGCCGCGCGGTGTTCTGAAGCGAGATCGTGTAGATGACGACGTCGGTGTCCTTGGTCAGCTCCAGCACCTGCTCGAAGGTGACCAGCGAGCTCGTGTCCCGCCCGTCGGAGAGCAGGATGATCGCCTGCCGCCGCGCCTCCATCCGCTGCCGCTCGAGCGAGCGGAGCGAGATGTACATCGCGTTGTGCAGCTTCGTGGTCCCCCCCGCCTGCGTCATCCGGATGGCGTTCTCCAGCCGGCCCAGATCCCCGGTGAACTTCTGCAGGATGTTCGCGTGGCTTCCGAACTCGACGACCTGGGCCACGTCCTCGGTCCGCAGGGTCCGGGTGAAGCGCACGGCCGCTTCCTGGGCGAACTGCATCTTGTCGACCATGCTCGCGGACGTGTCGAGGAGCAGGATCATGCGGATCGGAAGGTCTTCCCGCGAGAAGGCCTCGATCTCCTGCGGGATGCCGTCCTCGTAGACCCGGAAGTCCTGCTCGATCAGGTCCGTGATGAAGCGGTCCCGGGCGTCGGTCACCGTGACGTTCAGCGAGATCAGGTCCACCGTGACCCGGAACTGGTAGGTCTGCTGGGCCAGCGCCGCCGCGCCGGCGAGGAGCGCCGCGCCGGCCGCCGCCGTCCCGATGCCGCGAAGCCCCCGTCGGCGCCGGGAGCCCGATCCACCGTGGCGGGCAGCATGGGCAGGACCGGATCGCATGGAGTTCGTTCCGGGAGTTATATACCTGCGGTCCCTCCCCCGCTTCCGTCCCAACCTCCCCCCGCCGCACAGCCCGAACCGCCGGCATCCTGAACCGCCGGCGTCCTCACCACCCCCACCCACCGGGAGCGCCGGCATCCTGGAGCGCCGGTGTCCTCACCGGCCCCTGC
>JAAXGQ010000006.1:0-3296 GCA_012271265.1 Vicinamibacteraceae bacterium
TCACCCGGGAGGGCTTGACAAGAATGTAAGGAGTCCAGGCCGCTCTTTACCGTTCGCTGAATCCGGCCACGGAAGAGCTCGTCGCCGAATTCCCCGTCTGGCGGGAGGACCAGGTGGAGGACGCGCTGGAGCGCGCCGACCGCGCCTTTCGGGACTGGCGGGGCCGGGGGTTCGCCGAGCGCCGGCGCCTGAACGAACGGCTCGCCGACCTGCTCGAGAGCGAGGAAGACGAGCTTGCCGGGCTCATGGCGCTGGAGATGGGGAAGCCCCTCGCGCAGGGGGTGGCGGAGGCGCGGAAGTGCGCCTGGGTGGCCCGCCACTACGCCGAGACCGGCGAGGCCACCCTGCTGCCGAGACATGTCCCCTCGGACGGCAGCGCCACCTGGGTCCGCCATGAGCCGATCGGCCCGATCCTGGCGGTGATGCCCTGGAATTTCCCTTTCTGGCAGGTGATCCGGGTGTCCGCCCCGAATTTTCTAACCGGCAACCCGATGCTCCTGAAGCACGCCCCCTCGGTCCCCCAGTGCGCGGAACGGATCGTCGGGCTCTACCGGGAGGCCGGGGCGCCGGAAGGACTCGTCCAGAACCTGTTCCTGACCAACGAACAGGCGGCCGCGCTGATCGGAGACCGCCGGGTTCGCGGCGTCACCCTGACCGGCAGTTCGCGCGCCGGGAGCGAAGTGGGGGCGATCGCCGGGCGCTTCCTGAAGCCGATGGTCGCCGAACTCGGCGGCAGCGACCCGTTCATCGTCTTTGACGACGCCGACCCGGCCGAAGCGGCCGCGGCTGGCGCCGACGCGAGGCTGATCAACTCCGGGCAGAGCTGCATCGCGGCGAAGCGCTTTCTGGTGCACCGACCGGTGCTGGACGGGTTCCTGGAGCGGTTCGAGGCCCGGTTTCGAAGCGCGAGCGTGGGCGACCCCATGATCCCCGCCACGACGATCGGCCCTCTCGCCCGCAGGGATCTGCGGGACCGGTTCGAGGAGCAGCTCGCGGCGTCGGTGGACGCCGGGGCCGGCTGGATCTACCGGGGGAACGCTCCGGAGCGCGGGTTCTTCGCCGCCCCGGGGATTCTCCGGGGCGCGCCGGGGGGATCTCCCGCCGCCGACGAGGAACTGTTCGGCCCGGTGGCGACGGTGATTCCGTTCGAAACCGAGGCGGAGGCGGTGAAGATCGCGAACCGGACGGCCTACGGCCTCGGCTCTTCGGTGTGGACGACCGACCGCGCCCTCGCCGGACGGATGATCGAAGCCGTCGAGGCGGGGTCGGTCTTCGTCAACGGCATCACCAAGTCCGACCCCCGCGTTCCCTTCGGCGGCACCAAGGCCAGTGGCTTCGGGCGCGAGCTGGGGCCGGACGGACTCACCGAGTTCACGAACCGCAAGACGGTCTGGATGCGCTGACCGGCGGCCTGGCTCCTCTCAGAGCGGCCACGCCTCCTGCCGCCAGGCCATGTCCCAGAACATCCACTCGTAGCGGGCGCCCATCGCGAAGTGGCGCGCCATCGCCCGGAGCCCGCCGTCCGAGACTTCCTGCGCCGCGGCGTCGGTGAGGTCCACGACGCGCTGAACGACCGCGGCGTACTCGTCGCTCCCGTAGCTTTCGATCCAGCGCCGGTAAAGCGGGTCCGGCGACGCGGGCCGGTTCAGCAGTTCCTTCCCCACTTCGGCGTAGATCCAGTAGCAGGGCAGGACCGCAGCGAGCCCTTCCTCGTACGGCCGCGCGTGCACCTGGGCCAGGAAATAGCTGGTGTAGGCCGACGTGGTCGGGGCCGGCTGGCGGGCGAAGAGATCATCCCGGGAACCGCCGAGATCGCGCAGGAACCGGCCCAGCTGTTCCCGCTCGGCCTCCACCGTGGCGACCGCGTCGCCGCAAAGGACGGCGGTGACGTCGGGGTGCGGCGCCTTGCCGCCGAGCACCGCCACGGCGCGGGCGAAGTCGTGGAGATACAGCGCGTCCTCGATCACGTAGAAGCGGAACGCCTGCCGGTCGAGGGTCCCGTCGGAGAGCCCGGCAAGAAAGGGGTGGCGCAGGATCTCCCGGTAGGTCGGTTCGATCCCGGCCCAGAGGCGGCTGGTGAAGCGGTCCGGGGTTGGGTTCTGCATGGCGCGGGGATGGTAGTGAAGCCGCCCCGGGCGCCGGGGGGCGGCGCGCGCTCTCCGAAGCGGCCTTATCCTGCCCCGGCTGATGGCGAAGCGGCTTACCCGATTCCGGGTCCTGACGTTCGACTGCTACGGGACCCTGATTGACTGGGAACAGGGCATCGCGAACGCCCTGGAGCCGCTCTTCCGCAGAAACGGCGCGGGCCGGCGAGATCCTGCGGGAAGCGATCCCGCTTCCGGGACCGACCGCGCCGCGGCGCTCCGGGCATTCGCCCGATTCGAGGGGCGCCACGAGCGGGAGAATCCCGGCCTTCGCTACCCGGACCTCCTTCAGAGGGTCCACCACGACCTCGCCGGCAGCCTCGGCCTGGAGACGACTCCGGCGCTGGACACCGCGTTCGGAGCCTCGGTGCCCCGCTGGCCGGCGTTTCCCGACAGCGCGGAGGCGCTTCGGGTCCTGAAGCGCCACTTCCGGCTGGTCATCCTGTCGAACGTCCACCGGGAGGGGATCGCCGCCTCGATCGAAAGACTCGGCGTCGGATTCGATGCCGTCTACACCGCCGAGGAGATCGGCTCCTACAAACCCGCCGACGCGAACTTCGCCTACCTGCTGGAGAGGCTCCGGAGGGACTTCGGGTTCGGACGCTCCGACGTGCTCCACACCGCCCAGAGCCTCCACCACGACCACGTGCCGGCAAATCGCTTCGGGCTCGCGAGCGCATGGATCGACCGCCAGCGGCAGTCGGAAGGCGGGAGCTCGGCGGCCACGGCGCCGGTGAGGGAGATGCCCCGCCTCGACTTCGTCTTCTTCTCCCTCGCCGAGATGGCGGCCGCCGCCCTCGCCGAACGGGACCAGACCCGGCGACCGGACCCAACGACGAGACCGCATCGCCGTTGAACCCAAACGATCAGTCGGCAGGAGACTGCCTGGGGGACCGAGGGTGCGGCGCAGGCCGGCGAGGACGCCGGCGCTCCATGGGGGCACCGGGAGCGCCGGCGTCCTCACCGGCCACCGCCGCAGGCAGGCATCGTCCGTGGGCCGCCCGGCACACGGTCGGGCGGCACGGCGGCGCTCTCGGCAGGAGACTGCGGTACGGCGTAGGCCGGCGAGGACGCCGGCGCTCCATGGGGGCACCGGGAGCGCCGGTGTCCTCGCCGGCCACCGCACCGGGGGCGCCGGTGTCCTCACCGGCC
>JAAXGQ010000006.1:3346-42115 GCA_012271265.1 Vicinamibacteraceae bacterium
ACCGCCGCAGGCGGGCATGGTCCTTGGGCCTCCCGGCACACGGTCGGGCGGCACCGCGGCGCTCTGGGCAGGAGACTGCGGTACGGCGTAGGCCGGCGAGGACGCCGGCGCTCCAGGGGACGGCGCTGCAGGGGGGCACCGGGAGCGCCGGCGTCCTCGCCGGCCACCGCCGCAGGCGGGCATGGTCCTTGGGCCTCCCGGCACACGGGCGGGCGGCACGGCGGCGCTCTCGACAGGAGACTGCGGTGCGGCGCAGGCCGGCGAGGACGCCGGCGCTCCAGGGGACGGCGCTCCAGGGGACGGCGCTCCAAGGGGGCACCGGGAGCGCCGGCGTCCTCGCCGGCCAACCGCCGCAGGCGGACATGGTCCGTGGGCTTCCCGGCGCACGGTCGGGCGGCACGGCGGCGCTCTCGGCAGGACACGGCCTGAGGGGCCGGCGGTGCGGCTCAGGCCGGCGAGGACGCCGGCGCTCCATGGGACGGCGCTGCAGGGGACGGCGCTCCGGGGGACGGCACTCCAGGGGACGGCGCTCCATGGGGCAGGCTGAGCCTGATAGAAGGTGACGATGCGATCACGCGGATTCCGGGTCGGGCTGCTCGCAGCGGCGCTCGTCGCGGCCGTCGCCGCGTTCTCCGCGCGATGGATAGCGACATCGGTCCTCGGACTCTCGGGCACTCCGGTCAGCCCGATCGTGCTGGCCGTCGTCCTGGGGATGGTCGTCTCCAACGCCTCCCGCGTGACGGAGACGGCCGCCCCGGGGCTCCGCTTCTGCTCGACCACGATCCTTCGCCTCGGCATCGTGCTGCTCGGCTTTCGCCTGAGCCTGTTCGCCGCCGGGGCCTTCACCGTGGCGGCGCTGCCCTTCGTGGTCATGGTGATCGCGGCGGGTGTCGGCGTGGTCCGCCTGCTGGGACCGCGCCTCGGCCTGCCGCGGCCCCTGGCGGGGCTGATCGCCGCCGGAACGAGCATCTGCGGCGCGACCGCGATCGTGGCGGTCGCCCCGCTCCTTCGCGCGCGGCAGTCCGAGGTCGGCTACGCGGTGTCCTGCATCACGGTGTTCGGACTTGCCGCGATGTTCGGGTACCCCCTCCTCGCGCACGCGCTGTTCGCGGAAACACCGGAGCTCACCGGGCTCTTCCTCGGCGTATCCATCCACGAAACCGCCCAGGTCGCCGGGGCCGGGGTGATGTACCAGGACCAGTACGGCGCTCCGCTGGCGCTCGAGGTCGCTACCGTCACCAAGCTCGTGCGCAACCTCTCGATGCTGGCGGTGATCCCGCTGGCCGGCATTCTCTTCGGCGAAGCCCGGTCGATCCGGTCTCCCGGCGGCGGCGCATGGCTGCGGATGGTTCCCTGGTTCGTGGTCGGGTTCGCGGCGTGCTCCGCGCTCCGCACGCTCGGCGATCACGGGAGTCCGGCCTTCGGCTTTCTCGATCCGGCGACCTGGCAAGGGTTCGTGGCGGTCATCGGCCACGCGGCCGAAACGTGTCTGCTCCTCGCCATGGCGGGGGTGGGCCTCCTGTCGAGCTTCGCCGGCCTGCGCCGGATCGGGCTCCGCCCGTTTCTCTTTGGCCTCTTCGCCGCCCTGGTTGTCGGAGGCGTCGGGCTGCTGCTGATCGCCGGATTCGGCCCCTCGGCCCTCGACTTCGCGCGCGGTTGACCTCCCCCGTGACCTCCCCCGGATCGGGTCCTTCCGACCGGCGCCGACACGTGAGCCGCATCGGGGCTCTTTCCCGGCCCGACAAATGGTTTCTCGGGGGGCTCGACGGGGTGGCATGGGCGCCGCCGTTTCCCTGCTGGCTGCACCGGCCCGGATTCTGGGATCCGGTCCATCTGCTGCAGGTCGAGGCGGGACCCTGCTTTTCCGTGGCCCTCGTGGATCCGGCGGGGGCGGAGATTCCCCTCCGGGCAGCGCCTGGTGGACGCCGTTGGCGGCCGGGCGCCCTGGTCGCCGGCTGGCGGACCGAAGATGGCGGCGCCGCGGTCGAGACCCGGCAGGTGCTCCCCGGCGGCATCCTGGAGAGTGCCTGGGACCTGCCGCCGGAGCGGGTCGGAGGCTTCCTCGTCGCCTTCACCGCCCAGCCGGCGCCCTCCACCTCCGAAGCGCGGACTTCAGCCGGGGGCGTTCGCTGGACGCGCCGGCTCGTCGACCGGGCGGGACAGGAACTGTCGGTCGCCATGGAGATGCGCGGCTCCGCCAGCCCGGCGTGGCGGCGGATCGTGTCCTCCGAGGGCGGGACGCACCCCGAGTGGGATCTGTCTCCTTTCGCCGAAGGAGAGACCAACCACAACAGCGCCGTGGCGCCGGCTGACCAGGGCTGGATCTGGATGGCGGTGGCATTTCCGGTTCCGGCCCGCGATGCGAAACCGCTGTCCCTCCAGCTGCGCCTCCGCCCCAGGCTGCCTTCGGTAACGCACGCGAGAGCGACCACGACCTGGGAGTCCTTCTACTCCGGCTTCCCCGCCTTCGCCTGCGGCGACCCCTGGATGGACCGGATCTTCGACTACCGCATCTACGGCCTGGGCCTGAACCGCATCGAGGGCCGCTGGGGAAACGTGCGCCATCCCTGCATCGCCGAAGGGATCGAGTACTTCCACGTCCCGATCAGCTACAGCGCCCCGTGCCACATGATGGAGATGCGCTGGCGCGCCGGCGGGCGCGAGGCTTGGGGGTCGCTCCTCAACTTCCTCGCCCATCAGAAGGAGGACGGGTCGTTTCACGGGCGGCTCTACCCGAACCACCTCGAACGGACCGACTTCTACCACGCGAACTGGGGGGACGCTCTCCTCGCGGTGGACGCGACGCACCCCGACCCCGACACCCTGGCCCGCTGCTACGAGGGCCTCGCCCGCTACGCCCGCTGGCTGGACCGCTCGCGCGACCCCGAGGGCTCGGGGATGTTCACCGTGGTCAACCACTTCGAGACCGGGCAGGAGTACATGTCGCGCTACATGGCGGTCGACCCCGAGGCGGACGTGCGCGGCTGGGAGCCGCGCCTCAACCTCAAGGGCATCGACGTGACGGTCTATGCCCACCAGCTCTTCCACGCGCTCGCCCGGCTCGCCGGACGGGTCGGACGCCCGGGGGACGCGGCCGCCTGGCGCGCGTTGGCGCGGCGCTGCCGCACTGCCATCATGGAGCGCATGTGGTGTCCCGAGGCGCGGCTCTTCACCGACGTGGACGGACGCACCCTCCGGCGCACCGGCGTCAAGGCCGCCGTGGGCTTCTACCCGATGCTGACCGGCCGGGTGGAGGCCGCCCGTCTCGAGGCGATGATGGATCACCTCGAGGATCCCCGGACCTTCGGCACACCCTTCCCGTTGCCGTCGTCTTCGGTGGACGACCCCCGCTTTTCCGCCGAGGGGATCTGGCGGGGCAAGCGGCGCAACTGTCCCTGGAACGGCCGCGTCTGGCCGATGACCACGAGTCACCTGATCGAAGGCCTGCTCCGCTGCTTCCGGCAGGGAAACCGGCGCGCCGGCCGCCTGGCCGCGACCCTGCTCCCCCGCTTCGCCCGCATGATGTTCACCGCTGGCGACCCCCGCCGCCCCAACACATTCGAGCACTACAACCCGACGACCGGCCGCGCCTGCCACTTCCGGGGCATTGACGACTACCAGCACTCCTGGGTGCTGGACCTCCTCGCCCGCGGCGTGGCCGGGCTTCATCTCGACGCGAAGGGGCTGGAGGTCAAGCCGTTGCCGCACGATCTGCCCCGGGTGCGGCTCGGACCCGTGCGGGTCCGCGGGCGCCGCGTCGCAGTCAGGATCGACGAGGAGCGGGTCTCGCTGACGGTGGACGGCGAGCGCACCCTCGGGACGCGGGGGGAAGCGCTCCGGGTCGCCTGGACCGAGCTTCCGGCGCCGCAGCGGGACCGCGGCCGATGACGCGCGAGCCTCGGGCGGTGACCCTGCGGGCCGTCCGGAAGTGCTTCGGGGACGTGACCGCGGTGGCTGACGTCACGCTGGAGATCCACGCCGGCGAACTCATGGTGCTGGTCGGACCGTCGGGGTGCGGCAAGAGCACCCTCCTCCGCCTGATCGCCGGGCTGGAGGAACCGGACGGCGGCGAGGTGTGGATCGGGGACCATCCGGTCGCCGACGTGGAGCCCCGGGACCGCGACGTGGCGATGGTCTTCCAGAGCTACGCCCTCTATCCGCACATGACCGTCGCCCGGAACCTCGGCTTCGGCCTGAGCGTCAGGGGCGCAGGACGGACCGAGATCGAGGCGCGCGTCGGCGAGGTCGCGGCTTCGCTGCGCCTCGGAGAGCTCCTCGGGCGGCGTCCCGGGCAGCTCTCGGGCGGACAGCAGCAGCGGGTGGCTCTCGGCCGCGCCATGGTGCGCGATCCCGGGGTCTTCCTCTTCGACGAGCCGCTTTCGAACCTCGACGCTGCGCTGCGCCTTCAGACGCGTGACGAGATCGCCGCCCTCCACCGGCGGCTCGGCACGACCATGATCTTCGTCACCCACGACCAGGTCGAGGCGCTCTCGCTCGGACAGCGGGTGGCGGTGATGGACCGGGGCCGGGTGCAGCAGGTGGGAACGCCGCACGAGGTGTACCGGAGACCGGCCAACCTCTTCGTCGCCGGCTTCGTGGGATCGCCGCCCATCAACCGCCTTGCGTTGACCCGCGACCGGCGCGGCCGTCTCGCCGGCGGCCCGTTCACCTTCCCCGGACCCTCGACCCATCGTGAAGCCACGCTGGGAGTCCGCCCCGAGGATCTCACCGCCGCCCCCGGCTCCTCCGCCGCCCCGCCCGGACCCGTCGGCGCCCCGCCCGAGTTCACCGCCGCCGTCCTGCGCGTCGAATCGCTCGGCAGCGAGCAGCGGGTGCACCTCGACGGGCCGGGGGAGGCGGGCTGGGTGGCTCGGGCGGGACCGACCTTGCGCGTCGCGGCGGGAATGAAGGTTAGCGTCCGGGTTGCCTGGGAGCGGACCCACCTCTTCGCCCCGGATGGCCGCCGCCTCGGGCGGGCGCCGCGACCCGGCGGGGCGCCGCCGTCATGAGCCCCAGGCGACGGATCCTCCTCCCCGGCGCCGCCTTCCTCGCTCTGGGCGCCAGCTTCCCCGCCTGTTCCGGCGGCCCGCCCGGCGCCCTGACCCTCCGGGTCGCGCTGTGGGCGGGGGGCAGCGAGCTCGAGATCGAGCAGCAGGTCGCCGAGCGCTACGAGGCGCTGCGACCCGGGACGCGGGTCCTCCTCGAGTCGGCGCCGAACGGCTACGAGGAGCGCCTCCTCACCTCCATCGCGGCGGGCCGCCCTCCCGATGTCTATCTCCTCGATTCGCCCGACATCCCCACCTTCGTGGATCGGGGGCTGGCGATCGACCTCGCGCCGTATCAGGCGGCGCTCGGGTTTCGCGCCGAGCTGGTGTTCCCCGAGGTGCTGGAGGCGTTTCGTCGCGGCGACGCCCTGTTCGCACTCCCCAAGGACTTCACCCCGATGGTCCTCTATGCGAACCGTGCGGTGCTCGCGGCGGCGGGGATCGAACCGATTCCGGGCGCCGCGGGGGGCGCGGGGACCAACGTCTGGACGTGGGACGACTTCCGTCGGGCGGCCCGCGCCGTCACCGCCGACCGCGACGGGGACGGCCGCCTCGATGTCTTCGGATTCGACTTCCCCCGCAACCTCTTCCAGTGGGTGCCGTTCGTCTGGTCGGCCGGCGGCGACATCCTCGCCCCCGACGGAAAGGCCGCCACCGGCTACCTGGACGGGCCCGAGGCGCTTTCGGCCTTCCACTTCCTCACCAGCCTGGCCGAGGAGGGTCTGACGCCGGGTGCCCAGTTCGTCCAGCAGGCCGATCCGGCGCGGCAGGCCCGGTTCGTTTCGGGCGAACAGGCCTTCCTGCTGTCCGGCCACTGGACGCTGCCCGTCTTCCGTGACCTGGTGCGCGCCGGCGAACTGGAGCTCGCGATCCTGCCGATTCCGCGCCACCCCTCCCAGCCGGAGCCGACCACTGTTCTCTACGCGTCGGGTTGGGCGGTGCCGCCGAACGCGGCCCATCGGCGCCGGGCGATCGATCTGGCTGGCTTCCTGGCTTCGCCGGAGGCGCAGCGGATCCGGGCCCGCGCCGGGCTCGCGATTCCGACGCGGGTTGACGTCGCGGCGGAGATCGCCGCGGCCGACCCCAGCGGGGTCGAGGACGCGTTCGTCGCGCTGGCGCAGCGGGCACGGATGACCTGGGGCGCCACCGTGCCCGACTTCTCCCGCATCGAGGTGCTGGCGGTCGAGATCATGGACCGGCGGCTTCTTCACGGGGAACCCCTCGCGGTGAGCGCCTCCGAGGTGGCGCGCCGGGTGGACGAGGTGCTCGCGCGGTGAGCGGCGAAGGCGCGGTCCGGCGCCTCCCCATCCTCGCCGTCCTCGCCGTGGCGGCGGTGGCCGCCGGGGCGGCGCTGATCCTCGTCCTGGCCGCCGGGTCGGTCCGGGCGGCCCGGGAGCATTCCTCCGGAGCCGAGGCGCGCATGGCGGCCTCCCTGTACGAGGCGCCGGGCGTCACCGAAGCGGATGTCGCGGAGTTCCTGGCGGGGCGTGGCCGGATCCTGCCGGCAACCGCGGGCGGACCGGGGCCGGGAGCCTTCGGCTACCGAAGTGGCGCGCTGGAGCCCGCCGCCTGGATCGCGGTCCAGCCGGCGGGCGGAGGAAGCGGCTGGCCATGGGCCGCCTCGGCCCTCGGGCTGTTCGCCGCCTTCGCCATGTCCGCCTGGGCCGCCGCGCGACGACGGTCGCCGCCCCCGGCCCGGTTTCCCGTCGCCGCCGCGCTCCTCTCGGCCACGCTGCTCGCGCTCGTCGCCGTCGCTGCCGGGCGCTGGGAGCAGGACGAACTGGAAGCGATCAGCCGCGCCCACCTCGACCAGGGTCTGTCGGCGGCGGGGATGGCGCACGCGGCCGGGGCGGGCCCGGAGGAGGCCGCCCGGGTCGCCGGTCTTCCCTGGGCGGACGACGCGGCGCTCGACGAGCCGGACCGGCTCTGGACGATGCCCCGTGAGGTCGGCGCCGCGATCGCCGCCGCCCGGCCCCTCCCTTCCGCCGGCCGCCACCGGGTCGCTGCGGGCGGCGCCGTCTACCACGGCGGCAGCCTGCAGCTGCGGGATCGCCCGGCCAGCCTCCACCTCGTCTTGCTCGGGTACGAGGAGACCGCCTCCGCGGCCGTCGTCCTGACTGCCGCCGCCGCCGGGTCGGCCCTCGTGGTTTCGCTCGTCCTCCTTCTCCTCCCGCTCGCTTCCCGTCCCCGAGCCCTCTCGCGGACCCTCGCGGCCTGGGGATTCCTCGCTCCCGCGGGGGCGCTGCTCCTGCTGTTCACCTTCGGTCCCCTGCTCTACTCGCTGTGGATCTCGCTCCACGACTGGCATCTCCTGGACCCGGCCCACCCCTTCACCGGCCTGGAGAACTACCGGTCCGTTCTGGGCGACGGCGCCTGGTGGGCGGCGATCCGCAACACGGCGGTCTTCACGCTCCACGTCCCGTTCGCGATGGCGGTCGCGCTCTCGCTGGCGCTCCTCACCCGGCAGTCGCGGCGGGCGATCCGCTGGGCGCGGCTGGCGCTCTTCCTGCCGAGCATCACCAGCGTGGTGGCGATCGCGGTCGTCTGGAAGTGGTTGCTGAACGACGGCTACGGCCTGGCGAACCGAGCCCTCGCGGCGGTGGGAATCGCCCCGGTCGCGTGGCTCAGCTCCCCCGATACCGCGCTGGTGAGCCTGATGGTGATCAGCGTCTGGATGGTGGTGGGATACCAGATGGTCGTCTTCCAGGCCGGGCTGGCCGCCATCCCCCGGGACTGGTACGACGCGGCGCGCGTGGACGGCGCCAGCCGCTGGCAGCGCTTCCGCCACATCACCCTGCCCGGCCTCCGCCACACCCTCTTCTTCGTGCTGGTCACCTCGGTGATCGGCTCGTTTCAGGTCTTCGGGCTGGTCTACGTCATGACCGAGGGCGGGCCGCTGGGAGCGACCGATGTCGCCGTCTACCACATCTACCGGGAGGCGTGGGAGTTCCTCCGCTTCGGCGATGCCGCCGCGATGAGCTGGGTGCTCTTCGGCGTCGTCTTCGCCGCGACCTGGCTTCATTTCCGCCTGCTCGAACGACGGGGCTCCCATGCCTGACCCGACGCGCCCCGCCGCGCGAGGCCGGCGCGGGGGAGCGGGCAGGCTCGGGCGCATGTCGCTGCTCGTCGTCGCCTGCCTGGTCATGGCCGCCCCATTCGGATGGATGGCCGCCACCAGCCTCATGGGCCAACTGGAGGTTTTCGGACCGGGGCAGCTCTTGCCGGAGTCGCCGCTGTGGTCGAACTACCCCGAAGCGCTGACCGCGCAGCCGTTCGCACGCTTCTTCCTCAACTCGCTCATCTTCGCGGCGGTCGTGGTCGCGGGGCAGGTGGCCACCGCCACCACCGCCGGGTACGCCTTCGCCCGCTGCGATTTCCCCGGGCGCGACAACCTGTTCCTGCTGTTCCTCGCGACCATGATGGTCCCGGCGGTGATCGTGCTCATCCCGCGCTTTCTCATGATCGAGGCGCTCGGCTGGATCGACACCTACCAGGGACTGGTCTCCACCGAGCTGGTCTCGGTCTGGGGCATCTTCCTGATGCGTCAGTACTTCCGCACGCTGCCCCGCGAACTGGAGGACGCCGCGCGCGTGGACGGCGCCGGCCACTGGCGCATCTTTCGCAGCGTCGCGCTGCCCCTGGCGAAGCCCGCGGTGGCCACCCTGACGCTCTTCGCCTTCATCGACGCCTGGAAGAACTTCCTCTGGCCGCTGCTGGTCACCCGCTCCATGGAGATGCGGGTTGTGGAGGTGGGAATCGCCGCCTTCCACTCGACCTACCAGATCAACTGGCCCTTCCAGATGGCCGCCGGCGTGGTCGCGACCCTCCCCATCGCCCTTCTCTTCCTCCTCACCCAGCGCTACTTCGTCCGCGGCATCCAGCTCGAAGGCATCCGGTAGCTGGCGGCGAGTCGGACCACCATGCGCCCCGGACCAGCGAGCAGGGTGGAGCCGGCAACCCAAAAACAACGGCAGGCGATGGCGCGCTCGCTGCGGATCGATCTGTCTGCCCGGCCGACCGAACGCGAACAGCCCTCCGGTGGCCCTCCTGGCAGCGGGCACTGACGCCGTCGGCGAAGCGCCGGCTTCCAACTCCACCGAAGATGGGCAAGGAGCCTGCGCTGCAGAAACCTGGCGGGCGCCTCGCTCACCGGCTGAGCGAGGCCCACAGGTCCGTCGGCACGGCGGCGCTGTGGGCGCGAGACTGCCGGGGGGACGGCAGTTGCGCGCAGGCCGGCGAGGACGCCGGCGCTCCATGGAGCCGGCGTTGGATAGGTCAGGGCGCGCCTGCATGGAGCGCCGGTGTCCTCACCGGCCCACGCTGCGTCGGTACGGCGGCGCTGTGGGCGCGAGACTGCCGTAGTCACGGAAGGTGCGGCGCAGGCTCCAAGCTCAACTGGCCGGAGCATCACGGGTGTGACCATGGTTCTGACCATGGTTAGAATCGTTTGGCTACAGGCAGCGGAAAAGCGAAGCGCATGTCTACCGAGACTGAGACACAAAGTGTCCCCCGGACGATGAAGGCCTCCGAGTTCAAGGCGAAGTGCCTCAAGCTGATGGACGAGGTGGCCGCGCGCGGCGAGGAGATCGTCATCACGAAGAACGGCCGGCCGACGGCGAAGTTGGTCGCCTACCGCAAGAAGCCGGAGTCCTGGTTCGGCGCCGACCGGGACAGGATCAGGATCCTCGGCGACATCGTCTCCCCGATCGACGTGGAGTGGGAGGCAGAGACCGACCCCGACCGGGTCCTGAATCCGTGACCCTGCTCGACACGCACGTTCTCATCTGGTCAAGGTTCGAGGAGTCGCGGCTCGGCCGCCAGTGCCGGGAGCGGATCGCATGGGCCCTCCGCGCCGACAAGTTGGCCGTGTCCGCGTTCTCGTTCTGGGAAGTAGCGCTTCTGCACGAGAAAGGGCGCATGGCCCTGCTCGGAGACGTCGGCGCCTGGCGGGCGCGACTGCTCGACGCGGGGCTCCAAGAGGTGCCGGTCGATGGCGAGATCGCGGTCCGCGCCAGCGCCCTCCAGGATTTCCACGCCGATCCGGCGGACCGGATCATCGTCGCGACCGCCCTTGGCGGACATCGTTTGGTGACCGCGGACCGGCGCATCCTGGGGTGGAACGGGAGCCTCGACCGCCAGGATGCGCGAACGTGATTCCAGGACCCGCGAGCCGCCCCGGCAGCGGGCGCCCCGGACGCCTCGGAGACCGAGCGGCAGAACGGAACCGGCAGACTCCTCAGCCGAGGTGCTTCGACGTTCCGGACCGACGGGCCGCCCAACCCCGCCGGAGTCCCTGCCGGAATCCATCGTCAGACCGGGAGAGCGGCCGATGACCATCCCGCGGGCCGAACCTCGGGCGCGCCGCGCCGCGGCCGCCTTCGCCGCAGTCGCCCTCGTGGTCCTCGCCGCGTCGCCCGCCCATTCCCAGCGGTTGCCTGATCCGCCCTCCGCGGACCTGACCGCCCTTTCGGTCCCGCGCTTCCCCATCCTGAAGTCCCCCATCGGGCTCACCGGGCCGGTGCGGCCGGGCGAGTACGTCGGCGTGACCGGCCCCAGGGCGGCGTGGCTCGGCGTGGAGACGGGGGAGGCGGAGCTCTGGGTTCACCCGCTCAAGGTCGGCCGCGGCTTCCGTCTCTCTTTTCAGACGCCCCGCTACGGCGCGCCCGTGCCCGGCGAGCGGGTGGCGCGAACCGTCGAGATCCGGCCGGAGCTCACCACAATCTCCTACAGCCACGAGGCCTTCCAGGTGCGCCAGCACATCCTGGCGCCCCGGGACACAGACATCGCCGGTCTCCTGGTGCTCCTCGAGGTGGACAGCCCGGAGCCGATGGAGATCGTGGCCGAGTTCCACCCGGTCCTCGACTACATGTGGCCGGCTTCGCTCGGCGGGCAGTACGCCTTCTGGGATGGAGCGCGACGGGTGTTCGTGCTCTCGGAGAGCCTGGAAGAGCGCAACGCCGTCGTGGGTTCTCCCTGGGCGTCCAACTCGGTGGAACATCCGGCGCACCAGCTCGGAGAGGCCCCCCGATCGATGGTCATCCCGGTGGAACCGGATCGGGCCCGGCGCGAGTTCATCCCCATCGCCATCGCCGCGGGAACCGGTCCCCGGGACACGGTGTTCACCCAGTACGCCCGCCTGATCGGCGAGGCCGAGCAGCTCTACCAAGGCGCCCGCGCCTGGGCCGAAACCGCGCTCGGGTCCACGGCGTCGGTGGAGACTCCCGATCCTTCCCTCGACCTGGCGCTCGAATGGGTGAAGATCAACCTCGAGGAGCAGCGGGTCTGCAACCCGGATCTGGGGTGCGGCTTCGTGGCCGCCTGGGGGCTCTCCGGCAGCGGGGCGCGCCCCGGGTTCGGGTGGTTCTTCGGCGGCGACGCGATGATGAACACCTTCGCGATGGACGCACTCGGCCAGTGGGAGCTGGTCGCCGAGGAACTCCGCTTTCTGGCCCGCTACCAGCGCGGCGACGGCAAGATCACCCACGAGATTTCCCAGGGAGCGGCGCACATCGACTGGTTAGAGGCCTACCCCTACGCCTACTACCACGCCGACACGACGCCCTACTGGATGCTGGCGCTCCACCAGTACTGGCGGGCGAGCGGCGACGACGAACTCGTTCGGGAACTCTGGCCGGCCTATCGGCGCGCCTGGGAGTGGTGCCTGAGCGCCGAGACCGACGGCGACGGCATCATCGAGAACACGGTCGGCGGTCTGGCCGCGGTCGAAGTGGGGGGGCTGAGCGACGCGATCCACCAGGACGTCTACCTGGCCGGAGTCTGGGTCGCCGCGCTCGAAGGCACGGTGGCGCTGGCGGAGCGGGTCGGCGACGCGGACGTGGCCGGGCACGCGGCGCGGATCGCCCCCACCGCCCGCGCCTCCCTGAACACCGCCTACTGGCTGCCCGACGAGGGCTACCACGCCTTTGGCATCCTCGCCGGCGGGGGAGTCAACCGGAACCTGACGGTGTGGCCGGCGACGGCGGCCGCGTTCGGCTTGTTCGACGAGGAGCGCGCCCGCGGAACGCTGACCTGGATGGCGGGCGACCGCGTGTCCTCCGACTGGGGCGCTCACATGCTCTCGACCGAGAGCGAGCTCTACCACCCTCTCGCCTACAACATGGGCGCGGTCTGGCCCTTCGTGACCGGCTACCTGTCCTGGGCGCAATACCGCTACCGCCGTCCCTGGGCGGGCTTCCACCTGATGGACGCGGTGGCGCAGATGACCTGGGACTGGAGCCTTGGCCGCCACGACGAACTCTTCTCCGGCTCGTTCTACCAGCCGCTCGCCCAGTCCGTGCCGCACCAGTTCTTCGCGACCTCGATGCTGGCGACGCCGCTGCTCCGAGGGGTGTTCGGCTGGGACCCGGACGCTCCCAACGGCCGGGCGCGGCTCGCGCCGCAGTTGCCGGCCGACTGGCGGGAGGCCGCGGTGCGCGGGCTGCGGATGGGGGCGACGACAGTCGACGTGGAGATCCGGGGTGGCCCGACCCCGGCCGGCGGCGAGCGCCGTGTCCGCATCACGACCGAGGGCCCCCCGGTGGACATCGGGTTCGTTCCCGATCCCTCCGCCGGCGCCACGGACCTGGGCGTGACCTTGTCCGGCGGCCAGTGGGTGGAGACGGACGCCCCGGATCGGGCCATCCGCGTGACCGGCGGCGAGCCCGCGGAGATCACCGTGACCTGGAAGGGCGGGCTCGCGGTGGCGCCTCCGCGCATCGTCCTCGAGCCGGGCCAGCGCAGCACGGGTCTCCGGATCCTCGACCTCGAGGCGGACGAGGCGGGCTGGACGCTCCGCGCCGAAGGGTCAGCCGGCGTCACGTATCCCCTGGATCTCTTCGGCGTTCCCGTGGACGCGGCCACCCTCGGCGAAGGCGCCACCGTGGAACCGGACGGCTCGGGGCCCGCTGCGACCGGCGGCGCGCGATTCCGCCTCCGTTTCGCTCCAGGAGAGGGACGCCGCGCGGCGACGGTCCGGCTGACCCCGAACGGACCGTAGAGACCTGACGGCGAAGCGCGCCGGGATGCTCGTCGGCGCCCTCGAGGCGCGCCGGTGGGCCGGCCTGGTGCTGTCTCCCGGGCCCGGCCGCGGCGTGGGCATCCGCCTTGCCTTCGTCACGCCGGCCGGGGAGCGTCGGGAATGGGATGACTGGTACCAGATGGTCTCCCGGGTCGGTCCCCACGCCCCCGATTTCTCCTACGCCCGGGTCGAATTCGCCGGGCTCGACGCGGAGGGGCCCGCGGATCCTCGGGGCCCCCGCCCGGCTGGCCGCCTCGTCCTCGAGTGGTCCCGGCGGGACGAGGCTGTGGCCCTGCGGGCGCGCCTCGATGCCGCTGGGCGCCTGGAGCTGATCGGGGATATCCCGTGGGGCTTCGCGGGTCGCTGGGAGGAGGTTGCGGCGGAGCCGTCCCGCTGGCGCGCCCGGGCGCCGGGTGGGGAGGGCGAAGCGGACCTGGAGATCGACGCGGCCTTCCGCGTCGAGGGTGAGCGGCGGGGCCTTCCGGATCCCGACGGCGACGTGGCGTTCTCCCTCGCAGCCGGCGCCGGTGGGGGGCGCGTGACCATGGTCGCCGCCTGGGGCGCCGAAGATGCCGAAGATGCGGACCACCGGATCGACGA
Organism: Vicinamibacteraceae bacterium; assembly: GCA_012271265.1. GTDB lineage: Bacteria > Acidobacteriota > Vicinamibacteria > Marinacidobacterales > Marinacidobacteraceae > JAAXGQ01. The sequence goes on from JAAXGQ010000006.1 coordinate 17,009, forward strand.
GGCCGACGCCTGGATCGACGATGCGCGGCAGGCGTGGGAGCGGCGGCGCCCCCGTGCGCCGCACCACCCCGATCTCGCCGAGAGCATCGCCGACAACCTGATGTGGATGGTGCTGCTCCAGCCGGAAACCGGCCGGCTCTACACCCCCGCGGGGCGCCGATGGATCTTCCCGGCGCCCGGCGGGGAGACCGGCGCCGGGGCGAAGGAGCACGATGACTGGACGATCTTCGGCTGGGACACGTTCTTCAACACCCTGCTCCTCGCCACGGTGTCCGGCGATCTCGCCTGGTCCACGCTCCTCGCCGGCCTCGAAACGCAGTACCCGAACGGGAACATCCCCAACTGGCGCAGCCGGCGGGGGGGCACGCCCGATCGCTCCCAGCCCCCCGTCGGCTCGTTCGCGGCGCTGCGGCTCTTCCGCGCCCACCCCGACCGCGACGCCCTGGCGGCCGCGTACCCCTCGCTGCTTGCCTGGTCCGAGTGGTGGGTCGCGGACAGGAACGGTCGGCCGCGCCGGGAAGGGCTGACCCCCGGCCTCCTCGCCTGGGGCTCGGACACGCACCTCGTTCCGGGCCCCGGGCGCGTTCCTCCCTGGGAAGAACGCGCGAGCGGCCACCAGCGCGCCGCCTGGGAGTCGGGCCAGGACGACCTGCCGCTCTGGGAGGAGGCGGCGTGGGATCCCCGCCGCCAGGTTCTCGCCATGTCGGCCGTGGATCTTTGCAGCTACCGCGCCCTGGACCTGGAGAGCCTGTCGAGAGTCGCCGGGATCCTCGGCGACGCATCCACCGCGAGGCGCCTGACCGAGGCGAAACGCCGGCTGGCCGCAACGATGAACCGGGTTCTCTGGTCGGAATCCGCCGGCCTCTACCTCGACGAGCTTCCGACAGGGTTCTCTCCCCGGGTGGCCGCCTCGAACTTCCTTCCGCTGGCCGCCGGGATCCCCGATGCGCAGCAGGCCGCCCGTCTGGTCGAAACGCTTCGCGATCCGGCCCGCTTCTGGGGCGACTGGGTGCTGCCGACGATCTCCCGCGACGACCCGGCCTTCTCCGACCAGCAGTACTGGCGCGGCTCGATCTGGCCGCCGATGAACTACCTGGTGCTCGAGGGGCTGCGTCGCTACGGGTTCACCGTCCTTGCCGCCGACCTCGCCCGGAAAGGCGCCGCCATGTTCCTCGCCGATCGCCGGCGGACCGGCCTCTGCCGCGAGAACTTCGACGCGCGGTCCGGCCAGGGCCAGGGTCGCCGCTTCCAGAGCTGGGCCCCCCTCTTCGCCCTCGGCGCCCTGGAGGCACTCGAACCCGGGCACGGGGACGGCGGAACATCGGCCCCGGAACCCACCGCAGGCGCAATCGGGGGAGGGACAGGCCCGAAGAACTGACGAACCTCGGTGGTCGCGCTCATCGGACCGACGGGGCGCCGCAGGCCGGCGAGGACGCCGGCGCTCCATGGGGCCGGCGCTCCAGACGTCAGGGAGCTTCCTCGCCGGCCAGGGCCGTGACACAGCTCTGGCCGCCAAGGCCGTAGAGGCGATCGAGGGGGCCGCGCGCCTCGGCAACGACGAATGCCGCCAGGAGCTACGACGCGGGGAAGACGACGGGCACCCAGTAGACAGCGAAGAGGCTGGTCAGGAGCGCGCCGATCAAGTTGACGCCGATCCCGGCCCGCACGATCTGGGGCACGGTGAAATGGCCGGTGCCGAACACGATGGCGTTCGGCGGCGTGGCGGCCGGCAGCATGAAGGCGCAGCTCGCGGCCACCGTCGCCGGGACCAGGAGCACCAGCGGCGCGATGCCGGTGCTCACGGCCACCGCCCCGAGGATCGGCACGATCATCGCGGTCGAGGCGAGGTTCGAAGCCAGCTCGGTCAGCAGGATGATGAAGACCGTCACCAGGATCACGAACAGCGGGAGCGGCAGCGAGGAGAGACCGGCGAGGCTGTCCCCGAGCACCCGGGAGAGGCCGCTGACTTCGAGTCCGTTGGCGAGGGCGAACCCACCGCCGAAGAGGAGCAGCACATCCCACGGGATCCGGCTGCCCCACTTCCAGTTCAGGATGCGCTCGCCGGGGCGGTCGCCGCCCGCCGGGATCAGGAACAGCATGACCGTCGCCGCCATCGCGATCGTGGAGTCGGTGATCAGATCCCCGGTGGGAATCGCCGCCGTCCAGACCGGGCGGAACATCCAGAGCGCGGCCGTTCCGGTGAAGACAGCCGCCACCCGCCTTTCGGGCGTGGAAACCGGCCCCAGCGCGTCGTAGGCGGTGCGGATCGGAGCGGCGCCGCCCGGGATGCTGCGCGTCCCGATCGGGAAGGCCACCCGCGTGAGCCAGAGCCAGGTCGCCGGGAGAAGCAGCAGCGTCAGCGGCAGCGCGAAGAGCAGCCACTGACCGAAGCCGATCCGGATGCCCAGCTCCGCTTCCAGGAAGCCGGACAGGAAGACATTCGGCGGCGTGCCGATGAGGGTCGCGAATCCGCCGATCGAGGACGCGTAGGCGCAGCCCAGCATCAGGCAGACGGCAAACGGGAACTCTCCGGTGCGGGGCTTCCGGTCGGCGCCGTGGAGCGCCCGCCAGACTTCGGCGACCACCGCGACCCCGATCGGCATCATCATCGCGGTCGTGGCGGTGTTCGAGACCCACATCGAGAGGAACGCCGAAGCCACCATGAAGCCCAGAACGATCCGCCGGGGGGATGTGCCGATCGCCAGCACCACCCGCAGCGCGATGCGGCGGTGGAGGCTCCAGCGCTGCATCGCCTGGGCGATCATGAAACCGCCCAGAAACAGGTAGACGAGGTGGTTCGCGTAGGGAGCCGCCGCTTCCGGGGCGCCGGCGATGCCGAGCGACGGGATGAGGACGAGCGGAAGCAGCGAAGTGACCGCGAGGGGCGCGGCCTCGCTCACCCACCAGGTGGCCATGATCGCCGCCACCCCGAGCATCCTCCTCGCCTCCGGGGGCATCCCCGGCAGTGGAAGGGCGACAAGGCCGACGAGCAGCGCCAACCCCAGAACCAGGCCGATCCGGCGGCGCGCCGTCCCCTCCGGGCGGCTCACGGCGCGGAGGGTACCTGTCAGGTCAGGTCAGGTCAGGAGGCCACCGAAGACCGGAATGCCGAACGAGCTCCGCCCATGGCCGTAGAGCCGCACGGACGGAAGGTGCGGTGCAGGCCGGCGAGGACGCCGGCGCTCCATAGGGCCGGCGCTCGATAGGTCAGGGCGCTCCTGCATGGAGCGCCGGTGTCCTCACCGGCCACTGGCGCATGGAGCGCCGGTGTCCTCACCGGCCACTGGCGCATGGAGCGCCGGCGTCCTCGCCGGCCACCGCCGCAGGCGGGCATGGTCCGTGCGCCTCCCGGCCCACGGTCGGTCGGTACGGCGGCGCTGCAGGCGCGAGACTGCCGCAGGGACGGAAGGTGCGCGCAGGCCGGCGAGGACGCCGGCGCTCCATAGGGCCGGCGCTCGATAGGTCAGGGCGCTCCTGCATGGAGCGCCGGTGTCCTCACCGGCCACTGGCGCATGGAGCGCCGGTGTCCTCACCGGCCACCGCCGCAGGCGGGCATGGTCCGTGGGCCTCCCGGCCCACGGTCGGTCGGTACGGCGGCGCTGCAGGCGCGAGACTGCCGCAGGGACGGAAGGTGCGGCGCAGGCCGGCGAGGACGCCGGCGCTCCATAGGGGGATCAGTTCTGGTCGGTGGCCGTTTCCGGGGCGCCGAGGCTGAGCAGGTTGGCGAGCAGGCGGTAGGCGCCGGGCGTGCCGGCGGGCAACTGCCGCCACAGGCCGAGGCCGAGGTAGAGCCATCGCCCCTCCCCGTGGCGCGCCTCGACCAGGATCCCGCGCTTCTCCCCGGCGTTGTAGGGGAACGGGTCCTCGGAGGCGAGCAGGTCGACGTAGCCCGGGTCGCCGTCCGGCGCGAGGAAGTAGAGGCCCCGCTCCTGGACCCACCCCGCCCAGTCCTCCGGACCGATGCGGTTCGGCGCCGCGAAGGCCGGGTGGTTCGGAACGAGGACCTCGATCGGTGCGTCCTCGTCGGTGACCCGGCCGCGCCCGACCGAGATCGGCCACGGCCCCCACTGATCGGCGTTGAACTCGAACTTGTTGTACTGGACCAGAAGGACTCCGCCCCCGGCCACGTAGTCGAGCAGGCGGTGATTGTGGGTGCGCACGTCGGGACGCGCCAGGTAGGCGCGCACGCCGAGGACGATCGTGTCGAACCGGCTCAGGTCCCCGTCGGCAAGGTCGCGCTCCTCGAGCTGCGTCACCGGGACGCCGAGCTGCTCGATGGCCTCGAACACCTCGTCCCCGACGCCCTCCACGTAGCCAACCCGAACCGGGGCGATCTCCGCATCTAGCACCGTCGCGGTCGCGCGGGCGGGACGGAAGCGGTAGCGCGTCTGGATGTGGTGATAGGCGATCGTCTCGACCGTCTCGGCGAAGGTCGTCTGGCTGCCGTGTCCACCGCTTGTCAACCGGGCGGCGGCGGTGAGTTCGTGAGCCCCCTCGGCCGCTCCCGAGGCGACCGAGAGCGCGAAGCCGAGGCGCAGTTCGCCCGGCCCCGTGAACTGCGCCGGAGCGGAAGCCGGCTCCACCGACCAACCGTCGGGCGCGTTCAGCTCCACCTCGTAGGTGGCTGCCCCGCGCCCGCGATGGGTGACGGCGACGGTGAGCTCCCGGCGAGCCTCACCCCGGGGAAAGACGACGATCTCCGGACTCACTTCCACCGCGGCAAGCGGAAGCACCGAGACTTCCTTCTGCTTCTCGGTCCCGACCCACGGCCCTTCGTAGCGGTATTCGACGGGAAGCGACACCGAGACCGGCACGCCGCCCGAGTCGAAAGCGATCTCGGCGACGACCGCCGGAGGCCGGGCCGCAAGACCGAAGAGCGACGCCTCGGTCGGAACGAACCGGTCCTCCTTGGGCGCCGCCTGGAACGCCTGGCGGCTCAGGGCGGCGTCCGCGGCGACCGTCACGTCGAATGTGGCTCGCGCCGCTTCCCCGTGCCCCAACGCGACCGGGAAATCACCGGGCGCGAGCGCCGGCGCCCGCGGCGCCTGACGCCCGAAAGGACCGCCCCGGCGAGGAGCGGACGAAGCCGCCGGTCCGGCTTCCCAGCCATCGGGAAGCGCGAGCGCCAGCGAGGTCAGCGAGATGGGCTCCGAGCCTCCAACCCGCACGGCCACGCTGGCGCCGAAGCGGCCTCCCGGGGTCGCTTCGCCGGTGTTCGCGGTGGCGTCCGGAAGCAGCCCGTGCGCCAGCGCGATCGCCTCCTGGATCTCGCGCTCCTTCGGCGCCAGCCGATGTTCGAGCTCTCCCGCCGACACCGGGTCCAGCGCGGCGGCGGCGCGGCGAAGACGGCGGATCACCCGGAGCGATTCGCGAAGGCCGGGCAGGCTCTCCTCCGGCGCGCCGGCGCGGAGGGCCGACTGCGCCGCCCCAACCGCCGTCTCGAGCTCCGCCAGCAGGCTGCGCGCGGCGGCGTCGCCGGCGACAAAGGCCTCAAACCGCGCCAGTCCCAGGGGAATCCCGCCAAAGAGCGCCGCGGCGTCTACACCGCCGGCCGGCGGCTCACTCCCGTCGGCCCATCGCGTGGGAAGCAGAAACGTGAGCCGGTCGAGCGCGCCGCGCACCTGTCCCATGCCCTGGCACCGGTGCGCCGATCGCGCCTCCTGGCCGAGATCGGCATAGGTCCGCCCGAGCAGCGGATCCCAGATCGCGGTCTCGATCCGAACCGGCGGGCGTCCCTCCCTGCCGACGCCGCCGCCGCCAACCCCGCCGACGTAGAGCCGGACCGGTTGCCAGGGGAGGAGCCCGTCCGCAGCGTGCCCGGGGAAGCGCTCCGGGTCGCCCGCCGCGTCGAACGCCTCATGGGTGAGCAGCCCGGTGGCCTGGTGGTGCTGGCCGCCCCCGGTCCCCTCCGGCGACAGGGTCAGAATCACGTCCGGGCGGAGCATCCGGATCATCCGGACGATCTCCTCCAGGGTCTCTTCGTGACCCCACTTCTCCAGGGTTTCCTCGGCACTGAAGGAGTAGCCGAAGTCGGACACGTTGCCGAAGTACTGCTCCACGGCATCGAGGCGGTGCGAGGTGAGCAGTTCCTCGGTACGGAGGATGCGAAGGCCGTCGAACAGTTCCGGCCCGATCTCGTTCTGGCCGCCACCGCCCCGGGTCAGGCTGATCAGCGAGACCCGAGCGCCGAGACCGCGGCTGAGGAGGGCGTGCAGCGCGTTGTTCTCGTCGTCCGGGTGCGCGACGATCGTGAGAACCGAAACCCCGGAAGCGATCTTCCGCAGCTTGAGGCCGAGTCCGGCCGCCCCGCGATCCTCCGCTAACGGCCGCAACTGCCCGGCAGCGGGCGCGGCCACGATCGCGGCGAGAACTCCGGCGACCACGATCCGCAAGATCGGCGAACCCATCGGGAAGCTGTTTCTCGGCATCGTCGTCACCTCGCTCGCGCGCGCCGCCTGCCACCGGCCCGGGGGGCTCGTCGTCCTCCCATCGCGTTCGGACGGCACGGCTTTACCGCATCGTAGCGCCCCGAGGCGCGAGCCTTCCGGTACGCCTGGGGCGCCGATGCGGTGCAGGCCGGCGAGGACGCCGGCGCTCCAGGCGGCTCCTAGAATCCCCGGCGCGCGACGCCTCTTCGTGGATTCCTTCAGCGATCAACCCCCCGGCCGGGGCTTCTTCCGTACCTGGGGCCGACTCTACGGGGCGCTGCTCGCCTTCACCCTGCTGATCTGGGTGGTGCTGCTGCTCTTCTCCCGCGCGTTCCGCGGTCCCTGAGACGGGAGGGGCGAAGGCAGCATGCAGCCGCTGGACTGGCTCGTCGTTGCCGCCTACTTCGGCCTGATCGTCCTGGTCGGAACCTGGACCGGCCGCGGCAACAAGGGGCTCGAGGACTACTTCCTCGCCCGCCGCTCGATGCCCTGGTACGCGATGGGGCTGTCGGTGATGGCCACCCAGGCATCGGCGATCACCCTCGTGGGGACCACCGGCCAGGCCTACGTGGACGGGATGCGGTTCATCCAGATCTACCTGGGCCTCCCGATCGCGATGGTGATCCTCTGCTTCACCCTCGTCCCTCTCTTCTACCGGGCGCGGGTCTTCACCGCCTACGAGTACCTCGAGCGCCGCTGCGGTCCCGGGACCCGCTCGCTGACCAGTCTGCTGTTCCTCTTCGGACGCGCGCTTTCCGGGGCGGTGGTCATCTACGCGCCCTCGGTCGTGCTCGCCGTGGTGTTCTCCCTGGATGCGACCCTCACCATCCTGCTGATCGGGGGCTTCGCCACGATCTACACGGCGCTCGGCGGCATGCGCGCGGTCATGTGGGTCGAGACCTGGCAGATGCTGATCATCCTGCTCGGGATCTTCTTCTGCCTCGGGTCGGTGGTCTTCGGCCTCCCCGACGGCGTCGGCCTCGGCGAGGCGCTTCGGATCGCCGGCGCCACCGGACGGCTGGAGACGCTGAGCTTCGACCCGAATCCGCAGCACACCTACACGATCTGGACCGGGCTCCTCGGCGGCCTGTTCCTGATGCTCTCCTACTTCGGCTGCGACCAGAGTCAGGTCCAGCGCTACCTCACCGGCCGCTCCCTGCGCGAGAGCCGGCTCTCCCTCCTCTTCAACGGCTTCGCCAAGATCCCGGTGCAGTTCGTCATCCTGCTGACCGGGGCCCTCCTGTTCGTCTTCTACCAGTTCGAACGGCCCCCGCTCCTCTTCGATCCGGCGACCCTGGCCGAGACCCGCGCCGCCGACCCCGAGGGGATGGCCGCGGCGGAGGCGGAGTACGACCTCGCCTTCGAGGCCCGCAGGGAAGCCGCGCTCGCCCTCGCCGACGCCGACGCCCCGGACACCCGGGAGCGCTTCCTCGCCGCCGATCACGCCTTCCAGACCATCCGGGGCGAAGCCGTCGCCGCCGCGGCGAGCGCGAAGGGGGAGCCGTGGACCGACACGAACCACGTCTTCCCCACCTTCGTGTTCACCCAGCTGCCGGCGGGCATGGTGGGGCTCATCCTGGTCGCGGTTCTCGCAGCCGCCATGTCCACGGTGGAGTCCGAACTGTCGGCGCTGTCGACCGCGTCCATCGTGGACTTCTACCGGCGCTTCCGCACGCGGATCGCCCGGCCGGCCTCGGAACGCCACTACCTCCGCGCCGGAAGGGTGGGCATCCTGTTCTGGGGGGCGGTGGCGACCGGCGCCGCTCTGTGGATGGGACGCCTGGGATCGGCGGTGGAGGCGGTGAACCGGGTCGGGTCCTACTTCTACGGCCCGATCCTCGGCGCCTTCGTTCTCGCTGCTGTGTTTCCGAAACGCGGAGCCTCGGGCGCCTTCTACGCCATCCTCTGCGGCGTGGCCGCGGTCTGGGCCTGCGAGCTCGCCCCGCGTTTCCTGGGGCTGCCCGGAATCTCCTACCTCTACTACAACCTCGTCGGGGCCGGCGTCACGGTGGCGGCCGGCCTGTCCATCACGGCGGCCCGGAAGGCGTGAAGTCCCCGCTGGCCGGCTTCCGGTCGCTGTCGTTCGACCGGCGGCAGGAGTTCTTCGACCGGCCGGGGGTCTTCACCGGGCTGACGATCGGAATCGGCGCCCTCGTCGGCGGGGTGATCGTCCTCTTCATGACGGTGACCGAGGTGCTTGCCGAGGCCGTGCTTCACGCGCCTTCGCTCGGGGCCCTGCGCTACGCCGCGCCCGCCGTAGGCGCGCTGATCGCGGGCCTGCTCATGTACCGCTGGTTCGAGGACGCCCGAGGCAGCGGCATTCCCTATACCCGGGCGGCGCTGGTGGCCCAGGACGGGCGCATTCCGTTCAAGGTGCCCTTCGGGAAGTTCCTCTGCGGGGCCCTGACGCTCGGCAGCGGGATCCCGCTCGGCCGCGAAGGGCCCTCCGCCCAGATCGGCGCCGGAATCGCCTCCTCGGTGGGGACGGCGCTGAAGATCACCGGGGCGAAACGGCGTCAGCTCATTCCGGTCGGAACCGCCGCCGCCATCGCCGCCGCCTTCAACACCCCGATCGCCGCCATCCTCTTTTCGCTCGAGGAGATCGTCGGCAACCTCCACGCCCGGGTGCTCGGCTCGGTGGTCCTGAGCGCGGTCGCCGGGTGGCTCGTGCTTCGGCTCTCGCTGGGGGACGAGCCCCTGTTCACCGTGCCGCCCTACGAGCTCGGGCAGCCGGTGGAACTCCTGATCTACGCGGCGCTCGGCGTCCTGGGCGGCATCATGTCGGTGGCGTTCGTCCGGTTGCTGCTCGGCCTCCGCGCCGGCTTCCGGCGGCTCCCCGCGTGGACCCGCCGCTACCAGCCGGCGCTCGGCGGCATTGCCGTCGCCGGCTCCTGGATCCTTCTCCCGGGCCTCTTCGAAGTCGGCTACGGACCGGTGGGCGAGGCGCTCGCCGGCGAACTCGCGCTGGGCAGAATGGCGGCGCTCCTCGGCATCCACCTCACCCTCGCGGTCGTGGCCTACGCCTCGGGCAACGCCGGAGGCATCTTCGGTCCCAGCATCTTCATGGGAGCGATGCTGGGGGGCGTCGTGGGCGCCGCCGCCGACTCCTGGTTCGGTCTCGGCGCCGGGCCCGGCCCCTACGCGCTCGTCGGGATGGGCGCGGCCTTCGCCGGGATCGTTCGGGTGCCGATGGCTTCCGTCTTCATGGTCTTCGAGATCACGCAGAACTATGCGGTCATCGTCCCGCTCATGATCGCGAACCTGACCTCCTTCCTGGTCTCCAGGCGACTTCAGCCGGTCTCGATCTACGACGCGCTCGCGCTCCAGGACGGGATCCGGCTGCCGCCGGCCACGGGCGAGCAGTCCCACCCGATCGTCAAGAGCGCGATGCGGCCGCCCCGGGAACTGCTCGATCCCGACCTCGCGGTGGAGGACGCGATCGAACGCGTGGCGTTCAGCGGCAAGCGTTCGTGGCCGGTAGCCCGGGAAGGACGTCTCTTCGGCGTCATCACGCTGCACGAACTGGAACGCTGGCACGCGTGGGGGCAGGACCAGGAGCGGCTCCGGGACCTCATTCGCGGGCGCCCCTTCCCGTACGTGCACGCCGACCAGACCGTGGACCAGGTTCTCGCCCGCATGGGCAAGGAACGCCTGGACCTGCTGCCGGTCGTCAGCCGGATCGATTCGACCCGGCTGCAGGCGGTCGTCACCGTGCCCGACCTGCTCGGGGCCTACGGCATCGCGCCCGGCCCGAACGAAGGACCGCCCCGGGGCGTCCCCGGGTGAGCCCGGGTAAGAATGCCGTCGTGCGCGCCGTAGTCCAGCGGGTCTCGCGCGCCTCGGTCCGGGTGGAGGGCGAGACGGTGGGAGCCATCGGACCGGGACTGCTCGTCCTGCTCGGGGTGGAGCGGGGCGACACGGAAGCCGCGGCCGGCTGGCTGGCGCGGAAGATCGTCGGCCTGCGCCTGTTCGGGGGGCGGGCCGGTTCCCCCGAGCGGTCGGTGCGGGACACCGGAGGCGGGGTGCTCGCCGTCTCCCAGTTCACCCTCCTCGGCGACTGCCGCAAGGGACGGCGCCCGTCGTTCAGCCGGGCGGCGCCGGGGCCCGAAGCGAAGAGGCTCTACGACGGGTTCTGCGAACTTCTGGCCGCGGAGGGGGTTCCCATCGCCACCGGGCGCTTCGGAGCCATGATGGAGGTGGACCTGGTGAACGACGGCCCCTACACCCTGCTCCTGGAGAGCCCCTCGATCCACGGAAAGGGCGAAAAACCGGCGAAGTATCCTTAGGGATCCGCCGCATCCGGCCGCGCCTTCCGCCCCGGATCCGGGCCCGGATCGGGACGCCAGATGCCCACTGTTCTTCGGCACTGGTTGGTTCGCGGCGACCCGGGCGCCGCGGCTCCCCGAAACAGCGAGGTGTTTCCATGCGTCATTTGCTCTGCCTCACCGCCGCCACGCTCGCCGCCGGCCTGGGGCTGGCGGCAGCGGGATGCGGCGACGTGTCCGCCGGATCGCAGCGGGCGTCGGGCGGCAGCGGCTCGACGCTTCTTCCGGACACCGTCCCCTCCGAAGTGCTGGGAGTCCTGAACGGGGAGGAGCTGACGCTGGATGACCTGACCGAGCGGGACCGCGTTCAGCTCGCCAAGCTGCGCATCGACTACTACACCGGGGTCCACGCGCTGCTGGAAGAGTCGGCCGAGCGCGCGGCGCGGGAGCAGCTCCTGCTGAACGCGGCCCAGGAGCAGGGCCTGACCCTGAACCAGTTCTACCTCCGTGAAATCGGCGTTCCCGAGGTCAGCGACCAGGAACTGCAGATGGTCTACGACTCGAACCGCCAGGCGCTGGGGGGCCGCCCGCTGGCCGAAGTCGCGGCCGACCTGCGCCGCCAGATCGGCAACCAGAAGATGCAGCGGAAGATCGCGGCGGAAGGGAATCGGATGCTGGGCGAGGCCGCGTGGGAACTGCTGGTGCCGGCCTTCCGGATCGACATCGAAACCGCCGGGCACGCCGCTCTCGGCCCCGACGACGCCCCCATCGAGATGATCGTCTTCTCCGACTTCGAATGCCCCTACTGCCGCCGCTTCAACGACAGCCTTGACCAGTTGCGGGAGGAATACAGCGACGAGGTCCGGGTCGTCTTCCGCCACCTCCCGCTCCGCTCCATTCACCCGCTCGCCCAGAAGGCGGCGGAAGCGTCCATCTGCGCCGGGGACCAGGGGAAGTTCTGGGAGTACCACGACGCGCTCTGGACCGACTCCGACCTCGGGGCCGACGTCCTCGAGCAGCACGGCCGCCTGCTCGGGCTGGACACCGAGGCGTTCGCCGAGTGCCTGAACTCCGGCCGGCATTACCAGCGCGTCCAGGACGACTACGAGACGGCGCTCAACCTCGGACTGACCGGCACTCCGGCGGTCTTCGTGAACGGACGCCACATCGGCGGCTACGTCGCCTTCCCGGCCCTGAAGAACCAGGTCGAGCGGGAACTCGACGCGGTTGCCTCGTCCAACTAGACCGCGACAGGAGGCCGCTCATGCCCCGGACGAATGTCCTCGCCCCGAAGATCCGGGAGCTCCTCGCCGAAAGGACCTTCGTCCACCTGGCCACCACGATGGCCGACGGCGGCCCCCAGGTCTCCCCGGTGTGGGTCGAAACCGCCGGCGACACCATCGTCGTGAACTCCGCCGTGGGCCGGCTGAAGGACCGGAACATCCGCCGCGATCCTCGGGTGGCGCTCTCCGCGGTCCACCCCTCCGACCCCTACCAGGCGGTCATGATCCGGGGCCGCGTGATCGACATCACCGAGGAAGGCGGTGAGGAAGGCATCGACCGCCTTGCCCGGAAGTACCTGGGGACGGAGCGCTACGAGTGGCGCCGCCCCGGCGAAGTCCGCGTCGTCTACACCATCCAGCCCGATTTCGTAGCCACCCTCTAGGCCGGAGCCCATGGAGCCCCGGCCCCATGCAGCGCCGGCCCCATGGAGCGCCGGCGTCCCCGCCGGCCTACGCCCCACCTCCGGCCCCTCAGCCAGCCTCCTCCCCACCGCGCCGACGTGCCGACCGACCGTGCGCCGAAAGGCCCACGGTCCACGCCCGCCTGCGGCGCTGGCCGGTGAGGACACCGGCGCTCCCGGCCCACCCATGGAGCGCCGGCGTCCCCGCCGGCCTGCGCCTCACCGCCGGCCCCTCAGCCAGCCTCCTCCCGCAAGCGCCGCCGGGCCGAACAACCGTGCGCCGCGAGGCCCACGGTCCACGTCCGCCTGCGGCGGTGGCCGGTGAGGACACCGGCGCTCCCGGTGCCCCCATGGAGCGCCGGCGTCCTCGCCGGCCTACGCCGCACCGCCGGCCCCTCAGCCAGCCTCCTCCCCACCGCGCCACCGGGCCGACCGACCCTGCGCTCCCGCCCTCCCCACCGCTCCACAAAAAAGCGGACATTTTCAGTTGACAAAAAGCGGACATTTTCAGTTGACATTGACAGCCCACGGTCCATGCCCGCCTGCGGCGGTGGCCGGCGAGGACGCCGGCGCTCCCGGCGCACCCATGGAGCGCCGGCGTCCCCGCCGGCCTGCGCCCCACCTTCGGCCCCTCAGCCAGCCTCCTCCCGACCCCGCCGCCGTGCCCACCGACCGCGCGCCGGGAGGCCCACGCACCATGCCCGCCTGCGGCGGTGGCCGGTGAGGACACCGGCGCTCCAGGCGCACCCATGGAGCGCCGGCGTCCCGCCGGCCTACGCCCCACCGCCGGCCCCTCAGCCAGCCTCCTCCCGCAAGCGCCGCCGTGCCGACCAACCGTGCGCCGGGAGGCCCACGGTCCACGCCCGCCTGCGGCGGTGGCCGGTGAGGACACCGGCGCTCCCGGTGCGGTGGCCGGACGTAGGTAGCGCCGGCCCCATGGAGCGCCGTGGGGTCAGCCGGGTGCTACGGGCCGGCGCGAAGGACGGCCTCCGCCTCGATCTCGACGAGATACTCCTCCCCGACCAGCTCCGCCATGACCAGCGTGCAGGCCGGCCTCACCTTTCCGAAGGCCTCGCCGTGGACCCGCGCCACCGGCTTCCAGTCCGTCCCCGGCCGCACGTAGATCCGGGTGCGAACCACGTCCTCCAGCGATCCTCCGAGCGCCCGGATCGCCGTTTCCACCTTGCCCAGGGCGTAGCGGGTCTGCCCCTCGGGATCCCCCACGGCCACCGCACCGTCGGGGCCCGTGGCCGTGGTGCCGGAAACGAGAACCCGGTCTCCCACCCGGATCGCGCGCGAATACCCGTACTCCTCCTCCCACGAGACCCCGCTCGTCACCCGCCGCCGCACGCCCCGGATTGTAGGTAGCCAGGCCAGACGGACGGCGCACGCCTCCGCGCGCCGACCCCACGGAGCGCCGGCGTCCTCGCCGGCCTGCGCCGCACCCTCGGTCCCTCAGGCGCTCTCGGCCGACCCCGCCGACCCCGCCCTGTACCGACCCTGGGCCGGAAGCCCCACGGACCATGCCCGCCTCCGGCGGTGGCCGGCGAGGACGCCGGCGCTCCAGGCGAGCGCGCGGCCTTTGACATCGCCGCCCGGCGGCGCGTATCTTCCGCGGTTGCCTTGCGATCGCTGGCAGGAGGGGACCCCCATGATGCGCCGCCTTGAACGAACCGGTGTTGTGACGCTGCTGCTTGCCGGGCTGGCGCTCGGCGGCTGTGCGGCCCCCGAGACGGGAGACCCGATGGCTCCCGCCGCGGAGCTCGGCATCCGGGCCCAGGGAGACACCGAGATCTCCCCGGACATGTCCCACATCCCGACCGAGCTCGAAGAGGTCTTCACCCACATCGACGCGAGCGTGGACGACCACGTGATGAATCTGCGGCGCTGGATCCAGCAGCCCAGCATCTCGAACTCCGGCGAAGGCATCCAGGAGTCGGCCCAGATGGTCAAGGGCTTCTTCGACCAGCTCGGCTGCCAGCGCTCCGAGGTCCACGACATCCCGATGACCGAGTGGGGCCAGCCCGGGAACCCGGTGGTCTACGCCGACTGCGACTACGGCAAGGAGCACACGCTGCTCATCTACTGGATGTACGACACGATGCCGATCACCCAGCCCGAGGCCTGGGTGCTGCCTCCGTTCGACGGCGAGTTGACGGAATTCGGCCCGTTCCAGAAGGTGATGATCGGGCGCGGAGCGACGAACTCCAAGGGCCCCCAGATGGCCCAGTGGAATGCCTTCCATTCGATCTACGAAGTGACCGGCTCGATGCCGGTGAACCTGATCTTCATCGCCGAGGGCGACGAGGAGCGGATGTCCATCGGCCTGCGGCAGTTCGTCCGGGAGAACCCCGATCTCTTCGCCCACGCCGACGCCATGTACCGCTTCGGTTCGCAGTCCCGCTCCGGCGCCGCCGGCGTTTCCGGCGGCTCCGAAGGCTGCGTCTACATCGAGCTGACCACCAGCGGAGCGAGCTGGGGCCGGGGGCCGGTGGCCTCGAACATCCACGGCGCCCACAAGCGGTCCACCGACGCGCCGGCGCTCCGCCATATCAAGATGCTGGACACCCTGATCTCCGACGATGGGAATGACGTCCTGGTCCCCGGGTTCTACGAGGGCGCCGACCCGCTCTCGCCGGTGGAGGAGGAGATGTTCCGGACCTCGGCGGAGAACCTCGACATGGCGATCGCCGCCGAGAACATCGGGGTGGCCCGGTTCATGACCGAGGACCCGCTGCAGCACCTGAAGAACGCCCGTTACGGCATCTCCTTCAACATGGACGGCGTCTGGGCCGGCAACATGTATCCCGGCGGCGCCGGGGCGATCCTGCCGAACCGGATCACCTCGAAGCACAACATGCGCTACGTCCCGAGCATGGACGGGCTGGAGATGGTCCAGAAGATCCGCGACTACCTCGACGAGCAGGGCTACGAGGACGTCGAGATGACGATCGTCGGCGACGTGCCCTGGTCCAAGTCCTCCTACGACAACCGGGCGGCGGAATCGCTGCTTCGCACCTACGACATCTTCGGAATCCGCTATCGCACGCCCATCGAAGGCGAGACGATCCTCGGCGGCTACTGGCCGGCCTACCTGTTCAGCGGACGCGACGCGGCCCTTCCGAACGGCACGGACCTGGCGATGCCGATCGTCGGCGGCGCAGCCGGGCACGGCGGCGGCGCGCACGCGGCCAACGAGTTCTTCGTGATCGAGGGCGCCGGCGAGGTCTACGGCATGGCGGGCGCGGTGAAGTCCGTCGCGACCTTCCTCTACGCCTACGCCGGACTCCTCCCCGACCCGCCCGCGCCGACGGACGGGGACGCGGCCGGCAACTGATTCCTCCCGAACCCATCAGGGGCGCGTCGGTCAGGAGACCGATTCCCCTTCCCGGAGCCATCCCGTGACCCACGCGCCCACGAATTCGCACCCGGCCATCGAAGCCCGGGAGTTGACCAAGACCTATGTCCTCAGCGAGGACCACCGGGTCGAGGCGCTCCGCGGGCTTTCCATCCAGGTGGGCCTCGGCGAGTTCCTCTCGGTACTCGGCCCCTCCGGCTCGGGAAAGAGCACCCTGATGCACATCCTGGGGTGTCTCGACCAGCCCACCGCCGGGGAGTACCGGCTCATGGGCCGGGACGTTTCACGACTCCGGGACGATGAGCGCGCGCGGATCCGCAACGAGGAGATCGGCTTCGTCTTCCAGAGCTTCCATCTGCTCGCACGGGCGAGCGCCCTCGAAAACGTGGAGCTGCCGATGCTCTACGGGGCGAAGCGGCCCGGCCGCGCCGAACGCCGGGAGCAGGCGGCCGACGCCCTGGACGCGGTTGGGCTGTCCGACCGCGCGACCCACGCCCCGAGCCAGCTCTCGGGCGGCCAGCAGCAGCGGGTGGCGATCGCCCGCGCTCTCGCGAACCGTCCGCGGCTCCTTCTCGCCGACGAACCCACCGGAAACCTCGACACCAGCACCGGTCGGGAGATCCTGGAAACGTTCGCCCGGCTCAACGAGGAGCGCGGCCTGACCGTGATCATGATCACCCACGACCGTCAGGTGGCCCGTTACGCCCACCGCAGCGTCGAGCTTCGCGACGGCAAGATCGTGCACGACAGCGCGAATTCCTGAACCCGGGCGGTTACCCACCCCCGCCAAAAACCAGACCTTCGAGACGAGATGACCGAAAACGCCGGCGCCCGCCAGCCCGACCGCCGCCCGGCTCCACGAGGGATCCCGGCCGCCCGGGACGCTCTCTTCGCTGCAGTCGCAGGGCTCTGGGCCCGGTTGATGGCGGAACTGTCGGCAGAACGGAGAACGGCCGCGGAGACCGCTCTTCAGAGCCTGCGCCGCTATCCGCTCCGGACCGGCCTCACCCTGCTCGGACTGGCCTTCGGGGTGGCGGCGCTCATGGCGACCATTTCGCTCGGCCGGGGCGCGCAGACCGCCATCGGGCAGCAGGTGCGCGCGGCGGGACTCAACGTCATCGAGATCAGCGCCGGGAATTACCGCACCCGGGGCGAGCGTCCCATCGGCGGGGTGGAAGCCCCGGCCCGCCACGGGCGGGTCGTTCCGCCTGGAGTGCTCGAGCGACTGTGGCAGAGAGTCGAGCCGGTCGCGCTGGCCCATCCCGAAAACGACCCGATGGAGAAGCACGACCACCCCACCGCCGCCGAGCGGCTGGGCGACTCCGCCGCCGGACTGGGCGCCGCGGCGACCCTGACCCGGGATGACGCCGAGGCGATCGCCCGGCTCGACGGCGTGGCGCACGCGGCGTCCGGGGTGCACGAGAGCGTGCGCGCCTTCGCTGGCGACCGGCGGTGGTTCACCCGGCTCCACGGCACCGACATCGACCTGGTGGAGATCCGCCGCTCCTTCTCCTTGCGGCACGGACGGTTCTTCAGCGCCCGCGAGCTGCGCCGGGCGTCCCAGGTCGCCGTGCTGGGGAGCGTCGCCCGGGACCGGCTCTTCGGCCCCGAGGTGGATCCGGTAGGCGAGACGATCACCATCTGGAACCAGCCGTTCGAGGTGATCGGGGTCGTGGTGAGCACGAACTGGATGAATCCGGGCGCCCCCGGTGACGATGAGTTCGACGCGATCTACACGCCGTTCACCACGGTCCACCGGCTGCTCAACGTGACGAACCTGAACTCGATCACCGTCACCGCCGCGTCTTCGGGCGAGGTGACCCAGGTCGCCGACCGGATCACCGAGCTTCTCCGCGAGCGCCACGGCATCGGCGATGCCCAGGCCGACGATTTCACGGTTTCCACGCAGGCGTCGGCGGTGCTATCGAAGGGACTCCATCCCAAGGTCGCCGAGACGCTTGCCGGCAACATCCCGAACCTGGAGCGCACCACGCTGCGGCAGCTCGCGGCCACCCTCGAGCGGTCCAGCCGGACGATGTCCGCGCTGCTCCTTTCCATCGCGCTCGTTTCGCTGCTGGTCGGCGCGATCGGCATCTCGAACGTGATGCTGCTTTCGGTGCGGGAGCGGATCCGTGAGATCGGCCTGCGGATGGCGGTGGGCGCGAAGACCACGGACGTAGGCGGCCAGTTCCTCGCCGAATCGGTGCTGGTCGGAGCCGCCGGCGGCCTGCTCGGCGTCGTGCTCGGCACAATCGCGGCGTTTGTCATCGAGGGCAGCTTCGGCCTTGCGGTGGACATTTCCTTCGCCGCCGCCCTGATCGCCTTCCTCGTGGCGCTCCTGACCGGCATCATCGCCGGCGTCAGCCCGGCCCGCCGCGCCGCCCGGTTCGACCCGATCGTCGCGCTCGGGAGCGAGTAGGCGGGCGGGCGCTCCTCCTGGCCATCGCTCGGCTTTCGGGTTCCCACCCGCTCCGGGGAGCGCCAGCGCAAGGGGACGGCCGGCGCCGAACCTGCTGCTAGAATTGGAGATTCTCGGTAGGGTGTCATGAGAAAACGAGCAGGGGTAGGGAGCGTGGGGGCAATCCTTGCCCTGACGGGGCTGACGGGAGCCGCGGTCGCTTTCGGAGCCCAGCGTCCGGCGGCCCCCGCGACAACCGGCGCCGCGGCCCCGGCCTCCCCGACCGGGGAAACTGCAGCCGACGCCAACCGCGTCGTCCAGGGCACCTGCGTCATGTGCCACAACGACCGCATGAAAGCCGGCAACATGTCGCTCGCCGGGTTCGACGTGACGAACGCCGCCGACCACGCGGACATCGCCGAGGAAATGGTCCGGAAGCTCCGGGCCGGGATGATGCCCCCCGCCAACATCCGACGGTCCACGCCGGACGAGCTGCTGCATCTGGTCGAGACCCTGGAGACCCGCCTCGACGCGGCGGCCGAGCTGTCCCCCGACCCGGGCAGCCGTCCGTTCCAGCGGCTCAACCGCGCCGAGTACGCGCAGGCCATCCGAGACCTGCTCAGCCTCGACGTGGATGCCGGGGACTGGCTCCCGCTCGATCCCGTCGCCCATAACTTCGACAACATCGCCGAGGCCCAGACGCTTTCGGCCACGCTGCTCGAGGCGTACCTGAACGCGGCGAGCTCCATCAGCCGGCTGGCCATCGGCCAGCGCGACGTGGCGGCGGTGGATCACACCTACAGCAACTCGGAGTACGTCTCCCAGCACCCATGGGACCACGTCGAGGGCGCGCCCTACGGCACCCGAGGCGGGCTCGTGGTCGATCACGTCTTCCCCGCGGACGCCGAGTACGTATTCGGGGTGACCTTCACGTCCGGGGCAAACACCCGCGTCGAGGACGTGGATGTTTCGATCGACGGCGAGCGCGTGGCGCTCGTGCCCTACAACACGAACCGGACCGTGGGCGCCGACGGCCGGGGGGGCGAGGTCACCCAGACCCGCCGCGTCTTCGTCCGCGCCGGCACACGGCGGGTCGCGGCCGCCTTCCTCCGCCGCCAGGACGGGCCCTACGAGGACCTGATCCGACCGCACGACTGGTCCTACGCCGGCGGCGGGTCGGGTGGCGCCGGGATCACCACCCTGCCGCACATCCGCGACGTGATCATCACCGGTCCGTTCAACGCCACCGGACTCTCCGAGACCCCGAGTCGGCGGCGCATCTTCACCTGTCGTCCGACGGCGCGGGAGGAGGCCCGTCCCTGCGCGGCCCGCATCCTGGCCCGCCTCGGCCGCGAGGCGTGGCGGCGGCCGCTCGACGAGGACGAAGTCGAGGGTCTGCTCCGCTTCTTCGACGAGGGCGCCGGCGTGGGCGGCTTCGAGATCGGAGTCCGCACGGCACTCGAGGCGATGCTGGCCAGTCCGCACTTTGTTCTGCGGCTGGAGCGGGAGCCGCTGAACGCTTCCGACCGCGGCTATCGCCTGGGAGACCTCGACCTCGCCTCGCGCCTTTCCTTCTTCCTGTGGGGGACCCCGCCGGATGATGAGCTCCAGACCCTTGCCGAGGAGGGCCTGCTGACGCCGGAAGAACTCGACCGCCAGGCGCTCCGGATGCTTGCCGATTCGCGCTCCGCCGCCCTCGGCAGGCGCTTTGCCGCGCAGTGGTTCCGCCTCCAGGACATGGACAAGGTGCGCCCGGATCCGAACTTCTTCCCGAACTTCGACGAGAACCTGGCGTCGGCCATGCGGCGGGAAACCGAGATGTTCTTCGCCCACCTGGTGCAGGACGACGGCAGTCTCCTGGATCTCTTCCGCGCCGACTACACCTTCGCCAACGAGCGGCTCGCCCGCCACTACGGGTTCCCGGACGTGGCGGGCCGTCATTTCCGCCGCGTCGAGTACCCGGACGAGACCCGGCGGGGAATCCTCGGCCACGGCAGCGTACTCGTCCTGACCTCGCTCGCGAACCGCACCTCGCCGGTCCTGCGCGGCAAGTGGGTCATGGAAGTACTGCTCGGCACCCCCCCACCCCCGCCCCCGCCGGACATTCCCGCACTCGAGGAAACGGCGGTCGTCCAGGACGGGCGAACGCTGACGACCCGCGAGCGGCTGGAGATGCATGCCGAGAATCCGAGCTGCAATTCCTGTCACCGGCTGATCGACCCGATCGGCCTCGCGCTCGACAATTTCGACGTGACCGGCAAATGGCGCCTCCGCGAGAACGGCGCCCCCCTGGACACGCTCGGCGACTTCTACGACGGCACGCCGGTATCGGGGCCGGCCGAACTCGTGGACGCCCTGCTCGTCCGGCCGATCCCGCTGGTCCGCACGTTCACCGAAAACCTGCTGGCGTTCGCCGTGGGCCGGCGAACCGAGCCCTTCGATCAACCCGCGATTCGGGCGATCGCCCGCAACGCCGAGGCCAACGACTACCGCATGGCCTCGTTCATCATGGGCGTCGTCCGCAGCGACGCCTTCCAGCGCAGGCGCGCCGACGGCCCGGCGGAGACGACGCTCGCCGCCGAACAGAACTGAGGAGGACTGAACCGACCATGTCGATCCTGACCGGAAAACATCTCCCCCGCCGCACGGTGCTGCGGGGCATGGGCGCCTCCGTCGCGCTCCCCTTCCTCGACGCGATGGTTCCTGCCGGTCACCGGGGCCGCGCTCACGCTGCCGAGGCGACCGATGTGACCCGCCTGGTCTGCATCGAAGAGGTCCACGGCCTCCCCGGCTGCAACGAATGGGGCGCAAGCCAGCACCTGTTCGCTCCGGAGAAGGTCGGGCGCGACTTCCGCATGGCGGAGGAGAGCGCGCTGAAGTCCCTGGAGCCGTTCCAGGATGTCCTGACCATCGTTTCCAACACCGACTGCCGGATGGCCGAGGCGTTCAGCCCGCCGGAGATCGGCGGAGACCACTTCCGGTCGTCCTCCGTTTTCCTCACCCAGTCGCATCCCAAGCAGACGCAGGGTTCGGACCTCTGGGTCGGGACTTCGCTGGACCAGTACTACGCGCAGCAGTTCGGTCAGAACACCCCGATGCCGTCGCTTCAGCTCTGCATCGAGAACCTCGACCAGGCCGGCGGCTGCACCTACAACTACTCGTGCGCCTACACGGATTCCATCAGTTGGTCCACGCCGAACGTTCCGCTGCCGATGATTCGCGATCCGAGGGTCGCCTTCGAGATGCTGTTCGGCGCCGGCGCCACCCCCGAGGAGCGCGCCGAGCGGCGGGCCACCCGGCGGGGCATCCTCGACTGGATCCTGAGTGACGCCTCCGAGGTGCGGAAGGAGCTCGGCGACATCGACCGCCTGCGGATGGATCGCTACCTCGACGATGTGCGCGAAGTCGAGCGGCGCATCCAGATGATCGAGAACTACAACACGAGCGGCGAACAACGCGAGCTGCCGGACGCTCCTGCCGGCGTTCCGGACTCCTTCACCGAGCACATGCAGCTCATGTTCGACCTGCAGGTCCTCGCGCTGGAGACCGACATGACCCGCGTCATCTCGTTCAAGACCGGGCGCGACGCGCAGAACCGCTCCTTCCCCGAGAGCGGAACCAACTCGCCCTTCCACCCCGCCTCGCATCACGGCAACGACGAGAAGCGGATCATGGACTTCAACACGATTTGCAGGTACCGGGTGGGTCAGCTGCCGTACTTCCTCGAGAAGATGCAGGAGACAACCGAGGGCGGCGTATCGCTCCTCGACAAGACGGCGGTCATATGGGGCTCGCCGATGGCTGACGCGAACATCCACAACCACCGTCGCTGCCCGCTGATCCTGCTCGGCCGGGCGAACGGCAACCTCACCGGGAACATCCACGTGAAGGCTGCGGACGGGACCCCGATGGCGAACGCGATGCTCGCCCTGCTGCAGTCGATGGGGCTCGAGATGGATTCCTTCGGCGACAGCAACGGAACCCTGGAGCTGAACGCCTCCCCGCTCGATACCGACTAGCCGCCGTCCCGGCAAGGAGAGAACCCGTGCGCCGCATCGAAAACTCCCGTCGCCTCGGCGCTCTGGCCGCGGCCCTGCTCCTCCTGGCGACCGCGGGAATCACCGCGCCGCCGGTGGCCGCCCCGGTCGCCGACGCCGCGCGCGTGGGGGACCTCGTCGCCGTTCGGACCCTCCTGGCCGAGGGCGAGGACGCGAACGCCGCCCACGGTGACGGCATGTCCGCCCTGCACTGGGCCGCGTCCCGGGGCGACGCCGAACTCGTCCGCACGCTGACCCAGGCTGGCGCCACCGTGGACGCGGTGACCCGTATCGGCGCCTACACGCCGCTGCTGGTCGCCAGCGAAGCCGGCCAGTCCGAGGTCGTGGACCTGCTGCTCGCCGCCGGGGCCGACCCCGGAGCGAGGAGTGCGAACGGCGTGACTGCGCTCCATCTGGCCGCTGCCGCCGGCAGCGTGGACGCGATCGCCGCGCTGCTCGACTACGGCGCCGAAGTGAACGCCCGCGAGGGCACGTGGGAGCAGACGCCGCTCACCTTCGCCGCTTCCCGCGACCGCGTGTACGCCATCCGCACCCTGCTCGAGCGGGGAGCCGATCCGGCCGCGACCTCGAAGACCATCGACCTGATGGATGACTTCCTGCTCGCCCGGGGCGCCCGCGATCGCCAGCAGGCCGTGCTGAAGGCGTTCAGCTCCGGCGGGGCGACGCCGGGGCCGACTCAGATCGAAGCGGCAGTGCTCGCGGCGCGCGACTTCTACCTCGCCGGTGAAGTCCCGAAGATCGACGGGAGCAACGATCCGTTCTTCCGCTTCCGGATGCCGCAGGTCAAGGCCAAGGGGGGACTGACGGCTCTCCTGCACGCGGCCCGGCAGGGGTACGCGGACTCCGTCACGGCGCTGCTCGACGGAGACGCCGACATCAATCAGCCCTCGGCGAGCGACGGAACCACGCCCCT
Source organism: Vicinamibacteraceae bacterium (assembly GCA_012271265.1). GTDB lineage: Bacteria > Acidobacteriota > Vicinamibacteria > Marinacidobacterales > Marinacidobacteraceae > JAAXGQ01. The sequence continues at coordinate 40,113 of JAAXGQ010000006.1, forward strand.
CCTGATGGCGACGGTGAACGCCCACTTCGATCTCGCTCTGCTTCTCATCGAGCGGGGCGCCGATCCCAACGTGGCCGCGACCGAAAACGGCGTCGCACCACTCTGGGCGGCGGTGAATGCGGAGTGGCAGCCGCGCACCCGCTTCCCCCAGCCGCAGGAGCACGGCTTCCAGAAGGCGTCCTATCTCGACGTCATGCGGGCGCTTCTCGAAGCCGGCGCGGACCCGAACGTCCGGATCACGAAGCACCCCTGGTACATGGTCTACAGCGGCTGCGGGAATTCGAACTGCGGCCTTGTGAACACGAACGGGGCGACCGCCTTCTGGCGGGCGGCGTACGCGACGGACGTGCCGGCGATGCGCCTCCTGGCCGAGTTCGGGGCGGATCCGAACATCCCGACCCTCGCGCCCGAGCCGCGCCGGCGCCGGGGCGGAACGTCCGCGGACAACGACAAGAAGACCACGCTCTCCGTGCTTCCGGCGGCGCCGGGCCTGTGGGTCCCCACCGACCTGACCCGGATGGGACCGGATCCGTCCGGCCTGCCCCCGTACAAGGCGGGCGGCCCGGGGGTCTACCCGATCCACGCCGCCTCCGGTGTGGGCTATGGGGAAGGCTTCGCCGGGAACGCCCACCGGCATGCTCCGGACGCCTGGATGGCAGCCGTCGAGTACCTGGTCGACCACGGCGCCGACGTCAACCAGCGGGACCACAACGGCTACAACGCAATCCACCATGCCGCTGCCCGGGGCGACAACGACCTCATCCTCTACCTGGTGGAAAAGGGCGGCGACGTGACGGCGGTGAGCCGGCGCGGACAGACCACGGCCGACATGGCCAACGGTCCGGTGCAGCGGGTTTCGCCGATCCCGGAGACCGTGGCGCTCCTCGAAAGCCTGGGCTCGAAGAACAACAACAACTGCGTTTCGTGCTGACTTCCGAGCCCCACCAGCAGGCGGGGCGGTGGACAGCGGTCGCCTTTCTGCTGACCGCGTTCGCCGCCCCGAATCTCGCCTTGGCGCAGGACCCACCACCGCCGTGGATCCGGATGACAGTGGTCGATGTCGAGCCGAGGCTGGTGGACGAGTTCCTTGTCGCGCAACGCGAGCTTGCCGCCCTGGAAAAAGAGGCAGGCGTTCCCTGGCGCAACGTGAGCCGGACGGCGGTCTTTGGTGACGCCTACCGGTTCCTGATCATGACGCCGCTCGAGGCGTTCTCCGGGCTGGACCGTCCCGGCCGGGCCGATGCCGAGCGGGTCGGCGTCGAAAGCCGCGTCGAGCGGGTGGTGACCGGCAGGACATCTCTCGCGCTGCGCGCCACACCGCAGATCGACCACGCACTGCCCGAGGACGAGGAGCCATCCCTCACGCTGGTCCAGCTGGTGTTCGTCGTTCCCGGGCGCGAACAGGACTACCTGCGGGTGATGGCCGAGGAGGTGCTGCCGCACTTTGCCGAAGCGGACATGCACCACCGCTCCGGCGCCATCACCCTCGGGGGCGAGGCCGGCTACGTCCACTTCTTCCACGTGGGCAACTTCGCCGCCCTCGACCAGGGCTCGCCCATGATCCGCGCCCTCGGCGCCGAAGGGGCGCAGGAGGTCATGGCGCGGCTCGCCGGGGTCACCCGCAGCAGCGAGCAGTGGCTGGTTCGCTACCTTCCGGACGCCAGCTACCTCCCCGAACCCGAGACCGAAGAAGACCGTCCCTGACGGCCCGGCCCGTTAGCCGTCAGATCCGGACTAACGCTAACGGCGCTCTTTCGCGAAGAGGGTTCGGGCGGTCTCCGCCTCGGGCACCGCAAGGGCATATGGAGCGCCGGCGTCCTCGCCGGCCTTGCGCCGTATGGAGCGCCGGCGTCCTCGCCGGCCCTGCGCCGCACCTTCGAGTTATCAATGTCAACCGAAAATGTCCGCCTCTTGGAGAAGCGGTGTGGAGAGCGGGAGCGCCGGATTGAGGCCGGCGAGGACGCCGGCGCTCCATGGGGTTCGGCGCTCGATACGTCAGGGCG